>NZ_JBGCCK010000008.1:0-296244 GCF_041262525.1 Streptacidiphilus sp. MAP12-20
GCCGGATGTGGAAGCCCTGTAAGGGGTGGAGCTGACCGGTACTAATAGGCCGAGGGCTTGTCCATAGTTGCTACGCGTCCACTGTGTTGTTCTGAAACAACGACCGTCCCGGATCTTTGATGATCGCGGGGGTTGACAGTTTCATAGAGTTTCGGTGGTCATAGCGTGAGGGAAACGCCCGGTTACATCCCGAACCCGGAAGCTAAGCCTCACAGCGCCGATGGTACTGCAGGGGGGACCCTGTGGGAGAGTAGGACGCCGCCGAACAACCTTTCAGAGCCGAGGCCCCAGTGATGTGCTGGGGCCTCGGCTTTTTTGCGTGCCCATCCCGTGAGCGGCGGTCTGTCGAGTGCGGGAGAATGAGTGACAGCGCGGTGGCTGCTTCTTCAGCCGGCGCCACGAAGCAGAGCAGTCCAGACAGGAGTCACCCCAATGGCATACCCCCCCAACGGACGACCGGAGCGCCGGTCGGGCGACGGCCCCCAGGGCGCTGGCGGCGCGGGCCGTCGGGACGCCCGTGACTCTCGCGACTCCCGCGATTCCCGGGGTGGTGGCTTCCGTCGGGACGACCGGCCCTCGTTCGGGCGTGACCGTGACGACCGTCCGTCCCAGGGTGACCGCGACCGTGCCCCGCGTCGCGATGACCGCCCGTCCTTCGGTGACCGCGACCGCGCCCCGCGTCGCGATGACCGTCCCTCCTACGGTGACCGCGACCGCGCGCCCCGCCGGGACGACCGCCCCTCGGGCGGTGGCTTCCGTCGCGATGACCGCCCTTCGTTCGGTGATCGTGGCCCCCGTCGCGACGACCGTCCCTCCAGTGGTGGCGGGTTCCGTCGTGACGATCGTCCCTCCTTCGGTGACCGTGACCGTGCCCCGCGTCGCGATGACCGTCCCTCCTATGGGGATCGCGACCGCGCTCCGCGTCGTGACGACCGTCCTTCCGGTGGTGGCGGGTTCCGTCGCGACGATCGCCCGTCGTTCGGTGACCGTGCCCCGCGTCGGGATGACCGTCCCTCGTACGGTGACCGCGACCGTGCCCCGCGTCGGGATGACCGTCCCTCCTACGGTGACCGCGACCGCGCTCCGCGTCGTGACGACCGCCCCTCCGGTGGCGGGTTCCGTCGGGATGACCGGCCCTCCTTCGGTGACCGCGACCGTGCCCCCCGTCGCGATGACCGTCCCTCCTACGGTGACCGCGACCGCGCTCCGCGTCGGGATGACCGTCCCTCCTACGGCGACCGTGACCGTGCGCCCCGTCGTGACGACCGCCCCTCCAGCGGCGGTGGCGGGTTCCGTCGCGACGACCGCCCGTCCTACGGTGATCGTGACCGTGCCCCGCGTCGTGACGACCGTCCCTCCAGTGGTGGCGGCTTCCGTCGCGACGACCGTCCGTCCTACGGTGACCGTGACCGCGCTCCGCGTCGCGACGACCGTGGCGGAGACCGCTTCGAGCGGCGGGACGCCGGCTACGGCGGCGGCGACGAGCGGCGCAGTGAGCCGACGCGTCGACTGCCGATCGACGAGGACGTCACGGGTCAGGAGATCGATGCCGATGTCCGCCAGGAGCTGATGAGCCTCCCGAAGACGCTGGCCGACGATGTCGCCAAGAACCTCGTCATGGTCGCGCGGCTGCTGGACTCCGAGCCCGAGCAGGCCTACGCCTACTCGCGCGTCGCGCTGCGTCTCGCCTCCCGTGTCGCCGCTGTCCGTGAGGCGGCAGGCTTCGCGTCCTACGTGACCGAGCGTTACTCCGAGGCGCTGACCGAGTTCCGCGCGGCTCGCCGGATGACCGGCTCTGCGGACCTGTGGCCGGTCATGGCCGACTGCGAGCGTGGCCTCGGTCGTCCGGAGCGGGCGCTCGAGATGGCGGGTGCGCCGGAGGTCAAGCAGCTGGACAAGGCCGGCCAGGTCGAGATGCGTCTCGTCGCGGCCGGTGCGCGCAGCGACATGGAGCAGTACGAGGCCGCCGTGGTGACCCTGGAGTCGCCCGAGCTGGCGTCGCACTCGGTCCAGCCGTGGACCGCGCGCCTGCGCTACGCCTACGCCGACGCGCTGCTCGCGGTCGGTCGTGAGGACGACGCCCGCGAGTGGTTCGCCAAGGCCGTCGAGGTGGACCAGAGCGGCATGACCGACGCCGCCGAGCGTCTGGCCAAGCTGGACGGCATCGAGTTCGTCGACGCTCTCGACGAGGACGCGGACATCTCGGACGACGACGAGGACGGCGGTGACATCTCCGGCGACCTCCGCGACGCCGGCGAAGGCTACGCCGAGGACGCCCACGAGGACTCGGACGACGACGAGGACGAGGACGACGACGAGGCCGTCCAGATCGGCAACGCCCTCGACGCCGATGACGTCGAGGCCGAAGGCGAGGGCATGTTCGCCGACGGTTCCGGCGAGGACTACTACGAGGACGACGAGGAAGAGGACGAGGAGGAGGGCTTCGGCCACTCCGGCGGCGCCCAGCAGCGCTGACCTCGACCAGATTCCAGGTCAGGCAGAGAGCAGAGAAGGGGCCCGCCCCGGTCGACGACCGGGGCGGGCCCCTTCCGCGTTTCAGTTCAGTTGCAGCCGCGTGGTCTCAGTCGAGTCGGAGGTTGCGCAGGACCAGTCCCGTCGCCGGCTTGGGGCCGAACGACGTCGACTTCCGCGGCATCGTGACGCCCTGCTCGGCCAGGCGTCGGACCACGCCCTCCTCGACCGGGTGCAGCAGCACTGCCGTGCCGCCGAGGCGCGCGGCCTCCCGCACCGCCGCGTCGGTGTCGTGCAGATAGCCGATGTGCTCGGGGTCGTCGGGGACCCGCCAGACGTGGTCGAGCAGGACCGAGTGGAGCACTGTCGCGTCCAGGCGCCGGTACTCCTCCGGAAGGTTGAGCGGGACGGTGGCGTCCAGAGTCTTCTCGTCCGGGCCGGCGACCAGGCGGTACCGGCCGTCGCCCGCGAGCAGGAAGGCTCCCGTGCCGGCCGCCTTCGCGGCCGCCAGGGCGGTCAGGGCGTCGCCCTGCCGGTCGCCGAGATCGGTGACCGACCACGCGTCGCTGCCCGAGGCGTCCAGCCGGGCCAGCGCCTCGGCGACCGGCAGCCGTTGCAGCACCCGGTGGATCGCGCGTACCCGCAGCGGGTACTGCGCCGTGTCGACCAGCAGCACCATGCCCCGGTCCCAGGGGCTCTGCGCGAGATGCCGGTGCTCGCGCTGGAGGCGCAGGTACATCGCCCAGCGGTGGTGCCCGTCGGCTATCAGTGCACGGCAGGTGGCCAGGTCGGCGGAGACGGCGGCCAACTCCTCGTGGGCCGTGACAGCCCAGAGACGGTGGCGGGTGCCGTCGCTCGTCGTCGTCTCGATCAGCGGATCCCGCGCGGCGGCGTCCTCGACGACCCCGGCTGCGCGGCCGTCACCGCGGTAGGTGAGGAGCAGAGGCTCCAGATTCGCCTTGGTCGTGCGCATCAGGCCGACCCGGTCGGCGACCGGGCGCGGCATGACGTCCTCGTGCGGCAGCACCATGCCCGCCCGTGCGTCGCTGACCGCGAGCGCGCCGATGAGTCCGCGCTGGAGCAGGCCGCCGTCCTCGGGGCTGGTCTGCTGCTCGTAGACGTAGAGGGCGGGCACCGGGTCGGCGGCGAGGATGCCGGTGCGCTGCCAGTCGCCGAGCAACCGGGCCGCGTGCCGGTAGCCGTCCTCGGCGGTCGGTTCCGGGCGCGGCAGGATCAGCCGGACGACGTTGTGCGGGTCGCTGTCCTCCAGCCGGACGCGGCCGTCGGGATCGACCACGTCGTAGGGGGGCGAGGTGACCGCGGCCAGGGAGCTGACCCGCTCGGGGTCGTAGCGAAGACCGCGGAAGGGATTGAGCGAAAGTCCGCACGCGGCGACGCGCCCCGCGTCGCCGTACCGGGTTTCGCTCGCATCGTCAGCACTGACAGCTCTCACTCTGGGCATGGTAATCGGATATGTGTGGTTGTTGATCGCCAGAAGGCCGGATGGTCCACGCGCGGGAGGCTGGCCATGGGAGGACCGGGCATGGGAGGACTGGGACGGATGAGCGAGCAGGGGCGGCCCAGCGGCGAGGTGTACGACTGGTTCCGGCGCGGCAGCGCGCTGCTGGACCAGGGCAATGCCGGGGCGGCGGTACAGCTGCTCAGTCATGCGGTGGAGGCGGAGCCGGAGTCGCGGGCGATCCGCGAGGCGCTGGCCCGGGCGCAGTTCGAGGCGCGGGCGTACGCGGCGGCGCTGGAGAATTTCAGGACCGTCGCGCTGGCGGATCCCTCCGACGACTACGCCCAGTTCGGCTGGGGGCTGGCCGCCGCGCGGCTCGGCGATTTCGAGGCATCGGCCGAGCATCTGGCCCTGGCGGTGGCGATGCGCCCGTCGGCCAAGCACTACCGGGCCGCGCTGCGGCAGACGAGGGCCACGCTGAAGGCCAGGGCGGGCGGCTTCGGTACGGTCGGGGGAGTACGGCCCGGTCCGGAGCACACGGACGGGCCGGAGTCAGCGCCCGACCCGCAGCCCGAACAGCAGGGAGAGTCACCCGATGTCCGTTGAGCAGCAGCCCCTCCACCTCGCCTACGACACGGCGCTGCTGGACCTGGACGGCGTCGTCTACGCGGGCCAGGCGGCGATCCCGCACGCCGTGCCGTCTCTGGACGCGGCGCGCGCGGCCGGCATGCATCTCGCGTACGTCACCAACAACGCCTCGCGCACGCCGCAGGCGGTCGCGGCGCACCTGACCGAGCTCGGTATCGCGGCGGAGCCGGCGGATGTGATCACCTCGGCGCAGGCTGCCGCGCGGCTGGTCGCGGAGAAGCTGCTGCCCGGCGCGGCGGTCCTGGTGATCGGCGGGGAGGGGCTGATGGAGGCGGTGCGCGAGCGCGGGCTCGTACCGGTGCGCTCGCTCGACGAGGGCCCGGCGGCCGTGGTCCAGGGCTACGACCCGGCCGTCGGCTGGCAGCAGCTCGCGGAGGCGTCCTACGCGGTGCAGCGGGGGCTGCCGTGGGTGGCCTCCAACACCGACCTGACGATCCCGACCGCGCGTGGCACCGCGCCCGGCAACGGCACGCTGGTCGCGGCGGTCCGGACGGCGACGGGCGTCGAGCCCGAGGTCGCGGGCAAGCCGCTGCCGCCGATGCACCGCGAGACGGTGATCCGCACCGGCGCGAAGCGCCCGCTGGTCGTCGGCGACCGCTTGGACACGGACATCGAGGGCGCGTTCAACGGCGGCGTGGACAGCCTACTGGTCTTCACCGGCGTGACTCGCCCGGCCGATCTGCCGGAGGCGGAGGTCAAGTTCCGCCCGACCTACCTGGCCGGGGACCTGCGCGGGCTGCTGGAGGTCCCGGCGGCGGTGGAGCGGGTGGGCGAGGACGCGTTCCGCTGCGGCGGCTGGACGGTCGCGCCGCGCCAGGACGGTCGGCTCGCCTTCGGCGAGGAGCGCGGCGCGGACCCCTATGCGGGCCTGCGCGCGCTCTGTGCGGCGACCTGGGCGGCGGCGGACGCGGGCCGCGCGGTGCCGGAGTGGCACAAGGCGCTGGCCGAGCTGGGGCTCTGAGGCATCGTGAACAGCTAGAGCAGGCCGCGCAGCTTCAACAGGTCGAAGATGCTCGCTTCCACCTTCACTCGTCCGGAGCCCCACGCCTTGGCGAAGTGGAGCGAGCCGTCGACCATCGCGACCAGGTCGTCGCCGGCCATCGCGAGACGGATCTGCGCCCTTTCGGCGGGCTTGCCGGGGGTCTCGACCAGGTCGTGGATCCGGCCGTCGCGCAGGCGGCCGGCGAAGGTGATGTCGAGATCGGTGATCCAGCAGGTGAGCGAGCGGTCCAGCTGGGCGGCGGCGCGGGCGTTGCCGGAGGCTTTGCCGAGGTTCTCGCTGAAGGTGGTCAGTGCTTCGCGGCATTCGAGCGCGGTGGCCATCCGGGGTGGTGCTCCTTGCGTGGCGGGCCGGGCGGGCGTGGCGGGCGTTGGGTGAACCTCCGACCGACCGTACCGCAGCGCCAGGCCACCGCAGCGGCGGCGGAGGCGGTAGCGTCGGGAGGAAGGCGAGCAGTGGAGGGACGTGTGGACGAGGGCGGCATGCGCGAGATGGTTCGCGACTACGTGAAGATCGCCACCGGTGTCGCGACCGGGGTGGCGGAGGAGGTGCGGGCGAAGCTGCCTCCTCAGGTGCGCGAGATCGCGGACGAGGTGGTCGAGCGGGCCCGTACGGAGGCCGAGAAGGCGTGGCACCGGCTGGGCGACGGCGTCGTGCAGGCGGGCGTGGTCCTGGAGTTCCTGGAGCGGCAGCTCCGTCAGTTGCAGGGCGGCGCCGCGGACACGTCCCCCGCGCCCGCCCCGGCCCGAGCGGACGAGGCCTTCCCCCAGGCGGAGGAACGCCCCCGCCCGGTCCGGGTCGTCGTGGACGACGACCCGGACGCCGCGGCAGCCGCCGCCCGCCGCGCGGCCGCGGTCCCCGCGATGCGAGAGCGCGCGACGCCGAAGCCGGCTCCGGCGCCGGCGAAGAAATCCCCGGCTCGCAAGCCCACCACGAAGGCGGCCCCCGCCCCGGAGAAGCCAGCCTCGGCGAAGAAGTCCGCACCAGCGGCGAAGAAGCCGGCCACCGCGAAGAAGGCCACCCCGGCGAAGAAGGCCGCGCCGGCGAAGAAGGGCGCGCCCGCGAAGCCTGCGGCGGCCAAGAAGGCGACCGCGAAGAAGCAGACCCCCAAGCCGACGCCATCCGATGACTGACCCGACCCCACCCCACCAGCCCCCCTCCCGCCGGCCACTCAGCTCGCCCCCACGGGCGGCTGACGCCGAGCTTTTGCCGGACGGTCCGCGTCCCGGGCCTTCGGGCCGGCGCGAGGTTCCGGGGCCCGGGGCAGGCTCGGCCCCGGCCGTGGGGCCGCTCGCGCGCCCGGACGGCCTCGCGCCTGCGCCTGCCGCGGAGCGCCCGTCGGGCGCTGGCACGCCGGTGGATGCGGCTGCGTCACGGGCGGCTGGCGCCGAGCTTTTGCCGGAGGGTCCGCGTCCCGGGCCTTCGGCTTGGCGCGGGGTTCCTGGGGCAGGTCCGGCTTCGGCTGTGGGGGCCTTCGGCGCGCCTGCTGCGGAGCGGCTGTCGGGCGCTGGCACGCCGGTGGATGAGGCTGCCTCACGGGCGTCTCACGCCGAGCGCCCGCCGGAGGGTCCGCGTCCCGGGCCTGGCCAGGCCCCGGGTGTGGGGCCGCTCGCGCGCCCGGCGGGCGCTCTCGCATCGGTGGATGGCGCGGCTGCGCGGCCCGCTGACGCCGGGCTCCGGCCGGAGGGCCTCGCGCCTGCGCCCGTTGCCGCGTCCCCGACCCCGCTTCCGGCCGTCGTCGAGACCGGGCACGCCGCCGTCGACACCGCGCTTGCGCGGCTCGCCGCGATTGGGGACGTGCCGGCCGAGGCGAGGGCCGGGGTGTACGGGGAGGTGCACGAGGCGCTCCGGGATACGCTCGCGGGGTTGGAGGAACGGTCGGGGCAGGCGCCCACGCCGTTGAACGCACTGGGCAGGAGCTGAACCGTACGTGGCAGTCGCACGACGCCGTCTGGACGCCGAGTTGGTCCGTCGCAAGCTGGCGCGCTCGCGGGAGCACGCCAGCGAGTTGATCGCCGCAGGGCGGGTGACGGTCGGCGGGACGGTGGCGACGAAGCCCGCCACGCAGGTGGAGACCGCAGCAGCCGTCGTCGTCGCGAAGGACGACAACGACCCCGACTACGTCTCCCGTGGCGGGCACAAGCTCGCCGGCGCGCTCGCCGCGTTCACCCCGCAGGGGCTCGCCGTCGAGGGGCGGCTCTGCCTGGACGCGGGCGCGTCCACCGGCGGGTTCACCGACGTGCTGCTGCGCGCCGGGGCGCGCCAGGTGCTGGCCGTGGACGTCGGCTACGGGCAGCTCGCCTGGTCCCTGCAGAGTGACGACCGGGTCGTCGTCATGGACCGCACGAACGTGCGCGAGCTCACCCTGGAGCAGATCGGCGGCACGGCGGTCGACCTCGTCGTCAGCGACCTCTCCTTCATCCCGCTCGGGCTCGTGCTGCCGGCGCTGGTCGCCGTGACGCGCGAGGACGGCGACCTTGTGCTGATGGTGAAGCCGCAGTTCGAGGTGGGCAAGGAGCGCCTCGGCAGCGGCGGCGTGGTCCGCAGCCCGCAGCTGCGGCAGGAGATGATCGAGAAGGTCGCCGCGCAGGGCGCCGAGCTCGGGCTCGGCGTGCGGGCGGTGACGGCAAGCCCGCTGCCGGGGCCGTCCGGCAACGTCGAGTACTTCCTCTGGTTCCGCCGCGACGCGCCTCCGCTCGATCCCGCCGAGGCCGTCCGCGCCGTGGTCGACGGGCCTCAGTAAGTCCGGAAATAGGACCGGAGGAGAAGGCATCCCAACGGGTAGGGTCGAAGAGCGTCCCTGACAGCCGTTGCCGTCACGATCGTCCACGAGGGGGAGGCGCAGTCCGGCCGAGGACGTCCGGGCCCGCGCTGGAGGAGCCCATGCCTGACCTGTCCGCCCCGTCTTCGCCCACCCCGACCGCCATGACGGTTCCGGCCGAGCGCACGGTCTTCATGCTCGCGCACACCGGGCGGGAAGCCGCGCTGCAGAGCGTCCAATGCCTGGTCGAGGGTCTCCTCAAGGAGGGCATCAAGCTGCGCGTCCTCGCCGCGGAGGCCCCCGACATGGGCTTCCCCGAGGGTGTCGAGGCCGTTCCGCTCGGGCCCGCCGCAGGCGAGGGCTGCGAGCTGATCCTGGTGCTGGGCGGTGACGGGACGCTGCTGCGCGGCGCCGAGCTGGCGCGCGAGTTCGGCGTGCCGATGCTCGGGGTGAACCTGGGCCGGGTCGGCTTCCTCGCCGAGGCCGAGCGGGACGACCTGCAGAAGGTCGTCCAACGCGTGGTGGCCAAGGACTACGAGGTCGAGGAGCGGATGACGATCGACGTCGTCGTGCGCGAGGACGGCCGGGTCATCCACACCGACTGGGCGCTGAACGAGGCCAGCGTCGAGAAGGGTTCCCGCGAGCGCATGATCGAGGTCGTGACCGGCGTCGACGGACGGCCGGTGTCCAGCTTCGGTTGCGACGGCGTGGTCTGCGCGACGCCGACCGGCTCGACCGCGTACGCCTTCTCGGCCGGCGGCCCGGTGGTCTGGCCGGAGGTGGAGGCGCTGCTGATGGTCCCGATCAGCGCGCACGCCCTCTTCGCCCGCCCGCTGGTGACCTCGCCCCACTCCGTGCTGGAGGTGCAGGTCCAGCAGCGCACCCCGCACGGCGTCCTGTGGTGTGACGGCCGCCGCACCTTCGAGCTGCCGCCGGGGGCCAGGGTGGAAGTTCGCAAGGGGCACAATCCAGTTCTCCTGGCCCGGCTGCACCGCGCGCCGTTCTCGAAGCGCCTGGTCCACAAGTTCCAACTGCCGGTCACCGGCTGGCGCGGTACCGCCGACGAGGACTGACGCACTCTCCGGACGCCCAGTCCGTGCGTGCTCGTACAGATGCTCGAAGTACGTGCGCGAGGGTGGCTCGTCGCGGGAAGGGCCCCGGACCTCGTATCGTCAGGGGCGTGCTGGAGGAGATGCGGATACGAGCCCTGGGTGTCATCGACGACGCTGTCGTTGAACTGGCGCCAGGGTTCAACGTCGTCACCGGTGAGACCGGGGCGGGCAAGACCATGGTGGTGACCAGCCTCGGCCTGCTCCTTGGCGGTCGCGCGGACCCGGGGCTGGTGCGCACCGGGGCCGAGCGGGCCGTCGTCGAGGGGCGGGTGGAGCTGCCGGTGGGCTCCCCTGCCGCGGAGCGTGCGCTGGAGGCGGGGGCCGAGCTGGACGAGGGCTCCCTGCTGCTCAGCCGCACGGTCTCGGCGGAGGGGCGCTCCCGCGCCCACGTGGGCGGACGCACGGTGCCGGTCAGCCTGCTGCAGACGCTGGGCGAGGACCTGATCGCGGTGCACGGGCAGTCCGACCAGCAGCGCCTGCTGCAGCCGGCCCGCCAGCGCGGCGCGCTGGACCGCTACGCCGGTCCTTCCGTCGCCGAGCCGCTGACGGACTACCAGACCTCCTACCGCCGCCTGCGCGAGGTCGCGGCGACGCTCGAGGAGCTGACCACGCGGGCGCGCGAGCGGGCCCAGGAGGCGGATCTGCTCCGCTTCGGCCTGGACGAGATCGCCGCCGCAGAGCCGCGCGAGCTGGAGGACGAGGAGCTGGCCGCCGAGTCGGAGCGGCTCGGCCACGCCGACGCGCTCTCCTCGGCCGCCACGCTCGCCCACAGCGCGCTGGCGGGCGACCCGAACGACCCCGACGTGGTTGACGCGGGCCTGCTGGTCGCACAGGCGAGGCGGGCGCTGGACGCGGTCCGCTCGCACGACGAGCGGCTCGGCGCACTGGCGGAGAGGGTCGGCGAGGTCTCGTACCTGCTGGCCGACATCGGCCAGGAGCTGGCCGGCTACGCCGAGGACCTGGACGCGGACCCGGTCCGGCTGGCGGCGGTCGAGGAGCGCCGCGCGGTGCTGGCGCATCTGGTGCGGAAGTACGGCAACGCGCAGGAGGGGATCGCCTCCGTCCTGACCTGGAACGAGCAGGCGGGCCGCCGGCTCTCCGAGCTGGACGGCGACGACGACACGATCAGTGCTCTCGAAGAGGAGCAGGCGTCGCTGACGGAGACGGTGTCCGCGCTCGCGGAGCAGCTGAGCACGGCCCGGCGCTCCGCCGCCCAGACCTTCGCCGAGGCGGTGACCGCCGAGCTCACCGAGCTGGCCATGCCGCACGCGCGGGTGAGTTTCGGGATCACCCGGACGGCGGATTTCGGCCCCCACGGCGTGGACGAGGTCGAGGTGCTGCTCGCCCCGCACCCGGGCGCGCCGCCGCGCCCGATCGCCAAGGGCGCCTCCGGCGGTGAGCTCTCCCGGGTGATGCTCGCGGTCGAGGTCGTCTTCGCGGGCGCCGACCCCGTCCCGACCTACCTCTTCGACGAGGTCGACGCCGGCGTCGGCGGCAAGGCCGCCGTCGAGGTCGGCCGTCGCCTGGCGCGGCTCGCCCGCACCTCGCAGGTCGTCGTGGTGACCCACCTGCCGCAGGTGGCCGCGTTCGCCGACCGCCACTTGGTGGTCGAGAAGACGGTCGACGGCACGGTCACCCGCAGCGGCGTGAAGACCCTCAACGACGCCGAGCGGGTGCGCGAGCTCTCCCGGATGCTGGCCGGCCTGGAGGACTCCGAGCTGGGCCGCGCGCACGCCGAGGAGCTGCTGGCCGCCGCGCGCGCAGGCACGACGCGTCAGGGCGGCTGACGTACGTCCACTGTCAAAGTCCCGGACGAACTGTCATGGTGGTGCAGCCGAAGGACCGGAATCGGGCCGTCCATCGCCTGAGCCTGACCCCGGCAGCACCCGGCACCCCGAACCCGATCCCCCGAACCCGACACCCCCGAGCGAAGAGAGACGACGCGGAACGTGGAGCACACCACCCCTGCTGCGCCGAGCCCAGCTGTGTCGAGCGGCGACCTCAAGGCCGTCCTCGTGCTGGCCGGCACCACCGGCGGCATCGGCGCGCACGTGCGGTCGCTGGCCGAAGGCCTGAGCGCGCACGGGGTCGAGGTCACCGTGTGCGGGCCGGCCGAGACCGACGAGCTGTTCGGCTTCTCCGGCGCAGGGGCGCGCTTCCACCCCGTGGAGATCACTCCGACGCCCGGTCCGCGCACCGACACGGCCGCCGTCGGCGAGCTGCGTCGCGCCTTCGCCCGCGCCTCGCTGGTCCACGCCCACGGCCTGCGGGCGGCGCTCCTGTCCGACCTCGCGCTGCGCACCGCCCGGGTGGAGATCCCGCTCGTGGTCACCTCGCACTCGGCGAACCTGGCCACCGGCGTCGAGCGGCGGCTGCTGCGGATGATGGAACGTCGCGTCGCCCGCGCCGCGGACCTGATGCTCGGGGCCTCCTCGGACCTCGTCGCCCGCGCCCGCGACCTCGGCGCGACCGACGCCCGGCTCGGCCCGGTCGTGGCCCCGCCGCTGGCGCCCGCGACGGCGGACCGGGAGGCGACGCGTCGTCAGCTGCTGGCGACCAAGGGCTCGAAGGACGCCAAGAGCCACGCGCCCGACCGCCCGATCGTGCTGGCCATCGGACGGCTGACGCCGCAGAAGAACTTCCAGCTGCTGCTGGACGCCGCCTCCGGCTGGCGCGGGGGCGAGGAGCCGTTGCTCGTCATCGCGGGCGTGGGGGCGGAGGAGCCGGCGCTCAAGGCCCGGATCAAGTCGGAGCGGCTGCCGGCCAGGCTGCTCGGCTACCGCGAGGACGTGGCGGATCTGCTGGCCGCCGCCGACGTGGTCGTCATCTCCTCCCGCTGGGAGGCCCGCCCGATGGTCGCCCAGGAGGCGCTGCGCGCCGGTGTGCCGGTTGTCGCGACGGCCGTGGGCGGCCTGCCCGAGCTGGTCGGCGACGCGGCGGTGCTGGTCCCTCCGGGGGACGCGACGGCGCTGGCCGCGGCGGTCTCCTCCCTGCTGGCCGATCCGGAGCGCCGGGCCGAACTGGCCCAGGCGGGCCCGGTGCAGGCCGAGACCTGGCCGACGGAGGCGGACACGGTGGCCCAGGTCCTCAGCGTCTACGACGAACTCACGTCGCAGCGCTGAGACAGGGCCTACGGTGGACCTCATGGACTGGACTCTCGAGGTCGTCGTGCTGCCCGTCTCCGACGTCGACCGGGCCAAGGCCTTCTACAGCGAACAGCTGGGCTTCGCCGTCGACGTCGACCGCCGGATGAGCGAGAAGGTGCGGGTCGTCCAGCTGACCCCGCCAGGCTCCGCCTGCTCGATCACCATCGGCGACGGGCTGACCCCCGTCGCCCCCGGCACCTACCAGGGCCTCCAGCTCTGCGTGAGCGACATCCAGGCCGCCCACGCGCAGTTGGCCGGGCGCGGCGTGGACGTCAGCGAGGTGTTCCACTTCGGCGAGAACGGGCAGCAGTCCGGTCCCGGCGGGCCGTGGAACTCCTTCGTCAGCTTCAACGACCCGGACGGCAACGGCTGGGTGGTCCAGGAGGCCCCGGCGGACCGTTCTCAGCGCTGAGGCGTGATGCGCAGCGTCACCGAGCCGTCGGGGTTCGGCAGGACGGCGACCTGCTCCAGGGTGCCGACGGAGGCCGTCGCTCCGTAGGCGGCCGTCGCCGCGCCGACGCCGACCACGCGCATGCCCGCGGTGAGCCCGGCCGCGACGCCGGCGGGGGAGTCCTCGAAGACCACGCACTCCTCCGGCGTGAAGCCGAGCTGCGCCGCGCCCTTGAGGAAGCCCTCCGGGTCCGGCTTGCTCGCGCTGACATCCTCGGCGGTGATCCGCACGTCCGGCAGCGCCAGGCCTGCGGCCCGCATGCGACCGGTGGAGAGGCCGACGTCGGCGGAGGTCACCAGGGCGTGCGGAACGCCCGCGAGCGCGGCGAGGAACGCGGGTGCGCCGGGTATCGGCACGATGCCGTCGAGATCGGCCGTCTCCTCGGCGAGCATCCGGGCGTTGTCGGCGAGGTTCTCGGCGACGGGCCGGTCGGGCAGCAGGATCGCCATGCTCTCGTGGCCCTGACGACCGTGGACGACCTCCTCGACCCGCGCAAGCGAGAGCCCATGGGCTGCCGCCCAGCGCCCCCAGACCCGCATGACGACTGCACCGGAGTCGACGAGCGTGCCGTCCATGTCGAGCAGCAGGGCACGGGCGGTGAGGTCCATCGGCACGTCGTCTCCCGGGTGGGCAGCAGCAGCATTTTGTGCCTCAACTATACAAAACCCGACCGCGCAGGCGTTAGGGGCGCGGGGCACCACCGCGTGGGCGTAACAGGTCACGACGGAGGGTCGGTTGCACCATCAGGGGCGCGAGGGCTTGTCGCGCACGCAGTTCATCGAGCAGAGCCTCGCGCCCCACAAGGCGCTGCCCTGCCGAACGTCAGAGGCCCGGCAGACCGGCGACAGCCGTGAGGCGGAGCGCCGTGTCGATCAGGGGGACGTGGCTGAAGGCCTGCGGGAAGTTGCCCACCTGGCGCTGGAGGCGGGGGTCCCACTCCTCCGCGAGCAGGCCGACGTCGTTGCGGATGCCCAGCAGCCTGTCGAACAGCTCCCGCGCCTCGCCCACGCGGCCGATCATCGCCAGGTCGTCCGCCAGCCAGAACGAGCAGGCCAGGAACGCGCCCTCGTCGCCCGGCAGGCCGTCCACGCCCTCCGAGCCGCCGCTCGTCGGGTAGCGCAGCACGAAGCCGTCCGGGGTCAGCAGCTCGCGCTGGATCGCCTCGATCGTGCCGATCACCCGCTTGTCGTCCGGCGGCAGGAAACCCACCTGGGGGATCAGCAGCAGCGAGGCGTCCAGCTCGCGGGAGCCGTAGGACTGGGTGAAGGTGTTGCGTTCCTTGTCGTAGCCGTTGGCGCAGACGTCCTCGTGGATGGTGTCGCGCAGCTCGCGCCAGCGCTCCAGCGGGCCCTCGTGCGGGGTCTGCTCGATCATCCGGATCGTGCGGTCGACCGCGACCCAGGCCATCACCTTGGAGTGGACGAAGTGGCGGCGCGGGCCGCGGACCTCCCAGATGCCCTCGTCCGGGTCGTTCCAGTGGTCCTCCAGCCAGGAGATCAGCCGCAGCTGCAGCATGTGGGCGTGGTCGTTGCGGGCCAGGCCGGTCATGTGGGCCAGGTGCAGCGCCTCGACGACCTCGCCGTACACGTCCAACTGGAGCTGGTCGGCCGCGCCGTTGCCGATCCGGACCGGGACCGAACCCTCGTAGCCGGGCAGCCAGTCCAGCGTGCTCTCGCTCAGCTCCCGTTCGCCCGCGATCCCGTACATGATCTGCAGGTTCTCCGGGTCGCCCGCGACCGCGCGCAGCAACCACTCGCGCCAGGCGCGGGCCTCGTCGCGGTAGCCGGTGCGCAGCAGCGAGGAGAGGGTGATCGTCGCGTCCCGCAGCCAGGTGAAGCGGTAGTCCCAGTTGCGCACCCCGCCGATGTCCTCGGGCAGCGAGGTGGTCGGCGCGGCGACGATGCCGCCGGTGGGCGCGTAGGTGAGCGCCTTGAGGGTGATCAGCGAGCGGACCACGGGCTCGCGGTAGGGGCCCTGGTAGGTGCACTGGGCGACCCAGTCGCTCCAGAACTCCTCCGTGGTCGCCAGCGCGTCCTCGGGGTCCGGCATGTCGGGCGGGCCCAGGTGGGAGGGCTGCCAGGTCAGCGCGAAGGCGATCCGCTCGCCCGCACCGACGGTGAAGTCCGCGTAGGTGGTGAGGTTGCGGCCGTAGGTCTCGGCCTCGCCGTCGAGCCAGACCGAGTCAGGGCCGGCCACGGCGACCGTCCTGGTCTGCCCATCGACCTCGACCCGGTGCACCCAGGGCACGACACGCCCGTACGAGAAGCGCATCCTGAGCGCGGAGCGCATCCGCACCCGGCCGCTGAGACCCTCGACGATCCGGATCATCTGCGGCACCGCGCCGCGCTCCGGCAGCCCGCGGGGCGGCATGAAGTCGATCACCCGAACGGACCCACCGGGGGAGTCCCATTCCTGCTCCAGGATCAGCGAGTCGCCCCGGTAGCGGCGGCGCGCGGCCGGCGGCGCGGGGGCGGCCGCGGTCGGCGGCAGCGCCCGGAACTCGCCGGTGTCCTCGAACGCCGCGACCTGTTCCGTGCCACCCGTCGGCGCCGTCGCGCCCGCCCCGGGCGACGTCGCCTCCTCGGCCGGCTCGGGCAGCGGCTCGGCCGGGCCGATCCGCCAGAAGCCGTGCTCGTCCGTGCCGAGCAGGCCGGCGAAGACGGCGGGGGAGTCGAACCGGGGCAGGCAGAGCCAGTCCACCGCACCGTCCCGGCTGACCAGGGCGGCAGTCTGCATGTCACCGATGAGCGCGTAGTCCTCGATGCGGGCGGCCACGTGGTTCTCCAGTTCACGGTGAAGACTGAGCGGGTGCTGGACATTGAGCGGGTGCTGGACACTGTGCGGGACGGGGGTGCAGTACGGCTGGAACCACGAACGACTCGCCATCGTGGAAGCCCTGAGCCCTGCTCGGTATGGCAGTTGGCCGCTGTGGCGGCTTGGGCCGGTGGGGCCGTGAAACCGGAAGGTGTCCGTGCAGAATACTTCGGATCATGCGGTGACCGGGAGCGCTTCTGGAACCGGCGCGCCGGGCGCGCGGTACCGGAGCGCAGGTGGGCGGCACGGCTGATACCCTGGTACTCCGTGGATTGGTTCCGAGTTCGACTCGGAGCCCTTCTCGATCCACCACCTCTGGCACCCCCGCGACGGGTCGGTGCGGGTGATGACGCGACCCACGGGAGCCCCCTCTTGGCACAGCCCCATTCCGGTAAGGCCGGCACGACGACCAAGCATCTCTTCGTCACCGGGGGCGTCGCCTCCTCGCTCGGCAAGGGGCTGACCGCCTCCAGCCTCGGGGCCCTGCTCAAGGCACGCGGACTGCGGGTCACGATGCAGAAGCTGGACCCGTACCTGAACGTCGACCCCGGCACGATGAACCCGTTCCAGCACGGCGAGGTCTTCGTCACCGACGACGGCGCCGAGACCGATCTCGACATCGGCCACTACGAGCGCTTCCTCGACACCAACCTGCACGGCAGCGCCAACGTCACGACCGGCCAGGTCTACTCGACGGTGATCGCCAAGGAGCGCCGCGGCGAGTACCTGGGCGACACCGTCCAGGTCATCCCGCACATCACCAACGAGATCAAGTCGCGGATCCGCCGCATGGCGACCGAGGACGTCGACGTCGTCATCACCGAGGTCGGCGGCACCGTCGGCGACATCGAGTCGCTGCCCTTCCTGGAGGCCGTCCGCCAGGTCCGCCACGAGGTCGGCCGGGACAACGTCTTCTTCGTGCACGTCTCGCTGCTGCCCTACATCGGCCCCTCCGGCGAGCTCAAGACCAAGCCGACCCAGCACTCCGTCGCCGCGCTGCGCAACATCGGCATCCAGCCGGACGCGATCGTGCTCCGCGCCGACCGCGAGGTCCCGCAGGCCATCAAGCGCAAGATCTCGCTGATGTGCGACGTCGACGAGGAGGCCGTGGTCGCGGCCATCGACGCCAAGTCGATCTACGACATTCCGAAGGTGCTGCACAGCGAGGGCCTGGACGCCTACGTCGTGCGCCGCCTGGACCTGCCGTTCCGCGACGTGGACTGGACCCAGTGGGACGACCTGCTGCGCCGTGTCCACGAGCCCAGCCGCACCGTGAAGATCGCGCTGGTCGGCAAGTACATCGACCTGCCCGACGCCTACCTGTCGGTGACCGAGGCGCTGCGCCACGGCGGCTTCGCCAACCACGCCAAGGTCGAGATCAAGTGGGTCACCTCGGTCGACTGCGAGACCCCCGAGGGCGCCCGCGAGCAGCTCGGTGACGTGGACGCGATCTGCATCCCCGGCGGCTTCGGCGAGCGCGGCGTGGACGGCAAGGTCGGCGCGATCACCTTCGCCCGCGAGAACGGCGTCCCGCTGCTCGGCCTCTGCCTGGGCCTGCAGTGCGTGGTCATCGAGGCCGCGCGCAACCTGGCCGGGCTGGGCGACGCCAACTCGACCGAGTTCGACGCCGCCGCCAAGCACCCGGTCATCTCGACGATGGCCGAGCAGCTGGAGATCGTCGACGGCAAGGGCGACCTGGGCGGCACCATGCGCCTGGGCCTCTACCCGGCGAAGCTCGCCGAGGGCTCGATCGTCCGTGAGGTCTACGGCGGCGAGCAGTACGTCGAGGAGCGCCACCGTCACCGCTACGAGGTCAACAACTCCTACCGCAGCGAGCTGGAGAAGACGGGCCTCCAGTTCTCCGGTCTCTCGCCCAAGGGCGACCTGGTCGAGTACGTCGAGTACCCGCGCGAGGTGCACCCCTACCTGGTGGCGACCCAGGCCCACCCGGAGCTGAAGTCCCGCCCGACGCGCCCGCACCCGCTCTTCGCGGGCCTGGTCGCCGCGGCGATCAAGGTGCAGGACGCCGAGTAGGGTCCGGTACCAGGCACGCAAGCAGCAGGGAAGCCGTCCGGCTCCGGGGAGGATGTCGATCGTGGAGCAGCGTCAGGTCTTGCAGGACAGTCCCGATTCGTGGGAGGTCGTCGCCGAGCGCACCTCTTTCGAGGGAAAGGTCTGGGACATCGTCTCCGACGACGTCGTCATGCCGGACGGCCGCGCGGCGACGCGCGACTACATGAAGCACCCCGGCGCGGTCGGGGTGCTGGCCCTGGACGAGCAGGGCCGGGTGCTGCTGGTGCGCCAGTACCGGCACCCGGTCCGGCACCGGCTCTGGGAGCTCCCGGCCGGCCTGCTCGACATCCCCGGCGAGAACCCGCTGCACGCGGCCCAGCGCGAGTTCTACGAGGAGGCCCACCACAAGGCGGGCGACTGGCGGGTCCTGGTCGACCTCTACCCGAGCTCGGGCGGCTCCGACGAGGCGATCCGGGTCTTCCTGGCCCAGGACCTCGCCGAGGCCGACGGCGAGCGCTACGCGGCGACCGGCGAGGAGCTCGACCTCCAGGTCCGGCGCTTCGACCTGGACGAGGTCGTGGCGATGATCCTCGCCGGCGAGCTCCACAACGGCGCGCTGATCGCCTCGGCGCTGGCGCTCAAGGCGGCGTTGGCCGGCGCCGGTCTGGAGGCGCTGCGGCCTGCGGACGCCCCTTGGCCCGCGCGTCCGTTCGAGTGAGCTTGGACTGAGCACGCGCCCGCCGGTACGAAGGTGTGCCTGGCTGTGCGCCGAGTGAATTACGCTGCGTCAGAAGTCCGCAGTTCATTCGGTTTCTGACGGTCTCTGTCTGACGGTTTCTGTCTGACGGACGGGAGCGGCGCGCGTGTCAGCTCAGTCGGCCTTGGCCTCGACCATCGGCGTGCCCGTAGCGCCCACGCCCTTCGTGGGGCGGCGGGCCGAGCTGGCGCGGCTGCGCGAGGAGTGGGAACGGCCGGGACCCGGTGCGACCCCGCCGGGTCCTCGGGTGCTGCTGGTCGCGGGCCGTCCGGGCTCCGGCCGGACCTCGCTGGCGCTGCGCCTGGCGGAGCAGCTGACGACCGGCTTCGCGCTCTCCGCGCATCTCTCGCTCTCGGCGCCCTTCCCTGCCCGCCGCCTGCTCGACGCGCTGGGCCTGCCCCGGCCCACGGCGCTGGCCGCGGAGGACGCGGAGACCGCCGCTGAGGCCGCGCTGCGCGAGCACTTCGCGTCGGAGCCGGTCCTGCTCGTTCTCGACGACGTGACGGACGCGGCACAGGTCCGGGCGCTGCTGCCGCAGTCGCCGGGCTCGCTGGTGGTGGCGGTCGCGGCCGGTCCGCTGAGCGCGATCCACGACGTCCGGCCGTGCGTGCTGGGCGGCCTCGACTACACCTCCGCCCGCGAACTCCTCGCCGCGCTCGCGGGCGACATCCGGGTCGTCGTCGACCCGGTCGCCGCGCAGGCGCTCTCGGAGGCCGTCGCCTGCCACGCCGGCGCGCTGCGCCTCCTCGGCGGCTGGCTCGCCGCCCGCCCCCGCGCCTCCGTCACCGACGCCCTCCGCGCGCTGCGCGAGATCCCCGCAGACGTCTTTCCCGACCCGGGCCCGCCGCCGAGCGGTGCAGGCGCCGCACCTTCGCGCGTGGACGCTCCGACGGATGGTCAGGGCCCGTCGGCAGGCCGTCGGGGGTGGGGGCAGGGTGCCGTCGGGACCGGAGCGGACGGCAGGACTCCCGATGCAGCCGGTTTCCCGCGCGGCCAGGGCTCGGAGCCCGGCGACCCGCCGGACTCCTCGGCGGAGCCGGGTCGCCCGGCGCGGGGGCGGAGTGCCCCGACCGGCGCGGACCGCACGGCCTCCGACGCGGCAGGTCTCGCGCGTGGCCAGGGTTCGGAGCCCGGTCACCCGCCGGGGACCTCGGCCGGTGGACAGGCCGCGTCCCGTCGCGTCGGCGGCGGCAGGAATCCCGGCGCAGCCGACCCGGGCGCGCCTGCCGAGCCGACACGGTCCGCCTGGCGGTGGGGCGGACCGCGCCGCGCGGGAGCCGGGGCTTCCGGCGACGCGGGCTCGGCGCGGGAGACCGTGCCCGAATCGACGCGGCCTGAATCGACTGCGCCGGCCCCGCCGAAGGCGCCGGACCGGGGCATGCCCGTCCTCGGCCTGCCCGGGCAGGCCGTGCCGCCCATGCCGACGTATCCGCCGGGGGCGGCGGGCGCCGACCGGAAGGCGTCCGGCCCGGCGACGGCTCCGCCGCCACCGCCGCGCGGCGCGCAGCGCAGCGACGATCCGCTGCGGCGCGCGTTCGCGCTCGTCTACGGCGGGCTCGGCGCGAGTGCGCAGCTGCTGCTGCGGCTGGCGACGGTCGTGCCCGGCGGGGTGCTGGACGCGCGCGGGGCGGCCGCGCTGGTCGGCAGCCCGATCGAGGCCGCGGGCGCGCTGCTGGGGTCCCTCGCGGCACAGCAGTTGCTGCGGGACGAGGGCGACGGCCACTACCGCCTGCCGGAGAGCCTGCGGCCGGTCCTCACCCGCCTGCGCGAGGCGGAGGACAAGCCCGCCCTCGTCGAGCTCGCCGAGGCGCGCTGGCTGGAGCGCCAGGTCCGGCTGCTCGGCGCCTGCCTGGTCCGGCTCGCGCCCGAGCAGGCGCCCACGGACGGGGAGGTGCCTCCCGTGCCGCTGCGCTTCCGCAGCGCGGCCGAGGCCTGGGCCTGGCTCGACTCCGCCCTGCCCACGCTGCTGCCCGCCGTGGACGCGGGCGTCGCGCGCGGCGGCCTGGACGGTCTGATGACCCGGCTGGCGACCGTCATGGTCCGGGCGCTGCCGGTCTGGGGGGAGGGCAGGGGCCGTTCCGTCGCGGTCGAGCAGTACGCGCTGCACTCCGCCGTACAGGAGCTCGCGCGCCGCAGCGGGCAGCCGCGTCGGCAGGCGGCCGCGCTGGTCAATCTCGGCGATCTGCACGCCGCCGCCGGCGAACACGCCCGCGCGATGGAGCGCTACCGGGGCGCGCTCGCTCCGGCGCGCGCCGCGCAGGACCACGTCGCGGTCGGGCGCATCCTGGAGGCCACGGCCGGCGCGTACCGCGCCTCGGGCGACCTGGTCCGCGCCGTCGACTTCTACGGTCGCGCCCTCACGCTGCGCCGCAACCGTGGTGAGCGCGCCGACGAGGCCCGCCTGCTGGGCCGGCTGGCCGCGACGCACAGCGCGCAGGGGCGCTACCAGGACGCGCTGCGCGAGTACCGCGCGGCGGTGGCCCTGTACCGCAAGCTCTCCGACGAGGCGGGCGCGGTCGGCGCGATCCTGGGCGCGGCCCGGGTCCAGGAGCTCTCCGGCGGCACCGAGGCCGCGCTGCGCACGCAGCGCGAGGCGCTGGAGGCCGCCCGCCGGGTCGGGGGCCGCCTGGAGGGCCTCGTCCTGCTCCGCATGGCGGACGCCCTCGAACGCGCCGGCGACCCCGCCGGCGCCCGCCTCCAACGCACCCAGGCCACCACCCTCGGCGCCCCCACCCCACCCCCGCCCGCTCAGCCTCCGGCCCCCCAACCCCCCGCCCCCCGCCGCGACCCCGAACCCCCCTGACCCGCCAGCCCGCGCCCCCAACATCCACGCCCGGCTGCTCCAGCACACCCGCCGACGCCCGATTCCCCCCGTGTCAGGCGTCACGCGCCCGCAGGTGCCGGACCTCCGCCCGCCCCCAGGCGCAGCCGTCGCCTCCCGCCCCGGCCTGCTGGCCCCTGCCCACCGCAGGCGGAATGCCGTGGTTTCGATTGAATGTCCGAGTTGTTAAATTTCTAGTGATTCGACGGCGTGTCGCTCGCGCAAGCCTACGAAACTGCCAACCGATCCGAAGCTTTTGGTCAGTTTGGAAGGCTGTCGCATCCCCCCGGCTTCATTACACTCGGAAGTGCCGCGCAAGCAGTGCCGCTGCGCGTGGCTTCCGCCTGCGTTCCCGCCGGTGGGAGGAAACCCCATGTGCAAGGGACGTGTTCGTCGTGAAGGTCGGCATCCCCCGCGAGGTCAAGAACCACGAGTACCGCGTGGCCATCACGCCTTCTGGCGTGCATGAGCTGGTCCGTAACGGGCACGAGGTGTTCATCGAGAACAACGCCGGTGTCGGCTCCTCGATCCCCAACGAGGAGTACGTCGCCGCCGGTGCGACGATCCTCGAGACCGCTGACGAGGTCTGGTCCACGGCCGACCTCCTGCTGAAGGTCAAGGAGCCCATCGCCGAGGAGTACCACCGCCTCCGCAAGGGTCAGACTCTCTTCACCTACCTCCACCTCGCCGCGTCCCGCGAGTGCACCGACGCGCTGCTGAGCTCGGGCACCACCGCCATCGCCTACGAGACGGTTCAGCTCGCCAACGGCGCTCTGCCGCTGCTCGCCCCGATGTCCGAGGTCGCGGGCCGGCTGGCCCCGCAGGTCGGTTCGTACCACCTGATGCGTCCGGCCGGCGGCCGCGGCACCCTCCCCGGCGGCGTGCCCGGCACGCACCCGGCCAAGGCCGTCGTCATCGGCGGCGGCGTCTCCGGCTGGCACGCGGCCACCATCGCCATCGGCATGGGCTACGACGTGACCCTGCTCGACCGCGACATCAACAAGCTGCGCGAGGCCGACAAGATCTTCGGTAACAAGATCAAGGCCATCGCCTCCAACTCCTTCGAGCTGGAGAGGGCCGTCCTCGAGGCCGACCTGGTCATCGGCGCGGTGCTGATCCCGGGCGCCAAGGCCCCGAAGCTGGTCACCAACGAGCTGGTCTCCCGCATGAAGCCGGGCTCCGTGCTCGTCGACATCGCCATCGACCAGGGCGGCTGCTTCGAGGACTCGCACCCGACCACCCACGCCGAGCCCACCTTCATGGTGCACAACTCGGTCTTCTACTGCGTGGCCAACATGCCGGGTGCGGTGCCCAACACCTCCACCTACGCGCTGACCAACGCGACCCTGCCCTACATCCTCGAGCTGGCCAACCGCGGCTGGGTCGAGGCCTGCCGCCGCGACGCCGCGCTGGCCAAGGGCCTGAACACCCACGAGGGTCAGCTGACCTACCGTGAGGTCGCCGAGGCCAACGGCCTGCCGTTCGTCGAGCTGGCCGACGTCCTCGCCTGACGGGACGCCATGTAGCACGGCCCTGAAGGGCGCCGCACGTTCCGTGCGGCGCCCTTCAGGCGTTTCCTTCGGCGTGTCCGTCAATCGCGCGCCGTTCAGTATCACCCTCGGCAGAGGAGTGAACAGGGGTGTCCCCGCAGGCCGAACGGCAGTTTCGTACAGTGCCTGGGACCTTTGGACAGCAATTGTCATATCGACATGTTGGTTAGTGCATCACTGGTGTGCTGGTTGACGCTACTGTGTCGTTGCTAGGCTGCGGTGCGGTGAATGCCGCCCACTGGAGGGGGCAGAGCCCCGAAGCCCGGTCACAACGGCGGTCGCCAAGGAGGTAAGACGACTTGTGAATGAGTCGACAATTGCTCCCGGGAGTGGCGGCCCGCGCACTTTTGACGCACGTCAGCAGCAGCCCGGCTACCCGAGCCTGGAGTACCCGATTTCCGATCATGACGCGCTGCGCTACGCGAGCGCGCTGGACGCCCCCGTCGAGCCCGGCCTGGTGCAGAGCGAGATGGCGGACGGTCAGTTCTACGACCCCGACGCCGAGTACGAGCCGGACCCGGAGTACGCGGCCACCCTCGCCCCCGACGCCGCGCGCCAGCGCCGCGAGCGGGTGGGTCCCACAGGTCGGGCGCTCCCGTACTTCCCGATCCCCTCACCGCTCACCGAGCACGGCCCGGCGCGCATCGTCGCCATGTGCAACCAGAAGGGCGGGGTCGGCAAGACGACCTCGACCATCAACCTGGGCGCGGCGCTGGCCGAGTACGGCCGCCGCGTTCTGCTGGTCGACTTCGACCCGCAGGGCGCCCTCTCGGTCGGCCTGGGCGTCAACCCGATGGAGCTGGACCTCACCGTCTACAACCTGCTCATGGAGCGGGGTCTGACGGCCGACGAGGTGCTGCTGAAGACGGCCGTGCCCGGGATGGACCTGCTCCCCAGCAACATCGACCTGTCGGCAGCCGAGGTGCAGCTGGTCAGCGAGGTGGCGCGGGAGTCGGCGCTGGCGCGGGCGCTCAAGCCGCTGCTGAACGACTACGACTACGTCATCATCGACTGCCAGCCGTCCCTGGGCCTGCTGACGGTCAATGCGCTGACGGCCGCTCACAGTGTCATCGTGCCGCTGGAATGCGAGTTCTTCGCGCTGCGCGGGGTCGCGCTGCTCACCGAGACCATCGAGAAGGTCTGCGAGCGGCTCAACCCCGACCTGCGCCTGGACGGCATCCTGGCCACGATGTACGACTCGCGCACCGTGCACAGCCGCGAGGTGCTGGCACGCGTGGTCGAGGCGTTCGGTGAGCACGTCTTCCACACCGTCATCGGTCGCACGGTCCGCTTCCCCGAGACCACGGTGGCCGGCGAGCCGATCACCACCTACGCGTCCAACTCGGTCGGCGCCGCCGCCTACCGCCAGCTCGCCAGGGAGGTGCTCGCCCGGTGCCCCGTCGAGTGAGTCTCCCGGGGGCGGACGAACTGTTCCGGACCACCGGGGGGACCGCACTCACGCCCGTGCCGCGTGCGCCGGACCAGTCCAACGGGTCGGCCGCGTCGCCCGCCCCCGGGCCGTCCGGGGAGCCGCGGCGGCAGGCGTCGGCCTCCGGGTCTGCCTCCGCGTCGGAGGAGGGCCGTCCGGCCGATCCGGCGGGGGAGCACGGCGCGGTCGCCGCGCCGTCCTCCGCGCCATCCGTCCCCGGCCCCTCGCGGGGCGACGCGGGGTCCGCGACCAAGGCCGCCCAGGCGGCGTCCGACGCGGTCTCCCAGCCCTCCGCCGCGCGCCGCAAGCCGCGGGCCCCACGCTCCCGGCCGACGGGGCGTGAACGGCACGAAGAGAAGATCACCGTCTACGTCTCCGCCGAGGAGCTGATCGACCTGGAGCACGCCCGGCTGGTGCTGCGCGGCGAGTACGGCCTCGCGGTGGACCGCGGCCGGATAGTGCGTGAGGCGGTGGCCGTGGTCCTGGCCGACCTGGAGCAGCGCGGCGAGGCCAGCATCCTGGTCCGGCGGCTGCGCGGGCGCTGAGGCGCGCTTTCGCGCGGCGCTTGATCGCCCAGGCGCGGCGCTCGCCCCGTCGGCGGGTGACAGGGCACGATAGGCCCCGATGCACACCCCGCCCGAATCCCAGACCCCGTCGACAGATGAGCCGCCCGAGCAGCCGTCCGGCGGGTTTCTGGTGCGCCTGGACAACTTCGAGGGCCCGTTCGACCTGCTGCTGAGCCTGATCGCGAAGCACAAGCTGGACGTCACGGAGGTCTCGCTCTCGAAGGTGACGGACGAGTTCATCGCGCACATCCGGGCCATGGGCCCGGACTGGGACCTGGACCAGGCGAGCGAGTTCCTCGTCGTCGCGGCGACGCTGCTGGACCTGAAGGCGGCCAGGCTGCTGCCGGTCGCGGAGCTGGAGGACGAGGAGGACCTCGCCCTGCTGGAGGCCCGCGACCTGCTCTTCGCCCGACTGCTGCAGTACCGCGCGTACAAGCGCGTCGCGGCGCTGTTCGCGGAACGGTGGGAGGCGGAGCAGCTGCGGCGGCCGCGGACGGTCGGGCTGGAGCCGCAGTTCGCGGAGCTGCTGCCGGAGGTGGTCATCAGCATCGGCCTGGACGCCTTCGCCAGGCTGGCGGCGAAGGCGATGGAACCGAAGCCGAAGCCGGTCGTCTACGTGGACCACATCCACACGCCCAAGGTCAGCGTGCGCGAGCAGGCGGAGCTGATCGTCGCGCTGCTGCGGGAGCAGGGCGAGGCCCGCTTCGCGGAGCTGGCGGCGGACGCGCCGGACGTGCTGACGGTGGTGGCGCGCTTTCTCGCGCTGCTGGAGCTGTACCGGGAGAAGCTGCTGGCCTTCGACCAGCCCGAGGCCCTGGGTGAGCTCCTCATCCGCTGGGTCGCTGACGGCGAGGTGGAGGTGGCGGCGGACCTCGGCGACGAGTTCGACGCGCCTGCGGCTCCGCTGGACTCGGCGGAGGACGCAGGCAAGAGCGGCAAGGGCAAGGAACGCTGACATGACCGACCACCCCGACGACATCCCCGCCCCCCGTCGCCGCCTCGGCCTCCCCGGCCGCCCCCGCCCCGGCGAACAGCTCGAAACGGTCTTCCGCGACGAGGTGGTCGACGACCCGGATGCGGGAAGGCATTCGGCCCGGTTGGGCGACCCGGACACGGCTGCCGCGGACGCGGCGCCGGCCGAGTCGGCACCCGCGAGGGCAGTGACCGACCCGCCGAGGCGGGGTCCCGGCCACGCAGGGACCGGTGAGCCGACAGCCGGGCCCTCGGTGCGGCATCCCGGCCACGCGCCTTCGGCCGCGGCAGGCGGATCTGCGGTCGAGCCGGTCCTTCCGCCACCCGCCCACGGGCCTTCGGCCGTGGCGTCCGGCGATGCGGTGCTGGCGGAGCGGGCGCCGCTCGGAGCCGAGCCGCCGAGGCGTGTACCGAGCCACGAGGCTTCGCCCGGGGCCCCGGAGAGCGTGGGCGCTGCGCCCACGCCGGAGGCGATCGCGCCGAGCCTGTCCGCACGAGCGGCTGCCCCGGAGCCGGAGCCGGAGCCGGAGCCCGAGTCCGAGTCCGAGCCGGAGCCCGAGCTCGCGCCCGAGGCGGTTGCCGCGCCGGAGCCGGAGCCGGAGCCGGAGCCCGAGCTCGAGTCCGAGCTCGCGCCGGAGGCGGTTGCCGCGCCGCCGCGCCTGCCCGGGCCCACGCGGGAGCTCGGCGCGGAGCCGTCGAGGCGTGTGCCGAGCCACGAGGCTTCGCCCGGGGCCCCGGAGCGCGTGGGCGCTGCGCCCGCGCCGGAGGCGATTGCGCCGAGCCTGCCCGCGCCCGCGCGGGCGGCTGCCCCGAAGCCCGCGCCCGCGCCGGAGGCGGAGGTCGGGGACGGGCCTGAGATTCCACTGAAGGCCGCGCTCGAGGCCGTGCTCATGGTCGTGGACGAGCCCGTCACCGTCGCGCGGCTTGCCGAAGTGCTCGAGCGGCCGAAGAAAGTCGTCGCCGCGGCGCTCGCCGCGCTCGCGGCGGAATACGACGCACAGGAGCGGGGATTCGAGCTGCGGTTTGTCGCGGGCGGGTGGCGGTTCTACACGCGGGCGGTGTGCGCGCCCGTCGTGGACAGGTTCGTGCTGGACGGGCAGCAGTCGCGGTTGACGCAGGCCGCGTTGGAGACGCTGGCGGTCATCGCGTACCGGCAGCCGGTCTCCCGTTCGCGGGTCTCCGCCGTGCGTGGTGTGAACTGTGACGGCGTCATGCGTACCCTGGTACAGAGAGGTCTGGTCGAGGAGTCCGGTTCGGAGCCGGAGACGGGGGCGTTCCTGTACCGGACCACTCACCACTTCTTGGAACGGATGGGGCTGCGCGGCCTGGACGAGCTGCCGGAGCTGGCCCCCTTCCTCCCCGAGGCCGACGACGTGGAGGCGGACTCGCAGGAGGGGTCCGTGATCGCCGAGGCGGTCGCGGCAGCAGATTGACAGACGACGGCCGGACCAGCCAGGTCAGGCGGACCAGACGGACAAGCAGAACAGCGGACTTTTGATGCGTAGCGGTAACAGCAGGAACAGCAGCGGCGGCGGTTCGGGCTCCAAGGGACGGGGCCAGGGCCAGGGCGGGAGCCAGCGCCGCGGCCAGGGCGCGGGCGGCAGCGACAAGGGCACGCCCCGTCCCGAGCAGCGCCGCTACGACCGTCCGGAGTGGGGCGGCGGTGAGAACGCCAAGCCGCGCCCGGCAGGAGCGGGCGGCGGCGCCGGCCGTGGCGGCACGGGCCGTGTCGGCCAGATCCGGCCCAAGGGCACGGCCCCCTCGCGTCCGCGCGAGCTGCAGGCCCGCGTCGAGGACGCGGTCCGCGCCCGCCACGACAAGCCCGCCAAGCAGGTCACCGGCACCGACCTCGAGGGCGAGCGCCTGCAGAAGGTGCTGGCCCGCGCGGGCATGGGCAGCCGCCGCGCCTGCGAGGAGCTGATCGATCAGGGCCGCGTCATGGTCAACGGCGAGGTCGTGCGCGAGCAGGGCAAGCGCGTGGACCCGAACACGGACAAGATCGAGGTCGACGGCCTGACCGTCGCCACCCAGAACTACCTCTTCTTCGCGTTGAACAAGCCGGCCGGCGTCGTCGCGACCATGGAGGACCCGGACGGCCGTCAGTGCCTGGGCGACTACGTGAACAACCGCGAGACGCGGCTCTTCCACGTCGGCCGCCTCGACACCGAGACCGAGGGCATCATCCTCCTCACCAACCACGGCGAGCTGGCCCACCGTCTCACCCACCCCAAGTACGGCGTGAAGAAGACCTACCTCGCGGCCATCCAGGGCCCGATCCCGCGCGACCTGGGCAAGCAGCTCGCCAAGGGCATCGAGCTCGAGGACGGCTGGGCCCGCGCGGACGGCTTCAAGGTCGTCCAGAACGTCGGCAAGAACTACCTCGTCGAGGTCACCCTGCACGAGGGTCGCAAGCACATCGTCCGGCGCATGCTGGCCGAGGCGGGCTTCCCGGTCGAGAAGCTGGTGCGCACGCAGTTCGGTCCGATCGCGCTCGGCGACCAGAAGTCCGGCTGGCTGCGCCGCCTGACCAACCCCGAGGTCGGCCAGCTGATGAAGGCCGTGGGGCTCTGACCGAAGTGACCCAGGCAGCGGCGGCGGGGCGGGGTCGGCTGACGGCCGAGCGCGAGGGGGAGCTGTACCGGCATGTCATCGAGCTGGTCCGCGAGGTGGGCTACGACTCGCTGACCATGGACGCCGTCGCCGCCCGCGCCCACAGCAGCAAGGCCACGCTCTACCGCCAGTGGAAGGGCAAGCCGCAGCTGGTCGCCTCCGCGATGCGGCACACCCGCCCGCGGCTGCTGGACGACGTCGACACCGGCAGCCTCCGCGGCGACCTGCACGCGCTCGCCGAGGCCAACATGGCGCTCGAGGACGACACCGTCTTCATGAACGCCATCGGTCACGCCGTCCACCTCAACCCGGATCTCGGCGTGGCGCTGCGCGAGATGCTGATCGAGCCCGTGCTGGCGCTGCTCCGGACCATGCTGGCGCGCGCGGTCGAGCGGGGCGAGCTGCGCGAGGGCGCGGCGGCGGGCGAGTTCCTCGGCCACATGCTGGTCGGCGCGCTTCCGGCCCGGAAGGTCCTGGACGATCAGTTCGCCGACCCGGACTTCATGAAGCGGTACATCGACGCCGTCGTGCTGCCGGCGCTGCTCAACAGCTGAGACCTTCGTCACATACGCCCATCGAAACGACTTCGTTTCGATGGGCGTATTGTATGAACGAGTAGTACGAAACCGTTTCGTTCAATCGGAGTGCTCATGTCGCAGACAGCCGTCGCACGCGAAAGCGTCGAGACAGGCCGCGCTGCCGTCCGGTCCGGCAGCCACCGCTGGTGGGTGCTGGCCGTCATCGGCATCGCGCAGCTGATGGTGGTGCTCGACGGCACCATCGTGAACATCGCCCTGCCCTCGGCTCAGCAGGCCCTGGGCTTCTCCAACGCCGACCGGCAGTGGATCGTCACCGCCTACGCGCTCGCCTTCGGCAGCCTGCTGCTGCTCGGCGGACGGCTGGCCGACCTGTTCGGGCGCAAGATCGTCTTCCTGGTCGGCGTCGGCGGGTTCGCGGCCGCCTCCGCACTCGCGGGGGCCGCCGGGGACTTCTCCGTCCTGGTCACCGGCCGTGCGCTGCAGGGCCTCTTCGGCGCGCTGCTGGCGCCCGCCGCGCTGTCGATCCTCAACACCACCTTCACCGACGCCAAGGAGCGCGCCAAGGCCTTCGGCATCTTCGGCGCCATCGCCGGCGCCGGCGGCGGCATCGGACTGCTCCTCGGCGGGCTGCTCACCGAGCACGCCAGCTGGCGCTGGACCCTCTTCGTCAACCTGCTCTTCGCCGCCCTCGCGCTCGCCGGAGGCGTCACCTTCCTGCGCAAGGGCGCTCCGGCCGACCGGCCCAAGCTCGACATCCCCGGCACTTTCCTCGTCTCCGCCGGTCTCTTCGGCCTGGTCTACGGCTTCTCCAACGCGAACTCGCACGGCTGGGGCTCGCCGCAGACCTGGGGCTTCCTGGCCGCCGGCGGCCTGCTGCTCGCCGTCTTCACCTGGTGGCAGACCCGCGCCGAGCACCCGCTGCTGCCGCTGCGCGTGCTGCTGGACCGCAACCGAGGCGCGAGCTTCATCGCCTTCGGCATCACCGGCGCGGGCATGTTCGGCGTCTTCCTCTTCCTGACCTACTACCTCCAGGAGACGCTGCACTACAGCCCGGTCCAGACCGGCCTCGGCTTCCTGCCGATGATCGGCGCGCTCATGGTCGCCGCGCAGCTCGCCACGTTGGCGCTGCTGCCCAGGATCGGCCCGAAGCCGCTGGTGCCCTTCGGTATGGCGCTGGCCGCGATCGGCATGGTCTGGCTCACCAACCTGGGCCTGCACAGCTCCTACGCCTCGGCCGTGCTGCCGCCGCTGCTGGTGATGGGCTTCGGCCTCGGTCTGATCATGCCGGTGGCGATGAGCCTGGCCACCGACCGGATCGGCGAACAGGACGCGGGCGTGGCGTCGGCCGCCGTCAACACCATGCAGCAGATCGGCGGTTCGATCGGGACCGCGCTGCTCAACACCCTCGCCACCAGCGCGGGCGCGAGCTACCTGGTCGGCAAGGCGCCGTCCCCGGAGGCCATGGCCCAGGCGCAGCTGCACAGTTACGCCACCGCCTACTGGTGGTCGGCAGGCTTCTTCGTCGTCGGCCTGGTCCTCAGCGCCGTGCTCTACCGGCGCGGCCGGCCCCAGCAGGACGCGAACGCGCCCGTCGCCGTCCACATGTGACGGTGCTCCATGCGGACGGGACGGGCGCGAACGGGTGACAGTTAAGCGGCGGCGGCCTGCTGCGCCTGCTTGATCAGAAGGTCGGCCTGCTTCACCAGCAGGTCGGCCTTCCTGTCGCCGAGGCGGCCGTGGCCGAAGGCGACGTCGTCCAGCGCGGCCGCGATCTGGGCGACCAGCGCGTCGCGCTCGGCGCCGAGCGTGGTCAGCGTCGCCTCGTCGGCCAGGTAGGTGGCGTCACCGGTCGAGACCGAGGAGACGCCCTTGTTCGACAGCGTCAGCGTGGCCGCGGCGAAAGCGCCGACACCCGCGTTGAGCTGCTTGTAGGCGGCGGCCACCTTGGCGTACTGGTGGGCGCTGTGCTCCAGCGGGTCGGGCATCCCTGACGTCTTCAGGAACGGCGTGAGCACCACGCCGTCGCTGAGGTAGTCGTCCCGCAGGCCGGTCAGCGCCATCATGGTCGGCCGGATGTCGGTGTGGTCGGACCACACCTTGTCCGTCACGCCCAGGTGCTTGACGCCGACGCCGGCGATGCCGAGCCAGGTGGTGTTGATGTCGCTCGCGAAGTCACCGTGGTTCCACGCGTAGCCCGGGCCCAGCGCCACACACGAGGAGTTGCAGTTCGGCGCGCCCGCGTAGACGTAGTAGTTCGGATCCGCGAACGAGGTGAACGTCGGGGTGCGGGCCGCGTCGCCGGTGACCATGTGGAGCAGCTTCATCTCCGTCCGGTCGGCCAGGTAGCTGTTGACCGTGTCGGTGTTCCCGGTGATCGGGTTGACCGCGGTCACCTTGGCCCAGGCCTGCTCCAGCGCACGGGTGCTCCCCGCGGTCTGGGCCGGGTTGCCGGTGACGTAGAAGTTCGGCGCGGAGTCCGAGTGGACCTTGTAGGGCGTCGTGACGCCCTGCTGGGTGGCCAGCAGGCCCGCCGAGTTGGCGTTGACCTCGCCGATCTGCGCGTAGCTGCACGGGGTGGTCACGCCGTCGCAGTTCGCCGGGATGGGCTTGCCGCCGACGAAGTGGTCGTTCTCGTCGGAGGTCACCACGAAGTCGGTGTTCTTGGTGGTGATGCCGTCCTTGGCGAGCCGGGTGAAGAAGGCGGAGAAGGCGTCGTCGTAGGTCTTCAGCTGGGTCACGTATCCGGCCTCGCCCGGCCCCATCGCGCCGTAAGGAGCGGCGTGGCGGTCGTGCGCGTCGGAGATGTACGCGTAGGTGACCGGGACGCCGGCCTCCTGCATCTGCGCCACGTAGCCGAGCGAGTTGGCCGCGCTCATGCCGTCGAAGCCGGGGAAGCCCGGATTGCCGTGGGAGTCGGTGATCTGGGTGCCGGCCGTGGAGTTCACCACGCCGGTGCCGGAGATCGCCGGGTCCACCGACTTGGCGCCGAACAGCGCCTGGTAGCCGGTGTAGCCGCCAGGCTCGTCCGGCAGCAGGTCCGCGCTGGCGCCCGTTCCTGCGGCGGCGCAGAGCTTGGAGTTCTGCGCGCAGTGGACGCCGATGCCGACGTAGTCGGCCTGCGCCTTGGCCTGGTCGGCCTTGGCCTCGGCGGCCTGCGCGGAGTTGGCCCCGAAGACCTTGTTGATGTCGACGGTGGTGTTCTCCAGGATGGTGTTCGCCGCGGACACCGCGCCGAAGTCGCAGCCCGAACGGGTGTAGGAGACCCAGGGCGCGGGGGCGTTCTTCCCGTCCTTGGTCACCATCGTGTAGGCGGCGTCGCTGGGCGTGGGCACCGAGGTGTCGGCCACGCCGTCGGTCCAGTAGGCGAAGCTGCTGGCCGAGTTGGAGGTGCCGTCCGGGTTGAAGTACCGGTACGAGTTGGAGACCGCCTGGCCGTGCCGGTCGCCGTAGACGCCGGTCAGCGAGGTGAGGATGTCGTTGCCGGTGTGCGCGATCAGCGGCGTGTGGTGGTTGCTGTCCAGCACGCCGTTGCTGGAAAGGAAGTTGAGCAGATGCGGCATCTGCTCCAGGTCGGACGGCACGTTCGGGTTGTCCCGGGTGAAGTGCACGTTGTCGAACTGCAGGTAGATGACGTGCTTGAGACCTGGGTTGGTCGCGTCCAGACGACACGCCCCCGCTTGGTCCGCCCCCGCCTTCACCTGCGCCGGCGCGCTCTGCGCCGCCGTCGCCGGGACCGCGACAGCGGCCCCGATTCCGAGCCCGGCGGTTACCGCCAGGGCCAGCACCTTGCTCTTGCGCATCCTGCTCCCTCGTTGGTCCCGTGTCGTGTATGACGCGCGTAGAACGTGACGCACCACAGTGGCACGGGGGCAGCGAGTGCGAAAGAGGACCTACGGGGACTCATCGTTACCCGCAGGTGAATTGACGGAGAATCACACCACCGCTACGACGGGTCAGCTCCAGACCGCGAGCGAGGCCCAGCGGCCGCTCGCATCCCGCTCGACCTCCAGCATCCCGACGACGGCCGTGCGGTTCACCGGCCCGTAGATGTGCGGGAAGGTCACGCCCTCCTCGATCTCGTCCCAGCGCACGGGCGCGTCGAGCGCGTCCTCGTCGATGAGCAGCACCATCAGCGGCCCCCGGGTCCGGGAGAACCGCGCGTTCGCGACGGCGAGGGCCTGCTCCTCGTCGGCGGAGCAGTGGATGAACCCCTCCAGCGCCAGCGAGGCCGTGGCGTAGGGGCGGTCCGGATGTTCCAGCCAGGCATCGAGAGGAGTCAGGTGGAAGAGCATGTCCTGTTTGTACCCCAACTCGCGCCGCGCGAGTAGAGGGCTGCGGTGACGGGCGGGGCGTGATGGACTTCTGCCATGGCACACGACGCGGCTGTTGACCCTGACCTCTACCCCGCCGACCGGATCGGCCGCGCCCAGGCGGCGGCCAAGGCCGCCGGGCTGGACGCCCTGCTGATCTCCCCGGGCGCGGACCTGCGTTACCTGACCGGCTACGAGGCACTGCCGCTGGAGCGGCTCACCTGCCTGGTCGCACCCGCCGAGGGCGCCCCCTTCCTGGTCGTCCCGCTGCTGGAGCAGCCCGCCGCCGAGGCCTCGCCGGTCGGCGCGCTGGACGTCGAGATCGTCCCGTGGCGCGAGACCGAGGACCCCTACGCGCTGGTCGCCGCCCGGCTGCCGCGCGGGCTCGGCAGGGTCGGCCTGGACAACCACATGTTCGCCGAGAAGGTCCTCGCCTTCCGCGACGCGCTTCCCGGCGCCGAGCAGACGCTGGCCGGGCGCGTCCTCGGCGAGCTGCGCATCCGCAAGAGCCCGGCCGAGGTGGCGGCGCTGCTGGAGGCCGCCGAGGCGATCGACAAGGTCCACTCAGCGATGGAGGAGTGGCTGCGCCCCGGCCGCACCGAGCGCGAGGTCGGCCGCGACATCGCCGACGCGATCATCGCCGCCGGGCACGTCCGGGTCGACTTCGTCATCGTCGCCTCGGGCCCCAACGGCGCGAGCCCGCACGCGGAGGTCTCCGACCGGGTGATCCGCGAGGGCGAGCCGGTCGTCGTCGACATCGGCGGCACGATGCCCTCGGGCTACTGCTCCGACTCGACCCGCAACTACTGCGTCGGCCGCCCGCCGGCCCGCTACGACGCCCTCTACGAGGTGCTGCTGGCCGCGCAGAAGGAGCAGTGCGACACGGTGGCGCCGGGAGTGACGGCGGAGGCGCTGGACGCCGTCGGCCGCGACCTGATCACCAAGGCCGGCTACGGGGACTACTTCATCCACCGCACCGGCCACGGCATCGGCCTGGAGACCCACGAGGAGCCCTACATCGTCTCCGGCTCGGCGCGGCCCCTGGAGCCGGGCATGGCCTTCTCCATCGAGCCCGGCATCTACCTGCCCGGCGAGTTCGGCGCTCGGATCGAGGACATCGCCGTCTGCACGCCCGACGGCGGCGAGCGGCTCAACCTCACCAGCCGGGAGCTGCGCATCCTGGCCGGCTGAGGCTGAGCGTCCTGTCGGGCGGCCCGCGTCTTGCCCTGCGGACGGTCGTGTCAGCAGTCGGGCACTCGCGGTTACGGTGACAGCACAGCGGCCCCGCCGATCGGATCGGACTGCGCCCCGAGCCGATCGGCCGCCGTTAGTCCGCTGGTCCGCTAGCCCGCTCGTCGGTCGGCGATGATGTTGAGCAGCTGTCGTCGCAATCAGAAGCTGAGGACGTACCCCGCCATGCGCACCGCCCTCGTGATCGGCACCGGACTGATCGGCACCTCCGTCGCGCTCGCGCTCACCGCGCGCGGCATGACGGTCCACCTGCGCGACGCCGACCCCGACTCCGCCCGCACCGCCGCGTCGCTCGGCGCGGGCACGGTCGACCCGCCGGAGGGCGTCGTCGACCTGGCGGTCGTCGCGGTGCCGCCGGCGCTGATCGGCCGGGTGCTGGCCGACGCCCAGCGCGAGGGCCTGGCCCGCCACTACACGGACGTGGCGAGCGTCAAGGAAGGCCCGCGCCAGGACGTCGTCGCCCTCGGCTGCGACACCAGCGTCTACATCGGCGGCCACCCCATGTCCGGCGCCGAGCGCAGCGGCCCGCTGGCCGCGCGAGCCGACCTCTTCGAGGGCCGCACCTGGGTGCTCACTCCGATGCCGGACACCGACACCGACACCCTCAACGCGGCGCTGGAACTGGTCGCGCTGTGCGGGGCGGTCCCGGTGGTCATGGACGCGGCCGCGCACGACCGCGCGGTCGCGCTGGTCTCGCACACACCGCAGGTCCTGGCCTCGCTGGTGGCGGCGCGGCTGGAGCACGCCTCGGAGAACGCGGTCAGGCTGGCCGGCCCCGGCATCCGCGACACGACCCGGATCGCCGGGTCGAACCCGGCGATGTGGGTCGAGATCCTGAGCGCGAACGCGGGGATAGTGGCCGACATCCTGGAGGAGCTGGCGAGCGACCTCGGCGGCGCGGTCGCCGGTCTGCGGTCGCTGCAGGCCGAGGACGAGGCGAAGCGCGGCGAGGGCGCCGAGGCGGTCGCGGACGTGCTGCGCCGCGGCAACGCGGGCCGGGCCCGCATCCCCGGCAAGCACGGGGCTCCGCCCACCCGCTACGAGGACGTGGCCGTCCTCATCGGCGACCAGCCGGGCGAACTGGCCCGCCTCTTCGCTGACGCGGGCCAGGCGGGGGTCAACATCGAGGACGTGACGATCGAGCACTCGACCGGCCAACAGGCCGGCTTCGTGACCCTCTCGGTGGCCCCGGGCGTGGTGGCGACGCTGGTCGCTGCGCTCCGCGACCGCGGCTGGAGCCTTCGGTAGCCCTTCGGCAAGCGGGTCGGTTGCACTCCCCGAGGGGCGCGGGGCTCTGCTCGATGAACTGCGTGCACGAACAACCACTGACGAGCGGATGGCCCTGCTCGTTCGGGGACTCACCGCACAGGGTGGCTTGTCGCGCACGCAGTTCATCGAGCAGAGCCCCGCGCCCCTGGGTAGTGCGGCTGACCCTCTTGCTCAGAGGCTCGCGCCCACGCAGGGGGCGCCTCCCGGCCGAAGGCTGGGGGAGGAGCCGCAAATCAGCGGAGCCCCGCGCCCTGGCAGTGTCACCAATTGCGGACGGTAACCTTTATGTAGTACCCCTGCCGTCGCTCCCCGAAGGATCTCACCGTGGACAACTCCTCTGCCCCGGTCGTCGTCGTGCTCGACGGCCCCGCCGGCACCGGAAAGTCGACCGTGTCGCGGGAGATCGCGTCGCAGCTGGGGCTCAGCTTTCTCGACACCGGCGCCATGTACCGCGCCATGACGTACTGGCTGCTGACCAACGGCGTCGAGGTCGACGACGCCGACGCGGTCGCCGTCGCGTCCGCGAAGCCCGCGATCGTCTCCGGTACCGACGCCGGGACGCCCACCATCACCGTCGACGGCGTCGACGTCTCGACGCCCATCAGGGAGCAGCCGGTGACCGCCGCCGTCAGCGCGGTCAGCGCCGTGCCGGAGGTGCGGGACCGGCTCGTCGAACTGCAGCGGGAGTCCGCGCTCGCCGCGCCCCGCGGCATCGTCGCCGAGGGGCGCGACATGGGCACCGTCGTCTTCCCGCGCGCCGACCTGAAGGTCTTCCTCACCGCGTCCGCCGAGACCCGCGCCGCCCGCCGCGCGGCTCAGCTCGGCGTCACCGACGAGACCGAGATAGCGGCCATCCTGACCGACATCAACCGCCGCGACGCCGCCGACTCCAGTCGGGCCACCGCGCCGCTGCGGAAGGCCGACGACGCCGTCGAGGTCGACACCAGCGAGATGAGCCCCGACCAGGTCGTCGCGCACATCATCGGGCTGGTGCGCGACCGCGCCGCCGCCCGCCTGGGCTGACGCCGCCCGCCAGGGCCTTCGCCCTCCCGAACCGCTTGCCGCAGATGAAGACGAGAGTTGGCACCGCCAGATGAGCATTGAGAACGCCGGACATGCCGGTCACGGCGAGCTTGACGACGCCGAGTACGCCGAGTTCATGGAGCTCGCCTCGGAGGAGGGCTTCGACCTCGAAGAGATCGGCGACCTCGACGCCGAGGGCCGCCACGTGCCGCTGCCGGTGCTCGCCGTCGTCGGCCGCCCGAACGTCGGCAAGTCCACGCTGGTCAACCGCATCATCGGCCGCCGCGAGGCGGTCGTCGAGGACCGTCCCGGGGTCACCCGTGACCGGGTCCAGTACGAGGCCACCTGGAACGGGCGCCGCTTCAAGCTGGTCGACACCGGCGGCTGGGAGATCGACGCGCTGGGCCTGGAGGGCCTGGTCGCCGCGCAGGCCGAGATGGGCATCGAGAACTCCGACGCCGTGCTCTTCGTCGTCGACGCCAATGTCGGCGCGACCGACACCGACGAGGCGCTGGTCAAGCTGATCCGCCGCTCCGGCAAGCCGGTCGTGCTCTGCGCCAACAAGGTCGACGGCATCTCCGGCGAGGCCGACGCGGCCGCGCTGTGGAACCTCGGCCTCGGCGAGCCCTTCCCCGTCTCCGCGCTGCACGGCCGCGGCTCCGGCGACCTGCTCGACGCGGTCCTGGAGAAGCTGCCCGAGGCCCCCGAGCAGACCTTCGGCGACCAGACGCTCGGCGGCCCGCGCCGCGTCGCGCTGATCGGCCGTCCGAACGTCGGCAAGTCCAGCCTGCTGAACCAGGTCGCCGGTGAGGACCGCGTGGTCGTCAACGAGCTGGCCGGCACGACCCGCGACCCGGTCGACGAGATGATCACCCTCGGCGGCAAGACCTGGAAGTTCATCGACACCGCCGGTATCCGCCGCCGCGTGCACCAGACCGCGGGCGCGGACTTCTACGCCTCGCTCCGGACGGGGGCCGCGCTGGAGAAGGCGGAGGTCGCGGTCATCCTGATCGACTGCAGCGAGACGCTGACCGAGCAGGACACGCGCATCATCTCCATGGCCGTCGAGGCCGGCCGCGCCGTCGTCATCGCCTACAACAAGTGGGACCTGCTGGACGAGGAGCGCCGCTACTACCTCGAGCGCGAGATCGAGCAGGACCTGGTCCAGGTCCAGTGGGCGCCCCGGGTCAACGTCTCCGCCCGCACCGGCCGCCACATGGAGAAGCTGGTCCCGGCGATCGAGACCGCGCTTGCCGGCTGGGAGACCCGCATCCCGACCGCGCGCCTGAACGCCTTCCTCGGCGAGCTCGTCGCGGCCCACCCGCACCCGGTGCGCGGCGGCAAGCAGCCGCGCATCCTGTTCGGCACGCAGGCCAGCACGAAGCCGCCGCGGTTCGTGCTCTTCGCCTCCGGCTTCATCGAGGCGGGCTACCGGCGCTTCGTCGAGCGCCGGCTGCGCGAGGAGTTCGGCTTCGTCGGAACGCCGATCTCGATCTCCGTGCGGGTCCGCGAGAAGCGCGGGCGCAAGAAGTAGGCGACACGGCTTCAGGATTCGCCGGGCGGCAGCGAGAGGTAGCTGCGGTGCCGCCCGGCTCCCGGCGGCGCGAGGTGGGGGACCTGCGGCGGCGTGAAGTCCGAGAAGTAGGGGAGCTTGAAGCTCTCCTCGCCGGTGCGGTCGCCGGGCAGACTGCGGAAGAGGCGGCGGAACTCGCTGTACAGCGCGTCGTAGATCGGCGTGTCCCGGCCGGCGTCCCGCTCGAACGCGGGCCGCATAGCGGGGATCGCAGCGGGCACGGCGACGGTCTCTGCGTACGCGGGCCACGCCCTGGCCTCGCGTCGGGGCGGGGGGAAGGTGTCGAAGGTGTGCACGTAATGGCCAACGACACAGCACCTGCCAGGATGCGGGTCAGTTGCGACACCTCAGGGGCGCGGAACCCGCAGATTCGCTACCCCCTGTGGTTGCACCACCAGGGGCGCGAGGCGCTGCTTGATTCACTGCGTGCGCGACAAGCCACCCTGCGAGGTAGAGCCCCGAACGTTCAGGGCCATCCGCTCATCGGTGGTTTCTCGCGCAGTTCCTCGCGCCCCTGGTATGGCTCAGGCCTGTGCTCAGGTTCCCGCCAGGGGGAGCACAGCGCCAAGCAGCAGGCCGCGCCGCGCCGCGCCGTCCAGCGCGTGGCGCAGCAGATCCTCGCGCGGCTGGCGCCCGATGCTGCCGGCCGGGGCCGCGTACATGATGACCTCGGCCTGCTGCGACGCGGCGGCGCGCCACGCATCCGTGACCTGGAGCGGCTGGTGCGCCTGCCACCAGGCGTTCGTGCCGCCGCCCTGCGCGGGCTGGAGGACGGCGTGGAGCTGACCCATCGCCATCAGGACCGACCAGCCGCGCAGCTGCGCCGGCGGGTAGTCGACGTCGGCGATCAGCTGGAAACCGTGCTCCTGAAGCAGCTCCACGAACGCGTCCTCGCCGACCGTCATGCCGGGACGGCCGACGGGGCCCGTCGGCTCGACGACCAGCGCCGCGCGTGGCGTGCCGGGGAACGGGCCGTTCTGACAGAGCACCAGGCCGCAGGTCACCCCCAGCACGGCCGGGGCGACCTGGCCGCCGTTCGCCGGGCCCTGCACCGGCGTGCGGACCGGCTGCTCCGACGCGGACTGGGCGGCAGGCGCCGCCATCGCGGCGCTGATGCTGCGGACGGCGCCCTGGAGCTGCTCCTCGGCCACCTCGACGACCTGGGAGGGGATGCACCGGGCGTGGGCGAAGGCCAGAACCGCCGTCTCCTCGCCGACGAAGAGCACCGTCGCCGTCGGGTCCTGCGTCACGTCTCCGGGCGCCCGGCAGGAGGTGCAGTCGTAGCGGTCGGGGGCGGTGGCCCCTTGAAGCAGGCGGTCGGCCTCGTCGTCACCGATCTCGGCACGGACCTCGTCGCTGACGTCGATCATGCGCTGCACGAATGACTCCTCGAATCGCGGGGGCCGGAGCGTGTCTGCCCGGCCGTGATGACAAACGCACCGGATGTGGTCGGGGTCACGGTTGAGGCCGCGAGGGCACGGGAAAGAGGTCGGATCCGGTCACGCGTGTGCGCTCGGAAGTGACCCTCTGTCTACCGTGTGGGGCAGCTCACGGACCGCTCAACCGCCTTATCTGTGACCGGGGTCACGAAACTGGTTCGTTGACGGTTCGACAAACGTCCCAATTCGGACATCGGGTGGCAATTTCCAAGATTCTTACTACCGGTAACGGCAGCGTGAGCTGGGACTTCTCCCAGGGGTTTGAGTCTCTCGCCCGGGGTTCCTACGGTCGTTGACGTTGGTGCAACGAGCACCACCCGGGTTCGCCCGTCTTCGCACCGTCTCCTGCGGCGCCCCTCGGCGCAGCGTGGGGACGTGCCCGCCGCCGCACGGACAGGTCGGCGGCGAGTGGCGGAGCGAGGGCGCGGACCAGCGAAGCGCGGAGCCGAACAGGCGCTGCGCGCCAGGTCTGCCGACCCGCCCGGGAGTGTCGAAAGGCGTTTCATGAAGTTCCGCGTTCGTACCGCTGTTGTCGGCGCCACCCTCCTCGCCGCCCCCGTCGCCGGTCTGCTCACTGCGACCAGCGCCTCCGCTGCCTCCACCTCCACCTGGGACGCCGTCGCGCAGTGCGAGTCGGGCGGCAACTGGTCGATCAACACCGGCAACGGCTACTACGGTGGTCTGCAGTTCGACGCGAGCACCTGGGCCGCCTACGGCGGCACCCAGTACGCCGCCAGCGCCGACCAGGCCACCCAGGGCCAGCAGATCGCCGTCGCCGAGCAGGTTCTGGCCGCCCAGGGCCCGAGCGCCTGGCCCGTCTGCGGCCCGCAGGCCGGCCTGAGCCAGGGCGGCGCCGCTGCCTCGGTCGACACCTCCGGCAGCAGTTCCTCCAGCTCCTCGTCCTCCTCCGGCTCGTCCTCCTCCAGCTCCTCCACGGGCAGCTCCGCCACCTCGCAGGACACCTCCTCGCAGGCCGCGCCCTCGCAGGACACCAGCACCTCCACCAGCACCTCCACCAGCGCCCCGGCGGCGAGCAGCAGCTCCGCCTCCGGCAGCTACACCGTCCAGGCCGGTGACACCCTGAGCGCCATCGCCGCCGCTCACGGCACCAACTGGCAGGCGCTGTACGCCGCCAACAAGAGCACCATCGGCGGCGACGCCAACCTGATCCTCCCGGGCCAGGTCCTGAACCTCGGCTGATCAGTTCGGCTGAGGCACGCCTGACTGCGTGACGACACCAGCGCGGCCTCCTGCTCCGGCAGGGGGCCGCGCTGTCGCGCTTCGCCCTCTGGCCAGCTACGGCCGCTCCCGGCCGGATTACGGCGTCCGGGTGATCCAGCGGCGTGGCGGATCATCGGATAGTCGGATCGCCGTGTGAGCCGACGTAGCGTCAGCCGCCATGGGCATAGCCAGAAAGTGTCTGATCGGTACTGCGCTCGGAACCTCGGCCGCGCTGCTCGGTGTGCTGCCACAGGTTGCTGACGCCGCGTCGAACCGGGTCCCGGTGTCCGTCTGGGACCGGCTCGCCATGTGCGAGAGCAGCGGCCGGTGGCACATCAACACGGGCAACGGGTACTACGGCGGGCTCCAGATCTCCCTGGAGACCTGGCGGGAGACGGGCGGACAGCGCTACGCGTCCCGCCCGGACCTGGCCGGCAAGGCACAGCAGATCGTCATAGGGGAGAAGATCCTCGCGTGGCAGGGCTGGGGCGCCTGGCCCAGCTGCTCGCGGGACCTCGGACTGAGCGGGCCCCCGACCGGGGGCGGCAAACCGCCGACGGGGAAGCCGCCGACCGGCAAGCCGCCGACTGGCAGGCCGCCGGTGACCGCGCCCGCGACCTACACGGTCCAGCCCGGCGACACCCTCGCCGCCATCGCCCACCGCTACCAGCTGCCCGGCGGCTGGCCCGCCCTCTACGCCCGCAACCGCGCGGTCATCGGGCCCAGCCCGGACAACCTGACCATAGGGACGGTCCTGCGGCTGCGGTGAGTCCGGGCTGGAGCCAGGCTGAACAAGGCTGAATCAGACCGGCTCGCGCGCGGACACGACCGTTCCGCGCCTGAGCTCGTAGACCACGTCGACCCGTACTGGTTCCGGCGGAAGCGACTGCTCCGCCAGCACCACCGTCCGGCCCGCGTCCACCAGCGCCGACAGCGCGGCGTGGACGCGAGTCACCACCTCCTCGGCGAGGCCGAGGCCGAGTTCGTCGAGCAGCAGCAGGCGCGCCGGGCCGGTCAGCACCCGGGAGAGCGCCACCATCCGCTGCTCGCCCCCCGAGAGCGTGCCCGCCGTGCGCGGCAGCAGCCGCGAGAGTTCCGGGAAGAGTTCCAGCGCTTCCGGGACGCTCGTCCCGCTGAGCAGCGTCAGGTTCTCGGCGACGCTCAGTGAGGGGAAGACCGCCCGCTCGGCAGGAAGCAGGGCGATGCCGAGACGCGAGCGCCGGTACGTGTCGAGAGCGGTGATCTCGCGCGGCCGTTCCGCCCCGCCGTACCAGCGCACGCTCCCCGAGGCGAGCGGTACGACGCCCGCGAGCGCGTGCAGCACGCTGGTGCGCCCCGACCCGTTGCGGCCCAGCAGGACCGTCACCGCCCCGGACGGCACCGCCAGGTCCACCCCGTGCAGGGCCTCCAGCGGTCCGTAGCGCACCCGCGCCCCGCGCAGCTCGATCTCAACCGCCATGCCGGACCTCCCCACCCTCCCCGAACCGCGCGCCCTCCCCGAACCGCCCGCCCGCCGCCCGCAGTTGCAGCTGCCCGTGCGCCTGGAACTGCGTCCGGCCGGCGCTCATCACGTGGACGCCGGAGGCGAGTTCGTCGATCAGCTCGCGGTCGTGCTCCACCAGCAGCAGCGCCAGTCCGCCGTCCGCCAGCGAGCGCAGCAGCTCCACCAGCAGTGCCGTCTCCCGCCGGTCCAGACCCGCGCCCGGCTCGTCGAGCAGCAGCACGGCGGGTTCCGCCGCCAGTGCCCGGCCCAGTTCGACCAGCCGCAGCGTGCCGGTCGGCAGCTCGGCCGCCGCGTGGTCGCGCAGGGCGGTCAGGCCGAGCAGCCGCAGCACCCGTTCCGCGTCCTCGGCGGACTGACGGGAGCTGCGCCGGGCCGCCTGCTCCGCGCCGACACGGATGTTGTCCGCGACGGTCAGCCCGGGGAAGACCGCGATCTGCTGGAAGGTGCGGGCCAGGCCGAGCCGGGCGCGGGCGTGCTCGGGCAGCCGGGTGAGATCCCGGCCTCCCAGCAGCACCTGACCGGAGTCCGGCCGGCCGGCGCCGCTGAGGCAGTCGAAAAGGGTGCTCTTGCCCGCCCCGTTGGGCCCCGTCAACGCCGTGATCCGCCCCGGCGGCACGGCGAGCGTGACGCCGTCGACGGCGGTCGCGCCGCCGAAGCGGCGGGTGAGGTTCCGTGCCGTCAGCCGTTCGCCCTCACGTCGGGGGAGCGGAGCCGGTCGCGGCGAAGGCGCCGGTGCGGGCTCGCCCGCCGGTGCGGGCAGGCGGACGCGGGCGGCCAGCTGCCGCCCGAGCTCCGTGAGCCGCACCGCCCCCTCGTCCGCCTCGCCAGCCGCTGCCGCTCGCAGGCCGCGCCCCGGCAACCGTGGCAACCGCGCCAGTCCGGCCAGGCCGCCCGGCGGCATCCGCCCGAGCAGCAGCGCCAGCGCGCCGACCGCCGCCGCGGAGACCCCGGCGACGGTGCCCGCATCCAGGCCGACCAGCAGCGCGGCCGCCAGCACCGCCCCCACCGCGCTGTCCGCGCCGAACACGACCACGGCCGCGAACCAGATCAGCCCGAGTACCGGGTCGAAGGCGTTCGGATCGAAGGCCTGCCCGCCGAGTCCGAGCAGCCCGCCGCCCAGCGCGGCCAGTGCCGCGCCGACGACGAAGGCCAGCAGCTTGAGCCGTGGCACGTCCACCCCGGCCGCCGCCGCGCCCGCCTCGTGGTCCCGCATCGCGCCGAGCGCCCGGCCGAGCCGGCCCCGGCGCAGTGCCCTGACCAGCAGCAACGCGCCCGCAAGCACCGCCAGTTCCACGCCGTAGAAGAAGCGGTCCTGTCCGAGCAGGCCGACCCGGTCCAGCACCACGCCCGTCGTCGCGGCGGGCTGCTGGAACACCAGTCGGCTGATGGCCGTGCCGACGGCGAAGGTCGTCAGCGCGAGGGCGAGCCCGCGCCTTCGGATCGCCGGCCAGCCGACCAACAGCCCCAGCGGCGCGGCCAGCACCACCGCCAGCAGCAACGCCACCGGCGCGGGGAAGGCCGGCAGGCCGGGGAGCCGGCCGCCCGCCAGCAGCCCGGTGAAGAGCGCGCCGAGGCCCGCGTATCCGGCCTGGCCGAGCGAGACCTGGCCGCCGTAGCCGGTCACCACGACGATCGACAGCAGCACCAGGGCCAGCGCGGGCACCTGCAGCGCCGCCCGCAGGTCGTCGGCGCGGAAGGCGAAGGGCATCAGCAGCAGCGTCGCGCAGGCGACCCGCCCGGCGAAGGCGCGCGAGGAGGCGGGCTTGGTCGCCGGGCCCGTCAGCACCGCGTGATACGCGCGCCGCTCCGATCCCGCGAAGCGCAGTGGCAGCAACAGCACGGCCGCCAGCAGCGCGAGCACGAACAGGTTCGCGCCCACGGCCTGGAGCAGCGACTGCGTCCAGCCGCCGGGGTGGAACTGGGTCAGCTCGCTCTGCAGCACGCCGAGCGCGAGCGCCGCCGCGACGGCCGCCGTCAGGCTGCGCAGCCCGGCGATCACCGCGACCGCCATCGTCTCCATCACCAGCAGCGGCAGCCCGTACGGGTCGAGGCGCAGGCCGGGCGCGAGCACCGCGCCGGTCAGCCCCGCCGTGAACGCGCCGAAGGCCCAGCCGACCGAGGAGACCCGGTCTGCGTCCACCCCGGCCAGCTCGGCCAGTCGCCGGTTGTCGACGACGGCCCGGACCTGCGTCCCGAACGGCGTCCAGCGCCCGACCGCGGCCACCCCGGCCGCGAGGACCGCGACCACGGCCAGCACCGCCCACGGGGAGGACGGCAGCAGGCTGGGCGCGTCGGCCAGCGGGGTCGGCCCCCAGAGCAGGAACGCCGCGCCGACCAGCAGCACGAAGACGCCCAGGCAGGCGACCAGCGTCTCGACCGGTCCCGCGCCGCGCCGCTGCAGCCGACGGAAGACGGTGGCGTCCAGCGCCCAGCCGATCGCGGGGGCGAACACCAGCAGGCAGGCCGGGATCGCGAGCGCGCGCGGCCAGTGCCAGACCACGATGGTCTGCCGCAGCGCGTAGGCGGTGACCATGGCGATCGCGCCCTGGGCCAGGTTCAGCACGCCGGTGGCCCGGTAGCAGACGACCAGTCCGATGCCGGACAGCGCGGCGGCGGCCCCGACGGTCAACCCCGCCTGCGCGAGGTCGAGCGGGAGCGAGGCCAGCTGCAGCCCGGCCCCTTCGAGTCCGACTTCCTGGTGAAGCAGGGCGGTGAGCTGGGCGGCGGCCACTCAGGCCCCCGGCGCGAGCGGTGTCGGCCCGCCGGTCCCGCCGGTCCCGCGAGACCCGCGAGGCCCGCCGGTCCCGCCCGCCTCACCCGCCTCGGCCGGCTTGTCCGGCGCGCAGAGCGGGCACGGCCGCAGCCCGCGCTCGCGCGCCCCGGCGGCGGTGACCGGCAGAGCGTCGCCGCGTCCCTCGACCAGCAGGCAGCCGGCCCGGTGATAGGTGCGCCCGTTCGGCAGGTACGACAGCGGTCCGGGCGACGTCGCGGCGGACCCCGTGGGGCCGCCGCCCTGCGAAGTCCGACCGGCCTCTTCCACCAGCAGGTCGTAGAGGAGCGCGAGCCGGCGGCGCAGCTCGTCGTCCCGCGCGGCACGCTCCTGCTCCTGCTCGCGTGCCTGGTCGGGATCGGGCCGGGCGATCAGCACCGCGCCCGCGACGATCAGGGCCGCCCCTGGGATACTGGCGGAAGCGAGGTAGGGGAGCTGACGCTCGGCGAAACGCTCACCGGAGATCCCGTACCAGCCCAGCACGCAGAGCAGCGCGCCGGCCGCGCCGCAGACCCACCCGGTCCTGCCGGCGCTCCAGCTTCCGGATCTGCCGCGCGGCAGGCGCAGGCCGCGTACCCCCGGTGGCGGCTCGTTCATGGCGTCCTTCTCTCGCGGTCGCCGGCCCCAGGGCCGAATGGTCACGTTCCCTCATCAATACCCGCAGGAGAGGGTTCCTGACGATCCCCTGGGGGCTAGCTTGGTCATCCAGAACTGATGCTAAGTCAGATTTCACGACAGAGCTGATTTCACGACAGGGCGGTGAAGGTTCATGGACACAGACCGGGAGCGCACGGCCGGTCCGCGCACCCTCGTGTTCCGAGCAGGCACGGCGGCAGCGGTCCTGCTGCTCGCGGCGGCCTGCAGCAGTAGCGGCGGCACCAATCCCACTCCCAGCCCCACGGCGACCACCCAGGCCGGCACGCCTCCGGCCGCCAGCCCCAGCGCGTCGGGCAGCGTGGCGGCCGCGGCCTGCGGCAACGGCACCCCGCCGACGGTCTCGGGCAGCGGCCCCGCCGACACCGCGGGGGCCGCAGCGAAGGTCGCGACCGACTACGCGCAGTTCTTCGACCCCGCGACCTCGGCCAGCACCAAGATCGGCCTGCTGCAGAACGGCACGGCCTTCGCGCCGGTCATGCAGATGTTCGGCAAGGACCCGCAGGCCGCGCAGACCACGGTCAGCGTCACGGCGGTGAACTTCACCAGCGCGACGACGGCCGACGTGACCTTCAACGTCTGCCTCAGCGGCACCGTCGCGCTGCCGGGCAGCAAGGGCAAGTCGGTCCTCGACGGCGGCGTCTGGAAGGTCGGCGACGCGACCCTCTGCAGCCTGCTCCAGCTCAAGGCCGGCGCCACCAAGATCCCCGGCTGCTCCTGAACCGACGGGACAAGACTGACGGGACGAACCTGACGGGATGAACGGGTGACGCGTCACCGCACCTCGCGTACCAACCGCGTGGCGGGCATCAGCGGCGTGAGGACGGCCTGGGGGATCGTCCTCGCGCTGCTGGTGCTGCTCGCCGGCGCCACCGGCCTGACCGGCTGCGGCAGCAGGCTGCCGCTGAAGGACTTCGAGACCGGCCCGACCGCCGCCGGGCCGGGCGGTCCGGCCGCGCCGCCGATCCCGGTCGGCATCGTGACCTCCGTCAGCAGCCCGATCGGCGGCGACGCCTTCACCGGCCCGCTCTACGGCGCGCAGGCCTTCTTCCGCGCGCTGAACGACGCGGGCGGCATCGGCGCGGTCGGGGGCGTCGGCGGGCGTCAGGTGAAGGTCTTCACCTGCGACGACAGCGGGGCGGGCATCGGCAACCAGAGCTGCGTGCACCAGTTGGTCGATCAGGACCACGTCGTCGCCCTCGTCTCCGGCAGCGTGCTGCAGTACGCGGGCGCCTCGTACGTCAGCTCCAAGGGCGTCCCCGACATCGGCGGCATCACCATCGGCACCGCCTACGACCAGTACCCGCACCTCTACGCCGTCTACGGGAGCAACGAGCCGCGCGACGGCAAGGCCGTCGGCTGGAACGGCGTGATGTACCAGACCACCGAGGTCTACCGGTACTTCAAGACGAAGCTCGGCCTCAGCCGCGCCGTCGTCGTCGCCTACAACCAGGGCGACTCCGCCCGCTACGCCGCCGAGCTGGCCCAGGGTCTCAAGGCCGAGGGCTACGACGTGCTCAGCGAGACCGTCGACTTCGCCCTGCCCGACTTCGCGGCCGTCGCCGCCGGGATGAAGGCCGACCACGCCCAGCTGCTGCTGGACGCCATGGACGTGCGCGGCAACACCGCACTGTGCCAGGCGATGGCCTCGTCGGGCGTCAGCGTCGCGGCGAAGGTCACCAACGAGCAGAACTGGTCCGAGCAGGTCCGCCAGGACTACCAGCAGGTGCCCGGCTGCCGCGCCGCGCTGTGGACCACGGCGGGCGCGCGCAACTACGAGGACGTCCAGTACCCGGCCGTCGCGGCGTTCCGCGCGGCGATCCAGAAGTACTACCCGGACCGGCAGGGACAGCTCTCCGAGTGGGAGCTGCTGGGCTGGGCGGGCGCCCAGTGGTTCAGCGACGCCGCCGCCTCCTGCGGCGCGAACGTCACCCGGGCCTGCGTGGACGGCTTCATGACCCGCCCCCAGCCCTACGACGCCCACGGCGTGCTGATCCCGGCCGACTTCGTGCCGCACCCGACCCCGCCCACCGGCCCGCAGCACGCCTGCCTGAACGTCGCCCGCTGGGAGGACTCCGCACAGGGCGGCAAGGGCGGCTGGGTCACTCAGACGCCGGACATGAACGCCAACTGCTTCGACGTGCCCGCGCTGCCGTTCCGGCCGTGACGGCGGGCGGCTACCCCATGCGCCCTACCGCCCCTGAAGGCCCTCCACCCCCGTGCGCGGCACCAGGCCGTCGTTCGAGTTGTGTCTGCTGAAGCCCTGCCCGGAGGAGAGGATCTTGCGGATCGCCGCCGGCAGCGTCGACGGGTCAGGACCCACGCCGATCAGCTGCGAGGAGAGACTCATCGGCTCCGAGGTCACCGCGCGCAGCAGGATCCTGCCCTTGATGCCGGGCGTGTCCACCCCGCCCCAGGGCGCCTTGAGCAGGTAGACGGCGCTGCTGTGCGGGGCCAGGGTGGCGGGACCTGCGAGCACCTTCCAGTAGTCCGAGATGGTCGCCCCGGTGCTGGTCGCGAAGTGCGGGCTGACCACCTCGCCGCTGGTGTTGGTGACGGTCACCCTGACCCGTTGCAGCAGGTCCACCAGCGCGAGCTGCCCGTTGCCGGCCGTGCCGCTCATCGCGGTCACGTCCATCCGCAGCGGCGGCGGGGTCAGCACCGCCGCGCAGATCGCCACCGCCGTCGGCGCCAGCAGCAGCGGCACCACGGCCGTGCGCACGGCCCGCGAGCCGAGCCAGCCGAAGCGCGGGTGCCAGGCCCGGTCGAAGTCGGCCGCCGAGACCGTCGCCGCCGCCATCACCCAGAGCGGCACGGTCAGGTCGAAGTAGTCCTGCTGGGAGCGGGTCGACAGGTAGAAGACCAGCCACGGCATCACCGTCACCGCCGGGCCGAGCCGCCGCGGGAACAGCACCAGCAGCACCATCATCGCGACGCCCAGCAACTGTCCAGCGACGCTGTAGAGGTGGAGGTTGCCGCTCCCGGAGGTGAAGAACGAGGAGATGCCGACCAGCCCCTGCCCGGCCGGGATCGCCTGCTGCGTCAGCGGCGTCAGCACCCCCTCCAGCCAGGCCCGCGGCCCCTGCAGGATGAAGGGCAGGTTGATCGCCAGGAAGACCCCGGTGCTGATCGCGGCGTAGCGCAGGACGAGGCGGGCCGCCGCGCGGGCGGGCATCTCGCCGCGCCGGATCATGAAGAGCCCGATCAGCAGGAACGGCGCCAGGAACCAGGTCAGCTGGTGCAGACAGGCCGCGATGCCGAGGCAGACCGCCTGGGTGACGCCCACCCGGCCGAGCCGCCCGCCGCGCCCGGTCCGGTGCCAGTAGGCGACCGCGATCAGCAGGAAGGGCAGCTCCATGCAGCCCGGGTAGCCCATCTGCGCGTAGTTCGGCAGCCAGCCGAAGCCGAAGCAGACGATCACCGCGACCGGCCGCCAGGCGACCGGCAGCAGCACGAACATGACGACTGCGGCGGCCAGCAGCATCGCGGTCGCGGCGAGCCCGGCCGGGGGGTGGCTGAGGTGGAGCCCCATCGGCACGGCCGTGAACACCGGACCGAGCGGCGGGTAGTCGAGACCGGTCGCGGCCCCGCCGTCCATCAGCGGGGTGGTCCCGACGTGGAAGAGGCTGAAGATCTGCGGCCACTGCGTGCCGTAGATGTGCCCGCCGTGCAGCAGCGTCCGCGCCGCCATGTGAATCAGCGAGCCCTCGTCTGTGCCGTAGTAGACGTGGCTCGACGGCACGCCGGGGACCGGCGGCTTGGCGGCGGTGACGACGTAGAAGCGGTTCAGGCACTGCAGCGCCGCCACGGTCAGCATCGACACGTCCACCAGCGTCATGCTCCGGCGGGTGCGGACGCTGAGCGCCAGCACGCCGATCCCGAGGATCGCGCCGAAGTACAGGATCACCGCGAAGGCGTGGACCTGCTGGTTGACGATGGTGCGGTTCCAGATGTCCCGCGCGCCGATCAGCATGGACGCGCAGGCCAGCACGGTGAGCATCCGGTTGACCTGCGCGGGCGGCAGGCGCAGCAGCTCAGGGGCGCTGTGCCCGGCGAGCAGCCAGCGGAAGGCCCGGCGCACGCGCTCGCCGCGCGGCCGCGGGGAGGCCGCGACGGGTGCCGCGCTGTCGTCGGGCTCGTCGTCGAGTGGGGCGGCGGGGTCACGGGACATCACAGGTGGCACGCCCGAATGGTGACACGCAGTCAGCAGTCCCGGCCTGTGCGGCCACCCCGCGCGTCGCCCCGACTCACCGCGCTGACCTGCGGATTCCTGGCGACGCGCGGGGATAACCCCATTCACACGATCGGGTGAGTCCCACGCGCGCGTCGCTGCGCCTCGCCGCCCTCCTCGCTGCGCTGGTTCGCGCCCTCGGCCCCCGGCCCCGGCGTGACCCGCCGCCTCGGAGGAGTTCACCCGACGCCCAGCGTTCGGCGGGGTGCGGGACAGGTCGCTGACCGGGCGTGAGGAGAGCACGACGCACATGGCGCGCTCGCCCACCGCCTTGGCCGCTGCGCCCTGGACCGCGCGCTCGGCGGCCCCGCCTCGTTCGCCGGACCCCTCGCTCGCCGGACCCGCGCTTCGCTCTCCGGACCCTGTTCCGCGCGCGCCGGATCGGTTGCCCGTCCGGGTTCGGTCTACGCGTCTCGGCTGCCGTCGAGGATCGTTCGCGCCACGAGGGCCGGATCGTCGTTCATCGGGACGTGGCCGCAGCCCGGCAGGCGGACGAGCTTCGCCTTCGGCAGGCGCTGCTCGGCGCGGTCCGCCTGCTTCGGGATCAGCAGCCGGTCCCTGCTGCCCCAGCCGATGGTCACCGGGACGTCGGTCATGTCGGCGCTGAAGTTGACGTCCAGTCCGGCCCGCAGCGTGGCCGAGAAGCCCGTGGCGTCGCGAAGGGCGTGCGTCTCCGCGATCGCGTCCTCGGGCGAGCGGAGCTTCGGCCGGGCGTAGATCGTGCCGACCAGCAGGCCGCGGGTGCTCGGGTTGGCCGCGAGGCGGCGGACCAGGGCCTCGGGCAGCGTGCGCGCACCGAAGCGCATGTACAGCAGCACGCTGAACGCGTAGATCTGCTCGGGTCGGGTCCAGAAACCGGCCGGTGAGAGCGCGGTGACCGAGCGGGCCAGGCCACGGCGGCCCATCTCCAGGGCCAGCAGCCCGCCGAGGGAGTTGCCTGCGACGTGCGGCCGCTCCAGACCGAGTGCCGTGCAGAGTCCGCCCAGCGCGGGTGCGACCGTGTCCAGGTCGTACGCCGCTCCCGGCGGCAGCGGCGAGGAGGCGCCGAAGCCGGGCAGATCGACGGCGAAGACCTCGTGCTCCTCGGCGAGCGCCGGAAGCACGGGCTCCCAGGCCTGCCAGTGGTGGCCGATGCCGTGCAGCAGGAGCAGCGGCGTGCCGCTGCCCCGGCGCTCGTACCGCACGGTGACGGTCCGGGCGCCCTGGGGGGTGTCGTGCTCGTAGGAGACCTCGGCGGGCATGGCGGCGCTCCCTGTGTATCGCGACGGTTCTTGCTAGACCTGTTGTCAGTAAGAATTACCGGAGAGTAGCTTCCGCGACAAGAGGGACTGCACCACGTCGGTTACCAGCTGTCGGCCGTCAGGGCGCCTTCGTCGAGTAGAGCAGCACGTAGGTCCCGTAGAGCCCGGACAGGATCGTGCACGCGGCCAGCGTGGCGACGAGGACCGCGCGGGTCCGCACCCGGGCCAGCCCCGAGGCGATCGGGACTAGCAGCGGAAAGGCGGGCAGCAGGAAGCGGCCGCGCGAGGAGAAGAACGCGGTGTCGCCGAACGCGATCAGCATGATGACGAGAGTGAACGCGACGAAGGCGAGCGGCTGCCGCTGCGCGATCGTGACCACGAAGAGCACGGCGGCCGCCGCCAGCATCCCGGCGACCACGGGGTAGTACAGGCCGACCGGGGTCGCGGTCATGAAGAGCAGCCTGACGTCGTGTGCGGTCGAGGCACCGAAGTCGAAGTGGGACTGCCACAGCGCCTGGATCCGGAAGTACGCGTCCCAGGTGTGCAGCCGCACGCCCGTCCAGGCGACGAAGCCGAGCCAGCCGAGCGGCGCCAGCAGCAGGGCGAGCAGGGGTCGACGCAATCCGGGTTCCTGGGCGAGCGGCGCGGCCTGCTGGTCTGCGCCGTCGAACCAGAGCACGCGGTCGAGCCACGCCAGCCGGCCCGGCAGGGTCGGACGCGCCCCGCGGGCCCGCAGGCACACCCAGATCTCCATCGCGGCGGCCGCCATGACCGCCGCCGCGACCGCGACGCCGGTGGGCCGGGTGAGCCCGGCCAGGACCGAGAGCACGCCCGCCGAGACCCAGCGCCGGGAGACCGCGCAGTAGAGCGCCCACGCCGCGAACATGGTGAACGCCGACTCGCTGTAGCCGGCCGTCTCGATCGCCGCGATCGGCGAGGCCCCCCAGAGCAGCGCGGCCAAGGTGCCGAACCGCGCGCCGTAGCGGAACGAGACGGCGGCGTAGATGCCCCAGGCCGCGCCGACCGCGCACACCGACGCGGTCAGCATGCCGGTCACGCCCCAGGGCAGGAACGGCAGCACCGTGTGCACGGCCCGGATCATCGCGGGGAAGACCGGGAAGAAGGCGAGGTTGGTCTCCTGGAACGCGGCACCGGGCAGCCACGGCCGGATCGCGTGGTCGTACCCGTGCTGGGCGATGTCGAGGTACCAGCTCGCGTCCCAGTGCACGGCGAGCCGGCGCAGCGTGTACGTGGGCGAACCGGGGCCGAGCAGCAGCATCAGCGACAGGCCGGTGGCTCGCGCGACGAGGAAGAGCAGCAGGGCCGGCTCGGCGGCACGCAGCGAGTCGAGCACGGCCGCCGAGCGTGCAAGGTTCGGCGCCTTCGCAGGGCGATGCTCGGCGGCGGGCGCTCGGGTCGGAACGGTCACGGTTTCCTCGAAGCGATCGGCGGCAGAGCTGTATCGGCCGGCCCGGAAGTGGTCAGGGCAAGGTAGTCACCGAGCGTGTCAGGCCCATGTGTACAGATCGGAAATTTGAGGTGAGATCCGGTTACGAAGTGACGCACCCGTTCTCATCCGGGTGTCATGAGTCGCTCAGCAGAGGTTGACAAAATGCCCGCCTCCATCGGCGCCGGGATCTGGTTCACCCCCTCCGGTGCCTTCACGAACCCCGCGATCACCGTCGTCCGTGCGCTGACCGGCGGCCCGACCCGCCTCGCGCCCGGATCGCTGCCCGGCTTCCTGGCCGCCCAACTATTGGGCACGGTCGTCGGAGTGGCCCTCGCCGGCTGGTTCTTCCCCGCGTCGCGGCAGGCGATCGAGCCGCCTGGCCGCGCTGTCGAGGGCGTCGAGACGGTCGGGCGCCGTGTCGGGGCGGTCGATTCGTCCGGCATGGACGGCCATGAACATCTTGCCAAGATCAGCGTGTCTTACACCGGTTAGTCCGATTTGCCGCCCTAGTCTGCGCGGCATGAGTGAGATAGCTGGCGCTATCGCCAGGGGGAAGTCGGGGGCTGTCGCCCACATCGTCCAGGTCGCGCGGATGTGCGTGACCGAGGCGCGGCCCGTGGTCCAGATCGTGTTCCTGATGCGGTTCATGACCGGCCTGCTGTTCCAACTACCGGGCACGCTGAGCCCGTTGCGCGCGGCGCTGGGGGCCGTCGCCTGGGTGCTCGCGGTCCTCGCCGCCTACCTCGTCAACGGGGTCATGGATGTCACCGAGGACCGGGCCAACGATTCGATCCGGCCGATAGCGCGCGGTGACCTGCCGGTCGGGCTCGCCGCCACGATCGTCGCAGCGCTGGCAGCGGGCGCGCTCCTCGCCGGTGCGGCCGTGCCGGGTCTCGACTGGGACGTGCTGGCGATGCTGGTCCTCGGCTACGCCTACTCCGGGCCGCCGCTGCCCGCCAAGCGCACCACGTTCACGGCGGCGGCCACCGTCACCGCGATGGGCCTGACCACCTATCTGGGCGGCGCGCTCTCGGCCGGCGGCCGGATCGGGGGAGAGGTGCTGCTGTTCGGCATCGCCATGTCCCTGTGGATGGGCTGCGTCGGCGCCATCGCCAAGGACCTCGGCGACGTGCGCGGCGACGCCCTCGCCGGCCGCCGCACCCTCGCTGTCGTCCGGGGCGAGCGGGCGGCCAGGATCGCCTCGGCCGTCGGCGCCCTCTCGGTCGCCACGGGAATGCTGCTCGCCTCCGGCTTCTGGGCGCCGATCTGCCTGGCCGGCGCGGTTCCGCTCGCAGCGGGCGCGGTCTGGGTCGCCCTGCGCTGCCGCCACCCGCGCGCCGGTCGCGGCCCGTACCGGGCGTTCATGGTGACCCAGTACGCCACCCACGCGGCGATGCTGGTCGCCCTGGCGGCCAGGCTGACGCTCGGTTAGGGCCGCTCCAGAGCCGCACTGCGCGACGCCGCTCAGGAGCTCCCGGAGCCGCCCCGGGTCTCCATCGTTCGTCCGCGTCCCCTTCTGACCAGCAAAGGGAGGGGATCCGCCCGGCTTTGCCCTCAGGCCGCCCCTTAGGATCGAAGGCATCAGGACGTGTGGGACGTGTGGGGCGTCCGAGGAACGGGGGCGGCAGTTGGAGGGGGTGCAGTCGGTCGCGGTCCGGTTCGAGGACGAGCGACCCAGGATCGTCGAAGCATACGAGCGTGCACTGGCGGCGGCAGGAAGTCCGCTGCTGGAGCCGCGCCGGCGCTGGTCCCGCGTCAGGCGACAGGCGGAGTCCATCCTGCGCGACTGCGCCGCGGGGCTGCGCGGCGAGCATACGGAGTTCTCGGCCGCGGACTGGGTCAGCCTGGAGCTGATGGGCGCGCGCCGGGCGGTGGACGGCGTCCCGCTGGAGGAGTCGCTGCACGCCGCGCAGTTGCTCTGGGGAGTGACCCGGCCCGCGCTCGAGCGTGCGACGGCGTCCCAGTCGGCGGAGGCCCGCGCCCAGCTCATGTCCGCCGCGCGTCTCGCCTTCCGGCGCAGCACGGGTTCCCGGCTGCGGGCGGGCGCGGTCGGCTACGGCGACACCCACCTGATCGATGCGCTGCTCAGCGCCGAGGCCGTGGGCGACCCCGCCCGCTCCCCGTTCCCCTCCCAGCGCGGCCGGGACGCGCGCGACGCGCAGTCCGCGCAGGCTGGGCAAGCCGGGAAGGTTGGGCAAGCCGGGCAGGCCGGGCACGACGTGCCTGAGGTCCACGCGCTGGACGGCGGCGCGCACCGCAGGATCGCGGCGGAGCTCGGCATCCCCGAATCCCACGTGCGCAGCACCCTGCGCGCGGCGCTGCGCCGCGCGGCCCAGGACACCGATCCTGTCCGCGCGCAGGCGAGCAGCGGAGGCACTGACGCCGGCGCCGACCCCGCGCGGGACGCGGACGCTGATGACGCCGACGAGACGTGACGGCGAGCGGGGCGTCCTCCTCGCACCCGACGCCGCTGCGGCGCCGGGGCAGGACGCGGCTCCGTTCGACGGAAAACCGCGCCTGCGCGGTCGTACCCGTGGCCTAGTGTTTCCGAACATGACTTCTGCTCCGGTCCTGAAACGGGGAACCGCAGTCTCCGGCGCCGACCACGTCGAGACCTCGGCGCTCGTCGGCCCACCCGCCGATCCGTTTCGCGTTCCCCCGTCCGGTCGCCCGCTCCGCCGTTGGGTCGACCGCACGACCGCCGCGCTGCGCCGGGCGTTTCCCGCGCTCGCGGCCTACGCGGCCGTACGCGGGCTCGGGGTCCTGCTCGTCTTCGGCTGGGGCTGGGGCCACGGCATCGCACCGGTGACCCGGCTCGGCACGCTGTGGGACGCGGCCTGGTACGCACGGATCGTCGATCACGGCTACGCGGTCTCCGACGGCCTGACCGGGGCACACGGCATCCCCTTCTCGCCGCGCGCCTTCTTCCCCCTCTATCCCGGTGTCAGCCGCCTCGTCTCCGAGGTGACCGGTCTCGGCACGGCGGGCGCGCTCGTGCTGACCGCCTGGACGGCGTCGCTCGCGGCCGCGTGGGGGATCTTCGCCATCGCCCACCGCCTCTGGGGTCGGCGCGTCGGTCTCGTCGCAGTGATCCTCTGGGGTGTGCTGCCGCTCGCGGCGGTGGAGTCGATGGGCTACTCCGAGTCGCTGTTCACCGCGCTCTGCGCCTGGTCTCTCTACGCGGTGCTGCGGACCAGGTGGCTGACGGCCGGTCTGCTCTGCCTCATGGCGGGTCTCACCCGCCCCAGCGCCACGGCGCTGATCGCCGCCGTCACGGTGGCGGCCGCGCTCGAACTCCGGCGCGTCCGGGCCTGGCGCTGGCGGCCGCTCGCCGCGGCCCTGCTGGCACCGCTCGGGTGGCTCGGCTACATCGGCTACGTCAGCCTGGCCGAACGCTCGCTGGGCGCCTACTTCCGCATCCAGGCCGCGTGGGACACCGGCATCGACGGCGGATGGAGCACGCTCCGCTGGTACGGGCACGAGTTCACGCACCTCTTCGCCGGCCACGAGGCCCAGCGCCACGCCTTCGGCCGGTTGCCGATCGCGATCACGGGTCTGGTCTACCTCGCCCTGCTCGTCGCCTGCCTGCGACAGCGGGGTCCGCAGCGGCAGCCGGTCGTGCTGCTCGTCTTCGGCGCCGGAATGTTGGCCATAGACTTCGTCAACTCTTCGCCGCTGCCGCCGATCGCCCGCTTCCTGCTCCCGGCCTTCCCGCTGCTCTTCCCCGCCGCGCAGTGGCTGGCCGGACGGCTGGCCGGGCGGACAGCAGCGGCCTGGTGGCCACTGGCCGCCGCCGCGGTCGGCTCGGCCTGCTACGGCGTGGCCCTCACGTTCCACGGCGGCGCACCCTCCTGACCCGGCCCGGCCGGGGTGGGTGCGCTGCCGGAGCATCGCCCGGCCCGCCCGGCCCGCTGCCCCGCCCGGCCCGGCGGGCACGAGCCGGGCGTGGGCGCCCTCCCCTTCCGGCGGGTCTGCTTCGCCGTATGGGACATCGAGCGGGCGGTTGCCGACTCGGCCCCGCACGGCGGGCACCAGGCCGGCGCGGGCGCGGACGCCCTCTGCCTCCGGCGGGTCTGCTTCGCCGTGTCGGAGATCGAGCGCGGGCGGCTGACGGCGCGGCCGCGCTCGGGGGCACGAGCCGGGCGCGGGCGCCCTCTGCCTCCGGCGGGTCTGCTTCGCCGTATGGGACATCGAGCGGGCGGTTGCCGACTCGGCGGCGCTCGGCGGGCACGAGCCGGGCGCGGGAGCGGATGCCCTCCGCCTCCGGCGGGTCCGCTACGCCGTGTCGGACACCGAGCGCGGGCGGCTGACGGCGCGGCCGTGCTAGGCGGCCGCGCCGCCCGCTCGCGGCGCGCCGCCGCCGCGCGTGCGCTGGGCGGGGCTCAGTCGGTGAAGCTCTCCCCGCGTTCGGCCTTCTCGACGAGCAGCGCCGGTGGCTCGAACCGCTCCCCGTACGCCGCCGCCAGCTCGCGTGCCCGCGCGGTGAAACCGGCCAGGCCGCCCTCGTACCCGTTGATGTACTGCAGCACACCGCCCGTCCACCCCGGGAAGCCGATCCCCCCGCGCTCGGCCGCCTCCTGGCTCACGTCCTTGAGGACCACCTGGATCCCGGCCTTGGCGCAGGAGTACGCGATGCCCGCCCCCATCATGCCCGCGCCGAGCACGGCGACCTTGGTCACGTTGGAGGCCGGGACGCCGGCCGGGCGGTTCGCGCCGGAGTTGACGGCCTGGAGGTCGAAGAAGAAGGCTTGGATCATGTTCTTCGCGATCTGACCGGTGGCCAGCTCGGTGAAGTAGCGGCCCTCGATCGCGAGCGCGGTGTCGATGTCGACCTGGGCCGACTCGACGGCGGTCGCCAGGATGTTGCGCGGCGCGGGGTAGGGGGCGCCCTGCAACTGCTTCGCCAGGTTGGCGGGGAAAGCGGGCAGGTTGGCCGCGAAGGACGGGTTGCTCGGCGTCCCGCCGGGGATCCTGTAGCCCTTCACGTCCCAGGGCTGCTGCGAGGTCGGGTTCGCGTCGATGAAAGCGCGCGCCTTGGCCAGCATCTCGTCGCGGTCGGCGGCGAGCTCGTGCACCAGACCGACCTCCAGCGCCTGCGCGGGCCGGTACTGCCGTCCCTGCAGCAGCACCTTCAGCAGCGCGTCGGCGATTCCCAGCAGCCGCACGGTGCGCACGACGCCGCCGCCGCCGGGCAGCAGACCGAGCGTCACCTCGGGCAGGCCGATCTTCGAGGCGGGGTTGTCGAGGGCCACCCGGTGGTGGCAGGCGAGCGCGATCTCCAACCCGCCGCCCAGAGCGGCGCCGTTGACGGCGGCGACGACGGGGACGCCGAGGGTCTCCAGGGCGCGCAGGTTGCGCTTGATCCCCATCGAGCCCTCGAAGAACTCCTGCGCGTCCTCGGGGCGGACCGAGCTGAGCATGCGCAGGTCGCCGCCGGCGAAGAAGGTCTTCTTGGCGGAGGTGACGATCACGCCGCGCAGCTCGCCCGCGTCCTTGAGCGCGGTGAGCCGGGCGACGGCGGCGGCGAGGGAGGCCGTGAAGGCGGGGGTCATCGTGTTGACGGACTGGGAGTGGTCGTCCAGCACGAGCGTGACGACGCCGTCGGCGTCCTGTTCCCAGCGGATGGTGCCGGTCGGGTCGGTGGTCTCGGTGGTCATGTCTCTCTGTCTCCAGGGGCGCGGTGCGGGCGGTGGGTGAGTGGACGTCGGGTGCCGGACGTCACGTGGCGTGTGGGGTCACCTGTCCGGCGGGCTCTGCGGTGTCTGCTGTCTCTGCGCTGTCTGCTGTCTCTGCGGTCAGACGCGTTCGATGACCGTCGCGATGCCCATGCCGCCGCCCACGCACAGCGTGATCAGTCCGCGCCGCAGATCGCGTCGCTCCAACTCGTCCAGCACGGTGCCGAGCAGCATCGCGCCCGTCGCGCCCAGCGGGTGCCCGAGAGCGATCGCGCCGCCGTTGACGTTCACCTCCGCGTGGTCGAAGCCCAGATCCTTCATGAAGCGGAGCGCGACGCCCGCGAAGGCCTCGTTGATCTCGACCAGGTCGATGTCATCGGGCGTCAGCCCGGCCTTGGCCAGCGCCTTGCGGGTGGCCGGGGCCGGTCCGGTCAGCATGATGGTCGGGTCCGCACCGGAGACCGCGGCGGAGACGATCCGCGCCCGCGGCGTCAGCCCGAAGCGCTCCCCGACCTCCGCGTTGCCGATCGCGACCAGGGCCGCGCCGTCCACGATGCCGGAGGAGTTGCCCGCGTGGTGGACGTGGTCGATCCTCTCCACCCAGTGGTACTTCTGCAGCGCGACGGCGTCGAAGCCGCCGAGCTCGCCGATCGTGGCGAAGGAGGGCTTGAGCGAGGCGAGGGACTCGACCGTGGTGCCGGGGCGGATGAACTCGTCGTGGTCCAGCACCACCAGCCCGTTCCGGTCCCTGACAGGCACGACGGAGCGGTCGAAGCGCCCCTCCTTCCACGCCTCGGCGGCCCGCGCCTGCGACTCGGCAGCGAAGGCGTCGACGTCCGTGCGCGAGTAGCCCTCGATGGTGGCGATCAGGTCCGCGCCCACGCCCTGCGGCACGAAGCCGGTCTCGAAGCTGGTCATCGGGTCCATCGCCCAGGCCCCGCCGTCGCTGCCCATCGGCACGCGCGACATCGACTCCACGCCGCCGGCCAGGATCAGGTCCTCCCAGCCCGAACGGACCTTGGCGGCCGCCATGTTCACCGCCTCCAGCCCGGACGCGCAGAAGCGGTTCTCCTGCACGCCCGCCACCGTCTCGGGCAGCCCGGCAGCGATCGCGGCGACCTTGGCGATGTCCGAGCCCTGGTCGCCGAGCGGGCTGACCACGCCGAGCACGACGTCGTCGATGGCGGCGGGGTCGAGGTCGGGGAAGCGCCGCCGCATCTCGTGGATCAGGCCCACGACGAGGTCGATCGGCTTGGTCCCGTGCAGCGAACCGGTGGCCTTGCCTCGGCCGCGAGGGGTGCGGATCGCGTCATAGACGAATGCTTCGGTGGTCACGTTGGCTGCCTGCTTTCTGGCGGGATGACGTGCTGCTGGTTTGCGGAGGAGTACAGATGGTGGTTCAGGGTGGTTCATGATCGTTCGGGTGGTGCGGCGTGGGCCTCAGGAACTGGGTTCGGGCGTGCCTTCGATCAACGCCGGTACGTCCCAGTCCGCGGCGACGCTCGCGCGGTGCGCGTCCGGCAGCGCGGGTGGGCGGGGCACGGGGGTCGGCGTGCCGGAGAAGCGGGGGGCCGGGTTCGGCTGCAGCACCCCGTCATGGCTCGCGTAGCTGCCGCGTGCGGCGAGGTGAGGGTGGGCGGCCGCCTCGTACAGGTTCAGCACGGGCGCGACGCAGGCGTCCGCGCCCTCGAAGACCGTCTGCCATTCCGCCAGCGTGCGGGCGGCGAAGCGGTCGGTGATCAGTGTGCGCAGCTCGTCCCAGCGTCCGAAATCGCGCTGCCCCGGCGCATCGGCGGGGAGTTCGAGGAGTTTGGCGAACTCGGCGTAGAACTGCGGCTCCAGCGCGCCGACGGCCACGTGGCGTCCGTCCGCGGTCGCATAGACGGCGTAGAAGGGAGCGCCGCCGTCGATCATGTTGACGCCGCGCCGGTCACTCCAGCGCCCGCCGGCCATGAATCCCCAGAGCACGGAGGTCAGGTGCGCGGCGCCGTCCACGATCGCCGCGTCGACGACCTGCCCGCGGCCGGTGGCCGTCGCGTGGTGCAGGGCCGCCAGCAGGCCGACGACCAGGTAGAGCGAGCCGCCGGCGTAGTCGCCGACCAGGTTGACCGGGATGGCCGGTGGCCCGTCCGCGGCCCCGACGAGACCGAGGACGCCGGCGGTGGCGATGTACGCGATGTCGTGTCCCGCGGCCTGCGCGAGCGGCCCGTCCTGCCCCCAGCCGGTCATCCGCCCGTAGACGAGGGCCGGGTTCCGAGCCAGGCACTGCGCGGGCCCGACCCCGAGCCGCTCGGCGACGCCGGGGCGGAAGCCCTCGATGAGCAGATCGGCGCGCTGCGCGAGGTCGAGGACCCTGGCGGCTCCCTCGGGCGACTTCAGGTCCAGCACGACGCTGCGCTTGCTGCGGTTGGTCACGTCCAGCGCCGGATCACCGCTCAGCACGGACCCGCCCGGCCGGTCGACACGCACGACGTCCGCGCCCAGGTCGGCCAGCAGCATCGCCGCGAAAGGACCGGGCCCGAGCCCGGCCAGCTCCAGCACGCGCACCCCGGCGAGCGGGCCGCTGATGGGTGCGGCGGCGGGCGCGGTGGTGGGTGCGGGGCGGGAAGGAGGGGTCTCGGGCATCGGGCCTCCACGGCGAGGGTTTGACAGGGGTGCTGTCACAGTCCCGATGCTATGGAGTTGACTCGTCAGTAACAAGAGCGCGCAGACCTGTCCCCCGCGCGCGCCGCACGAATGCTCGGGCGTCTCCGGGTCCACGACGGTTGCGTCAGGAATTGCGCAGCTGTCTGCGAATTGAAGAGTTATTCAATTCCTGGGATGGTGGCAGCTGAGGGGGCTTCCGGGGAAGACTCCGAGGAGGACGCGGTGGACCAGAACGAACAGCTGCTGCTCAAGCAGGTCACCGACGCACGCGCCGCGCTCGCGGAGGCCGTGGCTGCGCAGGATCCACTGGGGCTCTCCCGTGCGCTGGACGAGCTGGAGGAGGCCCTGCGCCAGGCCCGCGAGGGCAGCGTGGACGTGTCCTCGGAGACCGTTTCGGCTGAAGCTGCTGCGACGGAAGCCGCCGTGGCGGGAGCGTCGGGGGCGGGAGGGTCCGGGGCAGGGGCGAGCGAGCAGCGGGAAGGGTGAGGCGCGCGCCTGTCCCGCTGCGCAAGACGAGATCGATGTGGAACGTTGCAATCTGTCGCCGTAGCTGGCCGTGCTGCGCCGCTCCGGGCTGGCGAACTCCGTCTGAGGGCACCGACGTCTACTCGCCGAGCTCTAGGCCGTCGAGCGCGCGAGTGCCGGCGAACTGATCGGGAAGCGCGGCGGCCCGTGGGGTCTGGGGCCATGGTGGGGGAGGCCTGCATGTGCGATGACGCCATATCAGCCTTATCGAACGGAATGACTAACTCGTTCGTGTTCGGAAGATAGTCCTGTTGGGCCATGGTGGTGGGGTGGGCGGGGGTTGATAATTGGTTCTATGGACGCCTCGATGTTCGGGGGCGGGTGTGAAGACGGAGATGCGTCCATGGGTGAGGGCTGTTCTGGCCCCTCGCTCGGGGATGTGTTCCGTGCGGACCCGCTGACCCCCAAGTCTTCCCGCCAGGCCCGCCACTGTGCGGAGCCCCTCCGCACCCTGCCCGCTTCCGCGCTGTCGTTTCTGGCCGCTCTGGCGGCGGAGGACGATGAGGTGCTGCACGCGGCCGGGGCCCGGTTCCAGTCCGAGCAGCTGCTGGCGTTGGTGCGGTTCGAGGAGATGGTGGGTGCGGAGTTGGCGCGCCGGTTGGCGGTGTTCGACCGCACCGGCGGTGCCACGGCCGTCCGGTCCCGCACCACGAAGGGCTTCCTCCGCACCCACGGGCAGCTCGCGGAGAAGCACGCGAACCACCTGGTGGGCCGGGCGCGGGACCTGGACAGGCTCCGCAGCGTCCGCGCCGCCCTCGCGGCGGGTGAGCTGTCCTCGAGCCAGGTGGAGGTCATCGCGAGGGAGATCGCGCCGGCCGCCCAGCAGGTCCACGCCCACCTCGTCGCCGAGGAAGACCCCAAGGCGGACGATGTTCCGGCGTCGTTCCAGTCCTGGGCGAAGCTGTCGCCGACCGGCACCTCGGACGACCCGTTCTGGGTCCTGTCGGGGGAACTGTCGCCGGTGGTGGGGGAGAAGCTCCGCGTCGCCTTGGAGGCCGCCATGGGGATGCCGGTGGACGGGGACCCGCGCACGCATGCGGAGCGGATGGGCGACGCGTTCGAGACGGTCGCGGACCTGGCGCTCGGCTCGGACCAGCTGCCGACCACGGGTGGTCAGCGTCCGCACCTGACGCTGATCGCGGACCTGGACGCGCTGCGGACGACCTGCCCCACCCACCCCACCCTCGACCACGACGAGTCCGAGGACGACGAGCCCGAGGGTGGGGATGACCTGTCGGGGCTGCTGCGCCCTCGGGTGGCGGCGACCACGACCCGGGGCTACCAGCTCCCCGCCTGGCAGGCCCGCAAGGAAGCCTGCGACTGCCAGCTCCGCGTCATCCTGACGCGCGGCCAGGACAAGCCCGTCTCGATCGGCCGCGCCACCCGCACCGTCCCCGCCCACCTGCGCGACGCGGTCATCGCGCGGGACCGGCACTGCGTCTGGCCCGGCTGCACCCGCCCCCCGACCTGGTGCGAAGCACACCACCTGACCCACTGGGCCGACGGCGGCCACACCAGCCTCGACAACCTCGCCCTCCTGTGCGGCGAACACCACACCGACCTCCACCAAACCGGCTGGGAACTCGAAATGATCAACGGCCAACCCCAAGCCGTCCCACCACCCGACACCCCACCACCCCCCAACACCAGATACCCCGGCTGACCCACAGCACGGCCCATGAGCCGCCCCACCAGGCGGCCCATCGGCACGCCCGCACGCATGCAGTGGGTCAGGCAGCGACCGTCGTCGGCTACCGCACACCCCGGGGGCGGAACTGGATGCTGATGCGGGGGCCGACCGCGCGGGCCGTCTTCGGAATGGCGTGCTCCCACGTCCGCTGGCAGGAACCGCCCATCACAATGAGGTCGCCGTGGCCCAGTTGTTGGCGCACCGTCGTGCCCGAGGCTCCCGAGTCGGCCCTTGGGCGCAGCAGCAGGGCGCGCGGTTCGCCGACCGACAGGATTGCCACCATGGTGTCCTCGGTCCGTCCGCGCCCGATCGTGTCGCCGTGCCAGGCGACGCTGTCGCGGCCGTCGCGGTAGTAGCAGAGGCCGAGCGTCGTGAAGGACTCGCCGAGTTCGCCTTCGTAGTGCGCGCTCAGCATCTCCCGCGCCTCGGCGAGTAGCGGGTCCGGGAGGCGATCGTCCTCGTCGTAGAAGGCGAGCAGACGTGGGACGTCGACGACCCGGTCGTACATCTTGCGCCGCTCCGCCTGCCACGGCACCTGCGTCGCCAGCCGTTCGAACATCGAGTCCGCGCCCGTCAGCCAGCCGGGCAGAAGGTCGATCCACGCGCCGGCGCCGAGGTCGATGCGCTCGGGGACGGAGTGCTGCAGTGGACGGAGTCGCGTCTCTTCGGCCTCGTCGAACAGGGAGGCCTGCAGTGGTGTGGTGAGGGCCATGGGACGAGCCTACTCCTCGAATCGAACAAATAAGCGAGAAAGGCTCACGCCTCGACAGCTAGTTGCGTTCAGCAACCAACTATGTATAGTTGCCTTAGGCAAGTAATCGGGACCAAGGTCCCGAGATGCCCGCACTCGCCGCATGGGTGCACGCAGACGATGAAGGAACGTGGCTGATGTCCCAGCAACCCATGCATGCTCGGCAAGCGGAGAAGAGTCCGATCGCGGACGGCGAACCGATGAGCCACCGGCAGATCATGGAGGCGCTGACGGGCCTGCTGCTGGGCCTCTTCGTCGCGATCCTCTCCTCGACGATCGTGTCGAACGCGCTCCCGACGATCATTTCCGATCTGCACGCCAGTCAGACCGCCTACACCTGGGTCATTACCTCGACGCTGCTGGCCCTGACCGTCTCGACCCCGATCTGGGGCAAGCTGGCCGACCTCGTCAGTAAGAAGCTGCTGGTCCAGCTCGGTCTTGTCATCTACGTCGTGGGCTCCTGCATCGCCGGGCTCTCGCACAACGCCGGGATGCTCATCGCGGCCCGAGTGATTCAGGGCATCGGCGCGGGCGGCATGACTGCGCTGACCCAGACGATCATGGCGACGATGATCTCCCCACGCGAGCGTGGCCGCTACTCCGGTTACCTCGGTGGGGTCTTCGCTCTCGGGACCATCGGCGGGCCGCTGATTGGTGGAGCGATCGTCGACACCACCTGGCTCGGCTGGCGCTGGTGCTTCTACGTCGGGGTGCCGTTCGCCATCGTCGCGCTGATCGTGCTGCAGAAGACGCTGCACCTGCCGGTGGCCAAGCGTCGCGTCAAGGTGGACTGGCTGGGTACCGGGCTGGTGACCGCGGCCGTGTCGCTGCTGCTGGTGTGGGTCTCGTTCGCGGGCGACAAGTACGCGTGGGGGTCGTGGCAGAGCGGGGCGATGGTCGGCGGAGCCGTGCTGCTGGGGCTGCTGTTCCTCTTCGCCGAGACCAAGGCGAGCGAACCGATCATCCCGCTGCACCTGTTCCGGCAGCCCACCATCTCGCTCGCTGTGCTCGCCAGCTTGTTCATCGGTGTGGCGATGTATGCGACCACCACCTTCCTGAGCCAGTACTTCCAGCTGGCTCGCGACAACTCGCCGACGATGGCGGGCGTGATGACGCTGCCCATGATCCTGGGGCTCGCAGCCGTCTCGCTCGTCTCCGGACGGATCATCACCCGAACGGGGCGCTGGAAGGCGATCCTCGTCATCGGCGCGCTGCTCACCGCCGTCGGCCTCTTCCTGATGGGCACGGTCCGTGCCGATACCGACTACTGGCTGCTCGCGGTCTACATGTTCCTGATCGGTTCCGGCCTGGGCATGACGATGCAGAACCTGGTGCTCTCCGTGCAGAACCAGGTGCGCCGGGAGGAGCTCGGCGCGGCGAGCGCCGTCGTCGCCTTCATGCGGACCCTCGGCGGCGCGATCGGTGTCTCAGCGCTGGGGTCGATCATGTCGACGAAGGTCACCCACGACATGGCCGACGGGCTCTCGGCCCTCGGCATTCACTCCGCTGCCGGCAACGGCGGAAGCCTGCCCAAGCTGTCCGCGCTGCCTGCGCCGGTGCGGGGCGTGGTCGAGAACGCCTTCGGCCACGGCGTGGGCGACGTCTTCCTCTACGGCGCACCCTTCGCCCTGGCGGCGGTGGTGGCGATCCTCTTCATCAAGGAGGTTCCGCTGCGCACCACGACCGCTGCCTCGACCACTGCCTCGACCACTGCCCTCGCTCCGGCCGCGACGAGTGACGCCCCGGCGGCCGATGCCACCGCTGAGCCGGCGCTCGGCGGCGCCAACTCCGTCAGCTGACCGAAGGATGCGGGGCTCGGGCGATCGCGATCATCGCCGCGTCGTCCTGGAGCGGGCCGCCGACGTGACGGCGGAGATCGGCGGTCAACCGCGCCAGCAGCCTGTCCGGCTCCTCCGGTGCGCCCGCCGCGAGGGCCTCGACCCGCTCGATCAGGGGGTAGAACCGCCCGCTCGGGTCGCGGGCCTCGACCAGCCCGTCCGTGTAGAGCAGTAGCAAGTCCCCGGGTTCGAACGGGAACTCGGCGAGTGGGAACGGCTCCTTGCGCGCTCCGAGTCCCAGGCCGAGCGGAGGGGACTGCTCAGGCGCCTCCAGAGACGTGGCGTGGCCCTCGCGCAGCAGCAGGGGGTGCGGGTGCCCACAGTTGATCAGACGGAGCAGCGGACGCTCGTCGAGGATGTCCACGATCGCAGCGGTCACGAATCGCTCGCCGGCGTCGGTTTCGGCCTCGCCGTTGGTGGTGGCGAGCTCCGCCAGGCCCCAGCTGACGCTGTCCTCCAGGGAGGCGGCGAGCTCCGGGAGCGGTGCCTGCCGGTGCGCGGCGGCGTGGAACGCGCCTAGCAGGAGTGCGGCGTCCCCGAGGGTCTCCAGACCTTTGCCGCGGACGTCTCCGATGACGAGCCGGGTGCTCTCCTGGGTCCGGGCGGCGGCGTAGAGGTCGCCGCCGATGCGGGCGTCCGTGGTGGCGGCGTGGTAGGTGGAGGCGATCCGGAGCGGGCCGGCCCGGGTGGGCAGCGGCCGCAGCAGCACGCGCTGCGCGGCCTCGGAGACGGAGCGCACCTGCTCGAGCTCGATGGCGCGGCGGTCGCGCAGGCGGACGAAGACGACGATAAACGCGCCGATGGCGACGAGGGAGGCGATCTGGACTTCGAGGTTCTCGGTGGTGATCACGCCGCGGGCGATGCCGATCGCCACGAGGGTGGCGACAGCGAGCGAGCCGATGGCGGCGGTGGCGCGAGCGCCTCCGAAGGAGGCGGTGATGGCGGGCGCGACGACGAGAAGCGGTCCGAGGTGGATGTCGGCGGGGGCGAGGATGTCGGTCAGGGCGATGAGCGCCATGAGCGCGAGGGGGAGCAGCAGCAGGATCCGACTCGTCCGCGGCCCCGCCTGCGAGGACGAGGCACGGTTCTGCATGGCTCCGCTCCTCTCCCGCGCTCCGGACTACCGGGCTTCCATGCCACGCCACCCCCGGTGGATCCGCAACCGCTCATCCCGCGTCCCGCGCGCGCCTTCTCCTCCACCACCATCCACCCATTCCGACGGCCCCAACCCCGACCACAGCCGCGACAGCCACCCGGCCCCACGACCCACCTCCCTGCGGCCGCGCCCCGGCGGCGACCTGCCCATCGCCTGCGGCCGCGGCGGCACCGGCGGCGGGCGCGGCCGTGCCCCCTGCGAGCTGCGGCAACGGCCCTGTGGCCGGCCCCGCCGGGATGTCGAACGTCAACGCCGCGTCCGGCCGGATGATCCCGTAGCCGTAGTGATCGTCGTGCACTTTCCCTGTGGGATTCACGGCCGACTTGACCATCCGATTCACCACCTGCCCAGCGGTCAACTTCGGAAACGCGGCCCGCACCAACGCCGCCTCCGCGGAGACGTATGCGGCGGCATCGCTGGTCCCATCGGAGAGCCGGTATTCGGTGTCACTGTTCGCCCCAGCCGCGACGATATTCACGCCTGGTGCGGTGAGCGTGAGCTGCGGTCCGTAGTTTGATTGGGGCCATACATTCCCATTCACATCCACTGCTCCGACGGACACGACGCCGGGATATGCGGCGGGCCATTCAACGTTCCGCGATCCGCCATTGCCGCAACTTGCGACTAGGACTACATCGTGAGATTCCGCGTAAGTCACTGCATCAATCTCTTTGGGCTCGCGACTCGGTCCTGAGAAAGACATGTTGATGACCCTTGCGCCATGGTCGACGGCATAGTTAATTGCAGTGGCCTCCTCTTTCGAAATCTCCGCAGTTGAGCCCAGGTCGATTGCCAATGGCATGATATGGGCGCCTGGGGCAAGTCCCGAAATGCCTTCGTGGTTACCCGGCCCATGGCCATGGGCTGCGATTAGGCTAGCCATGGCCGAGCCGTGCCCCATTGAATCGTGATCGATCCAGCCTCTGCCGCCTACGGAGAAGTCTCTTCCAGGAATTAGCTGACCTGTGAGATCTTGATGAGTGGCCCGCACTCCAGAGTCCAACACTGCAACGAGTACACCGTCGCCTCTTGAGTGTGGCCACACTCGAGAGGCGACATGAAAGAGAGTCAAAGGCCACTCCGCATTCCTCACATTATCACCACTCGGGTATGAAGCTGGGATGACTAGAATGATGGTCAATCCAGTTGCAAGCGTGTGGATTCTGCGCCTATTTGATTTCATCATGCCCTTTTGATGGCGGCCTGGCTTGAACTACTCAATAACTTGGGGGTTTGCGCTGGTCGTTTGTAGCCACGTGGACTCGTCTTCCGTTAGGTACTGCGCTCGCCGCCGCCTTCCTCTGCTGGGGGTCGATTGTCGGCTGAATGGAACGATTCCTCCATTTGTACTGCAGTGATTTTGCTCGGGACTAGGGGGATCAATTGCGGGCGGAGCGAAGGGAGGTGGGCCCTCTTTGGCGTCTCTGTATGCAGCAGTTCCTGAGTCGCTCTGAAGAGGAAGGCCTTGCCTGGTGAATTCATTGGAGCCTGATGGCCGCAGATGCTCTCCGCCAATTGTGTACTGCACATGAGTGCCTGATTGGTGCTGCTGAAGATTATCGATTGAGCCATTCTGGGCTGACGCTCCAAATCGGACAGGAGACGATGTGGCCTCGAGCCTCGATAGGACTTGCTGCCGGTCCTCGCTGAAATGCCCGCGATGAGATGTGGAAATGTGCGAGGTTGAACTGCGGTGCTGATCCATGCTTGTCGTTGAACTTGCTCCAGAATCGCCTGGCAGAACAGAAGAATCGGGCATGGATGTGCTGGCTGAGACTTGGGACGAGCCCGGGGTGGGTGCTAGAGCGTCTCGGCTCCTGACTGGTCGAATCCCAGGATCGGTCGGTGGATGGCCGATGGCCTCAGGGGTCTGTGACAGAAGGCCGGCGTCAGTGGCGGCGATGCTTGTCCCCTGCTTGAAGCCCTGACGGCTTGACTCGACTTGTGCCTTGTTGTTGTGAACCGAAGTCTCAGGTGGTGGTGGGAAGACTCCGCGATCCTCGGCCCTCTTTGAGCGAGCAGGCGTCCCGATCATCTCGCCTGCCGCTCGGTAGCGTTCCTCCAGGCGTTCCATCACCCCCGCCGCCTCACTCCGCCGCTGCACCATCAGCGGGGACGGCTCGCCGCACGTGCCCGCGGCCGCGCAGCGCGCGGCCTGCTCCAGTGGGTCGGGGGCGGCGGGCATCGTGGATTGGGCGGTGCGGAGGGCGTCCGCCGCGCAGGAGACGCCGGATGAGGCGTTGAACGCGTAGGCCGCGCCGTTGCCGAGGGAGAGGTGGAGTTCGTCCGCGCGGGCGGCGAAGGCGTCGGCCGCGGCGCCGGTCCAGTGCGTGGTCGCGGCGAGCGTGTGATGGAGGAGGTCGTCCTGGGCCTGGCGTAGCGCGTCGTGGACGGCTGACCACTTCGCCGCCACCGCGTCCAACCCGCCTGCGTCCGCGTCCGCGATCATCGCGCGCAGGTCGGGCAGGGCCGCGCCGCGGAAGCCCGTAGGCCCTTCCCCGCCGCCGCTCACGCGCTGCCCGCCGACGAGAAGAAGTCCTGCTTCGTTCGTCGTTCCTGCTCCGCGTACGCCTGCACCGCCCGCTGCGTCTGCCCGCCGTAGCGCTCGATGAACCCCTGGAGCTCGCCGATCATCGACTCGAGCCAGTCGCGCATCTCGTTGTGCTTGTCCGTCAGGGCTTCGGCCCCTGCGAAGCCGCGGCCCAGCATTCCGGCAGGGATTGTCGTGTCATAGCGGGCGTTCGCACGCGGATTCTCCAGGCTGTCGGCAAGGACGCGCAGTTGGCGCACCGTCGCCTGCAACGCCTCGATGTCGACGCTGTATCCCGTCCCGGCTCCCGGCATGGTGGGCGCACACCCCCGTCTCGATCCGACGTGTACGTATCCAAGCACTCTAGGTGACGGAAAGTAGCCCCGCCATCACTCGATCGTGGCTTTCTGTAACCGGTCCGCCTCCGCCGGGGTCAAAACGTGATCTCCCATCCGATGCGCGAAGATCATCTCCTGCCCTAAGGTACGCCGCGTAACGTCAGCAAGCCGACACGTCGGCAGCCCAGGGAGTGGCGCAATGAGCTTCATCGAGCGCGCAGTTGAGGTCATCGAGCACAGCGCGGAGGCAACCGGGGACGCTGTCGGCGACTACGCCGCCCACCGCCACGCGGCCAAGCTGTTCCTCAAGCTCGGGGTAGCCGTCTACGCGGAGCAGCGACTCAACGGCGCGCACGATCCGGTCGAGCGGATCCTCCAGGCCCTGGACGGTCACGCGGCCGAGTACGGCGAGGTCGACCTGGACCACCTCAAGGCGGCCCACGAGGTGCTCGGCGACTCGTTCGTCAGTGCGCACTCAACGGCCGACTGACCGACCGAGACCCGCCAGCCGGTGCCGCAGGCAGCTGCGGCTCGGGCTGCCGCTGCCGCTGCCCGCGGCGGCGCAGCGCCGCCGCGGAGACGGTCGACACCGCGCCCAGCGCAGCCGTCGCGGCGAAGCCGAAGCGGGCGTCGGTGTGGTCGGTGAGGGTGGCGACCAGCAGCATGGCGAGGACGGTCGCCGCGAGACCACCCGCGTTCGCGAGGCCGAAGGCGCGGCCTACCGTGTCGGTGTCCACGGCCGCCATCAGCAGGTTCCGCGAAGCGATCCTGGCCTGGCCGAAGACGAACGCTCCCACGGGCACCAGGAGCATCAGCCCGAGAACTCCGAAGAGTCCCTGCAGGACCATGAGCACATTGCAGATCAGGAAGCCGACCAGCGCGATCCTCAGGTCCGGGTGACGTCGGGCGACCGTCCGGTACGCGGCCGCCGCGAAGAGGAAGCCGAAGCTGCCGAGCGCGTCGACGGCGCCGAAGGTGCCCGCGCCCCGGTGCAGTTCGGCGAGGACGAAGGTCGGCAGCAGCGCGTTGAAGACGGTGACGACGACGCTGCCCTGGGCGTAGAGGACGATGACGCGCAGCGGTGTGCGGGCTGTGGGCCGGGGAGTGCGGGGCGCGTCGGTGAGCGTGTCGACCTGCGTGGATGTCGGCGCCACGCACCCGACTCCGATGGCGGCGACGCACACGGCCGAGGCAGCGAACGTCGCGGCGTTGAAGACGAACAACGGCTGGGCGCCGAGGATCTGGACCGCGAGCCCGCCCACCGTCGCGGAGAGCAGCATCCCCGCCTGGGTGGCCATCTCGTAGCCTGCGTTGAAGCGACGCAGGTCGGACTCCGGGATGCGCTCCTTGATCAGGGCCGCCGACACCGGGAAGAAGAGCGCGGCGACCAGCGCGAGCGCGAAGTTGGCGACATAGACGCCGGTCGTGGTGGATCCGCCGAGGGCGAGCCAGGCGGGGAGGGCGAGGGCCAGCGCGGCGCTGCCGGCGTCGCAGGCGATCCAGAGCCGGCGCCGGTCGAAGCGGTCCGCGACACGTCCGAAGAAGGGGGACAGCAGCGCCTGAGGCAGGGCCACCGCGATGAAGAGCCAGCCCACGGCCATCATCGTGTGCTGCTGGCGAATCATCAGCAGGGCGCCGGCGATGAGTTGGGCGTTGTTGCCGAGCGCGGTCGCGAACGCGGCGACGACGAGAAGCCGTGGGGTGGTCATGGGACGAGGCTAGGAGCTCTTCACTGACATCCAGTGTCAGTGAAGCGGCGCGAATACCGCTGACTGTCACCGGGGCCGGATCCGAGGCCGAGGCCAGGTGGGATCGGGAGAGAGTTCCACTACTTCTCCCCATAAGTCTCACCTCGTTCACCTGTTCCCGGACGTCACATCGCTCCTAGGCTCGGCAGGTACGGATCAACTGCTCATCCCGCATGACAGGCACGGAAGACGCGATGAACTACTGCCCCACCTGCCGACGCCATCTCAACGGTGCACTGTCCTGCCCCGGTTGCGGGGCGCAGGCCGCCGAGCTGCCGCAGGCCATGCCTGAAGAGCAGCCTGCGTCGCGGACCGTGGCCTACGAGCAGCCGGGGGCCGGTCGCCCGCAGAGCCGGCGGCGGAAGGAGCCCCGCAGGGGGCGGGGGCTGCTGATCGGTGGGCTGAGCACGGTGGTTCTCGCGGCTGCGGGCATCGCGGTCGCGGTCAGCACGCCCGCGTCCGTCGGCGTGCCGACGGGCAGCGGCGTTGTGGCGGACGGTTCTGGCGCCACGGCGACGGACAGCGCCACGCCGGTGCCGGAGTCGAGCGGGGTCGCAAGAGCCGGCAAGGCGCATCGGTCGCATCCGGCGAAGCCCAGGTCGGCTTCCGCTTCACCCTCGCCGACGGACAAGTCGACCTCCAAGTCGGGCACGAGCGCAGGCACAGGTGCGGGGACGAGCGCCAAGCCGAGCACGGCGACTGGCGGGACCGGCACCTCCGGCGGCAGCACGGGCGGCGGTGCCTCCTCGCCCTCGGCCCGGCCGTCGGCGAGTGCGACCTGCCACCAGGTGCTCTTCTGGTGCGGATGACGCGACCACAGAGCCGAGCGCAGCCGAGCGGAGCCGGGCGGACGCGCGCGGAGCCGAGCGCAGGTGGCGCGTGCGGCCGACGGCTACTTGAGCAGGCGGGACAGACGGCGGTCGGCGAGCGGCTTGCCGCCTGTCTGGCAGGTCGGGCAGTACTGCAGGGACGAGTCGGCGAAGGAGACCTCGCGGATCGTGTCGCCGCAGACCGGGCAGGCTTCGCCGGTGCGGCCGTGGACGCGCAGCCCGCTCTTCTTCTCGGCCTTCAAGTCCCGCAGCGGGAGCCCCTCGGCGCGCGCCACGGCGTCGGCGAGCGTCGTGCCGATCACGGCGTAGAGCGAGGCGACCTCCTCCTCGGAGAGGTTGGCCGCGAGCTTGAACGGTGACATCCGGGCCGCGTGCAGGATCTCGTCCGAGTAAGCGTTGCCGATGCCGGCCAGCACGCTCTGGTCCCGCAGCACGCCCTTGATCTGCCGCCGCTCTGCCGCGAGCAGCGCGGCGAACGAGTCGAGGGTGAAGTCGGCCGACAGGGGGTCGGGGCCGAGGCGGGCGATGCCTGGCACGTCCAGGGGGTCGCGGACCACGTAGACGGCCAGATGCTTCTGCGTGCCCGCCTCGGTGACGTCGAACCCCGTGCCGGGCGGGTCGGCGAGCCGCAGGCGGAGGGCAAGCGGTCCCTTGCCCGGACGCGGCGGGTCCGTCGAGAGCCGGTCGCTCCACCGGACCCAGCCGGCCCGAGCCAGATGGATGACCAGATGCAGCTCGCCGGCCCGGAGGTCCAGGAACTTGCCGTGCCGGTCCGCGCCTTCGAACGTCCGGCCCTCGAGCGCCGTGATGGGTGGGTCGTAGGTCTTGAGTGCGTGTACCGCCACCGGGTACACGCGCTCGACGGTCCGGCCGACGAGACGGTCGGCCAGAAAGCGGGTCAGCGACTCGACTTCCGGCAGCTCGGGCATGCCTTCAGTCTGCCCGTTCCGCGTCGCATCGGCCGCTCGGCGGTTTCCTAGCTCGGCGGATCGGCGGATCGGCGGTTCGGCGGTTCAGTGGCTCGGCGGCTCACCTCCTCACCCGGCAAGGGCCTGCGCGAGCCTCCGGCCTCCGCTGAGCCCGGCCGTCCGTGGGCCGAGCGCGACCGAGATGATCGGCATCGCGGCGGTGCCGGTGGCGGGCGACACCTTGGTCGCCGCCACCGGCGGATTCCGCCTCCCCGGCCGCGGCGTCCAGTTCCCGCTCGGAGTCCGGTGCGCCAACGCTCACGCCCTGGCCCGCCTGGCCCGCCGCGCCGCCCGATGGGGGCACACCGAGGTGGTCGAGTTGAGTGCCTTACCTCGACGGCTCGACCCGCGTCAGCCGGTGATCAGGGAGAACCCGAGAACCACTCCTGCGGACACGCTGATCTTCCCCGGGGCGAGGTCGCCTTCTCCGCCGTCGCCGGAGGCGTAACCCCCGTGGCTGCGGTAGGCGTTCGACAGTTGGTCGGAGTCGATGTCCTTGATGTGGATGACCGGTCCCAGCCGGGACCCGGCGGCCTCGGCGTACAGGGCCGCCTTCTCCTTCGCCGCCGCCACAGCGGCCGTTCGGGCCTGGGCGCGCAGGTCCTTCTTGTTGCGCACATCGAAGGTGACGCCGTCGACCTGGTTGGCACCGGCTTCGACGACGTCCACGAGGATGATCTCCAGGACGTCGAGTTCGCGCAGCTCGATCACGAAGGACGCGGTGCACTCGTAGCCAAGGAACTTTCGATCGTTGCCGTAGCTCCAGGACGACTTCAGGTCGAGACGGGACGTCGAGACGGCGGAGTCCGGAATGTTGTGGCCGCGCAGCACTTCGCGGATCTGGTTGACCCCGGCCCTGGTGACCTCGAAGGCCTCGCCGGGCTTCTGCCGGGTCTGCTTGATCGCGACCTTCAGCCGGGCCAGATCAGGTGCGGTGTCCACGCTGGCCGCGCCGAAAACGGACATGCCCCAGGGGGCCTCTATGAATTGGCTACCGTTCATGCGGCGTATCCAATCAGCGGTTCGCCTGCGCTGGCAGCGGAATTCCGCGGGTCGTATCCCGGTGCCGCCCCATCGAGCGAGCGCGGACCAGGTGCGCGAGACTGACTGTGCAGTCGCCATGGCGGCCCCGCCGACGTGGGGCTGACACCGGTTGACCGGTCCTCAGAGCGTGGCGGCCAGCTCGGCCGGTCGGCTGAGGGCGTTCAGGTGACCGCCGGGCACCTCTTCGAGAGTGAGCCCGAGCCGCTCCTTCACCAGGCGGCGCTGGAACTCGAGCGGAAAGAACCGGTCGTCCCTGCCCTGAAGGAACCGGGTCGGCACGTCGGGCCAGCTCTGCAGTGGCCAGGGCTGGCCGAACAGCGCGGCCGGGGGCGAACCGATCTCCTCCGCCAAGGCCACGTCAGTCACCTCGGCCGGGACGTCGTGGAAGAAGTCGACACGCGGATCGAACGGCGCATCGGGTGCGCGGCCCTCCGCCCTGGCGTGTTCGGCGCGGGCCTGTGCGTGTCCGGTGTTGCCCCACCACTCGCCGGCCGACTCGCCCGGCGCCGGCACCATGGCGTTGACCAGCACCAGCTCGGAGACCGGCACCCGCATGCAGACCAGCGGCGCGGTGAACCCGGCCAGTGACTGGGCCACCAGAACCGGCCGCACGCGTCCGCCGATCGCGTCGACGACGGCGTCGGCGAAGGCGTCGAGCCCCGCGTCATCGCGCGTCGGCATGTCGAGGACCACTGTCTCGTGTCCCCGCGCGTGCAGCTCGGGGACCAGCCGGTGCCAGTACCAGGCCCGGCCGTCGGCGCCGGGAATCAGGACATAGGTCTTCATGGTCAACTCCGCTCGGCGAGGGCGCCAGGAAAGCGCGTGGTGAAGTCGAGAACGCCCACCCAGCTCGGGCGCAGGGCGATGCGAGCCATCCGCGTACCGGGGTGGTCGACGGCCGCGACGTGCGTGCGCCCTGGTCCGGCCCGTAGTAACGGTGGTGCGCCAGCGCGTACTCGGGGACGATCCCGTCCACCTCGGTGGCGGTAGCCCGCCCGCGCAGCTGCAGCACCTGCGGCGGCGGGCCGGGCGTGTCGATGGTGACGGCGACATCGGGTCGCGCGCGCAGGGCGGCGATCTTGTGCGCTCCGGCGAAGGTGGAGAAGACCAGCTCGTCGCCGGTCCAGTGGAACATCATCGGCATCACGCGCGGAGTCCCGTCCGCCACGACGTAGGCGAGGCGGGCCAACTCGGTGGAGGCGAGCAGGCGCTCCGCGGTCTCACTTCCCAGCAGGCGCAGATCGCCCTGGGGCAGGGTGAGCAGTTCTTCGGTAGTCGGCCTCATACTCCTAATTTAGGAGTGAGTGCATCGGAAAGGCAACCGCTCTGACTACAATCGGCACCATGGCAGGCAGGCGGAACTACGACGACCCGTGCGGTGTGGCGCGGGCACTCGACCTCGTCGGTGAACGGTGGGCGCTGCTGGTGGTGCGGGAGCTGCTGCTCGGCCCGAAACGCTTCTCGGACCTGAGTCGCGGGCTGCCCGGCATGAGTCAGAACGTCCTGTCGCAGCGTCTGCGCGAACTGGAGCAGGCGGGGATCGTCCGCCGGGTCCGGCTGGGGCCGCCGGCCAGCACCGGCGGCTACGAGCTGACCGAGTTGGGCGCGGGGCTCGACCAGGTGCTGCTCGCTCTGGCCCGCTGGGGCAGCGGACTGCCGCTCGAGTCCGCCGCCGACCTCAGCGTCGACGCCCTCGCCCTCGCCCTGCGGACGACCTTCGACCCGGACGCGGCAGATGGGCTCCGCGCGGTCCTCGCCCTGCGGATCGGCGACGACCTGCTCCGCGCCGAGATCGACGGCGGCAGCCGGTTCCAGATCTCACGCGGTAGCGCCCCGGACGCCGACGCGACGCTGACCGCCGGAGCAACCACCTTGCGCTCCCTCGTCTTCGGCGGCCTCCCGCTCACCGCCGCCCTGGCGAGCGGGGATGCGCGGGTCACCGGGGACCTCGACGTGTCAGCGCGCTTCCTTCGCTGCTTTCCCCGGCCCGCGATCGCCGCCCACGGCTGACCCACGGGAGGTGGGGTGGTCGGGAGGCGCGGTGGCCGAGGGATGCGGCGGCAGGTTGGAGCGGGAGGTGCCAATTCAGTCGTCGCGCTCTGGCGGGGCCGCCCGCCGGCCATGATCCGCCCCGTTGCGGAGCTCGCTCCGCATGTGTCGCCAGCGGAAGCTTCGACAGCAGCAATCCAGGCCCCCACGTGACCGCGTCTGAGGCCTTCAGTCCTGGCGCAGGTCAGAGCCCTGCCCTAGAAGATCTCAGCCCTTCGAAGACCGCCACTGGGTCCCGCTGGGCTAGGTAGACGAAGTGCCAGCGGACGACTCCGTCGTCGGTAGGAAGTGAAGCCAGCGTGGAGGCCACGGGGGTGAGGAGCCGGGGCTCCTTCCACTGCTGTGCGACCACCGCGATCGCGGCACCGGCACTGGTCAGGATCCAACTGGCCTTGCCCCCCGCGATCCGGGCGAGGTATCCGCCCTTGACGACGCTGTCGACCGCTTCGCGGACTGACATCTCGGCGGGCAGATCCCTTGCGTCCTCGTGCGGAGCGTCAACGTCGTCGCCCATCGCGACGCTGTCCCTGGTCAGATGCACCCTCATGGCCGGACGAGCACCGCTTCGGTGCGGCCGGTCTCCTGCTGCCAGTAGCGCAGCATGACGCCGACGTGATCCTGGAACTCTTCCTTGGACTGGCTGCCCCAGGCCTGCTGCAGCCCCGGCAGCCGCAGCGGGGGCGCGTCCGCGAGGAGGATGCGCGCCTCCATCCAGGCGGTGCCGTACCGTCCGGTCCTGCGACGGACCTCGATCCGGTTGATGCGGTTCCAGGGTACGGTTCTACGACTTGTCAGGGACGCCAACACCATTCCCTCGGGTGTGAGTGTGGTGGTGCTCCAGCCGTGGTTGACGAGCGTCGCGAGAGCGAGGACAAGCATCACGCCGACGGTGGCAGCGACCACTCCGCCGTTCCCGCCCGCGTTGACCACGATCGTAGTGCTGCCTCGTTGCGGTTGATCAGGCGGTCTTGAGTGGGGTGCCGTTGTGGGTCCAGTCGTATGGCTTTGCGGTTTTCGTTTCCGCCGATGACGTAGGTCTCCAGGCCCTCTTGCCGTTCAGCGCGTTCGCGACAGTGGTCCGGGGCAGCCCGGTGCGCTTCTCCAATTCGCGCAGCGACACACCACTGACCGCCTTGACGTCCAGCAGCGCCGAGACGGCCAGGACCACCACGCCGATGATCAGGGGACACACCCAACGACGGCGGGCCCACCCAACGCTCCCGCGCCCACGGCCTCGCACCGTGCAGCCGCGGGCAGCCACAACAGCTCGCGATGGGAGGGTACGGGCAGCCGGGATGGCGGTGGTGGGCCCTCACAAGCGGTGGACGCGGTACTCCAGCTCTGGGTGGGCGAAGGCCAGACCGTTCTCGTCCATCGCGTTGTGAATGGTGACCCTGCCGTGATCGAGGACGATGCTGACCGCGACCATCCCAGATGCGGCGTCTGGGCCGGCCCATTCGAGGAGTTCGACGCCCGGCTACGCGCTGGTCGCGCAGTTCGGAGAGACGCGGCACCGCGTCCCGGCGCCATGCCAAATGGAACTCTGGCTCTGTTCCCGGCCAGTTGACGGGGGCGAGTGGGTTGATCTCGTTCCAGGTGATCGAGAGATCGTCGAACTTGTGGTGCTGGATCTCGACCTGTGTCCCGCCGAAGTCGAGCAGGACGGGGCAGTCAGCGAACCACTCATCGTCGTCCAGGTCCCAGACCAGCCAGGATGAAGTCAGCGTCAGGCCGACCAGCGAGCGCAATGCGCCGGCGTGCGCGGACGTGATGGCGCCGATGCCGCTCAGCCACCGCGGCCGGTGGCCGACGAGCCCGAAGTCGAACACGCGCACATCATGGCAGCTCCGCGATCCCCAGCCCTGTTAGGGCCTCTCGGTTCGCCCGAGCAGTCGCCGTCAGGACGGCCTTCCTGGTCCGGTGAACCCCGAACCCGCTTCCGCCCGTCTTGCCCAGAAGATGGGTAGCCCCCGCCACTCTGTGTGAGGAGTGACGGGGGCTACCCATTCGCTGACGACCCATCAGCACTCAGAGATCATCTTCCACACTGACTCCACATGAGACTGAAAACCAGCGGAGGCCAGTGCGCGATCTTGAGCGATATTCCTGCAGGTCAGAGGCGTCATTTCGAGCGAGGACCCGTGTCGGACAAGGGTCGATTCGCCCTACCTGCTCAGATGTCGAAGTACAGCTCGAACTCGTGCGGGTGCGGGCGCAGCGCGATGGGAGCGACCTCGTTGGCGCGCTTGTAGTCGACCCAGGTCTCGATGAGGTCCTGGGTGAAGACGCCGCCGGAGAGGAGGTACTCGTGGTCCTGCTCCAGGGCCTCGAGGACGGCCGGGAGGGTGGAGGGGACCTGCGGGACCGCGGCGTGCTCCTCGGGGGCGAGCTCGTAGAGGTCCTTGTCGACCGGCTCGAGGGGCTCGATCTTGTTCTTGATGCCGTCCAGGCCGGCCAGCAGCATCGCCGAGAAGGCGAGGTACGGGTTGGAGGACGGGTCCGGCGCGCGGAACTCGATGCGCTTGGCCTTGGCGTTGGCGCCCGTGATCGGGATGCGGATCGCCGCGGAGCGGTTGCGCTGCGAGTAGACCAGGTTGACCGGCGCTTCGAAGCCCGGGACCAGGCGGTGGTAGGAGTTCACCGTGGGGTTGGTGAAGGCCAGCAGCGACGGGGCGTGCTTGAGCAGACCGCCGATGTAGTAGCGGGCCGTGTCGGAGAGGCCCGCGTAACCCTGCTCGTCGTAGAAGAGCGGGGAGCCGTCGGTCCAGAGCGACTGGTGGCAGTGCATGCCCGAGCCGTTGTCGCCGAAGATCGGCTTCGGCATGAAGGTCGCCGTCTTGCCGTTCCGCCAGGCGACGTTCTTGATGATGTACTTGAACAGCATCAGGTCGTCGGCCGCGGCGAGCAGCGTGTTGAACTTGTAGTTGATCTCCGCCTGGCCGGCCGTGCCGACCTCGTGGTGCTGGCGCTCGACCTGCAGTCCGGCCGCGGCCAGCTCCAGGGACATCTCGGCGCGCAGGTCGGCGAAGTGGTCGACCGGCGGGGCCGGGAAGTAACCGCCCTTGAAGCGGACCTTGTAGCCGCGGTTGCCGCCCTCCTCGACCCGGCCGGTGTTCCAGGCGCCGGCCTCGGAGTCGATCTCGTAGAACGAGCGGTTGGCCTTGGTCTCGAAGCGCACGTCGTCGAAGACGTAGAACTCGGCCTCGGGGCCGAAGTACGCGGTGTCGGCGATGCCGGAGGAGGCGAGGTAGGCCTCGGCCTTCTTGGCCACGTTGCGCGGGTCGCGGCTGTACTGCTCGCCGGTGATCGGGTCGTGGATGAAGAAGTTGATGTTGAGGGTGGAGTCCTTGCGGAACGGGTCCAGGCGGGCCGTGCCGAGGTCAGCGACCAGGCCCATGTCGGACTCGTGGATCGCCTGGAAGCCGCGGATCGACGAACCGTCGAACATCAGCATCTCGGACGGATCAAAAGCCGAGGCGGGCACGGTGAAGTGCTGCATGACACCCGGCAGGTCACAGAACCTGACATCGACGAACTTGACGTCGTTGTCCGAGATGTAGCGCGACACCTCGTCGGCGTTGTTGAACATCCATCCTCCTCGGCCCCGGCAGTCGCCGGGATTGCGGGTGCGGATCGCCGGTCCCGTCCGGCGATACCGGTGCTGAAAACCATAGGAAGCGGCCGTTTCTCGGCCGTGACCCATATGTTTCACGGATGTTAACCGCAACTCGTCAACGGCCGCACAACCCGCATCGTTCCTGCTCGATCGGGGTGTCAGCGGCGGAGAGCGGGTTCACTCGTCGGTGAGTGGTCTAGACATCTTTGGAGGGACGGGAGGCGGCGTCGGGGGTGCTTTCCGGACGCGGTGGAGTACCGGGCTACTGTGGTGACGTGGATGAGAGCCGTAAAGCCATTGGAAGCTGGATCGAGGGTCCGCGAACGGGCGCCGAGCAGATGGGCGCCGAATTCGGGTACCGGGGCAAGCGCCTGGGGCTGCCGGAGGAAGGGCCCGGGTCGATCGCCGGCACAGGCCGACGGCTGGCGGCGATCTTCATCGACTGGATGCTCTGCTATCTGGTCGCCTACGCGCTGATCGTCAATCGCGACGTGAGCAAGGTCAACATCTGGATCATGGTGTTGTTCTTCCTGGTCAGCGTCCTGACGCTGAGCACGGCCGGGGCGACGCCGGGCAAGAAACTGCTCGGACTGCGAGTGATCAGCCTGAACGGTCGGCGCGCCGGGATCGGCCAGGTGGCGCTGCGGACCTTCCTGCTGGTGCTGGCCGTGCCCGCGCTGATCTGGGACCGTGACGGCCGCGGGCTGCACGACAAGGCCGTCGGGACGGTCGAGGTCCGGGTCTGAGGCATTGGCTCGGGTCTGCGGCATGCCTCGGGTCTGCTTGGTTCGAGTCTGAGGCACTCGGGTCTGAGGCACTCGGGTCAGGAACGTAGAGAGGCCCCGGTCGGTCCGTGTGGACCGGCCGGGGCCTGTTCGTGCGGGTCGGAGCCGGGTCAGCGCGTCTTGCCGGCGCCCTTGGGCATCCTCGCGCCCTTGGGGAGCGGGCCCTTCGGGACCGGGGCGTTGGCCATCAGGTCGCCCATCGCGCGCAGGCGGTCGTTGATCTGGGTGGCCTGGGCGCCGGAGATCGCGCGGGGGAGCTTGGCCATGTGCATCTGCAGCTTCTTGAGCGGGATCTGGCCCTCGTCGTTGCCCACGACGATGTCGATCACCGGGGCGTCGCCGACGACCTTGCTCATCTTCCGCTTCTCGGCCGCGATCATCGGGCGGAGTCGGTTGACGTTGCCCTCGCCCACGAGCACGACGCCCGGACGGCCGACCGCTCGGTGCACCGCGTCCTGGTTGCGGTTGGCCGCGACGACGAGCTGGATGTTCCAGCCGCGCTTGATGTTGTTGAGCACCGCGGCCGCGGCACCGGGCTGGCCTTCGAGCTGACCGAAGGCGGCCTTCTCTGCACGCCGGCCGAAGATCACCACGGCGGCCAGCAGGCCGAGCACGAAGCCCAGGATGCCCAAGTAGATCGGGTGGCCGATCCCGAAGCCGATGGCGAGAAGCACCGCGAAGATGCCGAGCCCGACGCCGCCGACGATGAGACCGATCTTCGGGTCGACCCGCTGGGTCATGGTGTACGCCTGACGGATCTGAGAGAGCCGTCCAGGGTTATCGGAGTTTTCCTGCCTCGCCATGTGGTTCATGGTACGGGGCGGGACCTGCCGTTGCCCAAGCCTGGTGTCGACCGAACGCCGCCTGTGTCCCAGTCGTGATGCGGCCAGTCACGATGTGTACCGGTCGCGATGTGTACCGGTGGCGATGTGTACCGGTGGCGATGCGCTACCGCACGGCGCGGAGCAGCACGCGCTCGGTCTCCTGGCGGTCCTGCGCGTGGCGGCGGTTCTCGCAGACCGCGTCCCAGGCGTTGCGCCGGGCTGTCTGCTGACCACTGCCGAGGAGCAGGGACTCCGCCATCCGCAGGGCCGTGGTGACGTTGTGTGCGAACTGCATGGTGACCGTCTCCCCTCGGGTTACCAGGCCATACTCGCCACTCCGTGTTACCGCTCCATGACCAGTCGGTCAAACCCCCGTGAAAGGTGTGCGACAGACGTCACAGAGCGGTACTCGGACGACATCGTGGCTGCGTCAGACCGCAGCGGCGCCGCGCCGCTCCAGGGCCTGCCGGTAGAGGCGGCCGGCGCGGTAGGAGGAGCGGACGAGGGGGCCGGACATGACGCCGGCGAAGCCGATCTCCTCGGCCTCCTCCTGGAGCTCGACGAACTCCTGCGGCTTGACCCAGCGCTCGACGGGGTGGTGTCGGGGGGAGGGGCGCAGGTACTGGGTGATGGTGATCAGCTCGCAGCCGGCCTCGTGCAGGTCGCGCAGGGCCTCGCTGACCTCCTCACGGGTCTCGCCCATACCCAGGATCAGGTTCGACTTGGTGACCAGGCCATCCGCGCGGGCCTCGGTGATGACCTTGAGGGAGCGCTCGTAGCGGAAGCCGGGACGGATCCGCTTGAAGATGCGCGGCACGGTCTCGATGTTGTGCGCCAGCACCTGGGGGCGGGAGGAGAAGACCTCGGCCAGCTGCTCGGGGACCGCGTTGAAGTCGGGAATCAGCAGCTCGACGCCGGTGCGCCCGGTGGCGCGGTCGGCGGTGACGGCGTGGATCTGGCGGACCGTCTCCGCGTAGAGCCAGGCGCCGCCGTCCTCCAGGTCGTCGCGGGCGACGCCGGTGATGGTGGCGTAGTTGAGGTCCATCGTGAGCACGGACTCGGCAACGCGACGGGGCTCGTCGCGGTCGAACTCGGCGGGCTTGCCGGTGTCGATCTGGCAGAAGTCGCAGCGCCGCGTGCACTGGTCGCCGCCGATGAGGAAGGTGGCCTCGCGGTCCTCCCAGCATTCGAAGATGTTCGGGCAGCCGGCCTCCTGGCAGACCGTGTGCAGACCTTCGCGCTTCACCAGGGACTGCAGCTCGGTGTACTCGGGGCCCATCTTCGCCCGGGTCTTGATCCACTCGGGCTTGCGCTCGATGGGGGTCTCGCTGTTGCGGACCTCCAGACGCAGCAGCTTCCTGCCGTCGGGTGCGACAGCGGACACGTGCGGCTCCCTATCTTCGAAATTCAGTGCGGACACTAGGGTACGCCTGCGGTTGGGTGGTTGTTCCGGGGCTCAGGCCGCCAGGGTCATGGGATCAGACTGCGGAGGCCATGGGTCCGGGTTGCGGGGCCGCGGACTGGGGGGCCTCGGGCGGCGCTTGGGCGAAGATCTCGGCGAAGTGGCGCTGGACGACAGGGAGCGCCTCGGCGACGGTGACGTCACGCCCCAGCTCGCTGCTGAGCGAGGCGACACCCGCATCGCGGATGCCGCAGGGGATGATGCGGTCGAACCAGGTCATGTCCGGGTTGCAGTTGAGCGCGAAGCCGTGCATCGTCACGCCGCGGGCGACGCGAACGCCGATCGCGGCGAGCTTGCGATCGTCTCCGCGCTGGCCGGCGTTGGAGGGGGCGTACTCGGGGCCGGCCAGGCGTGGGTCGAGGCCGAGCTTCGCGCCCATGCGGAGGGTGAGCGCGCCGATGTTCACCACCTGGGACTCGTCGACCCGCGCGTCCGGTATCTCCTCGCCGAGCACCCAGACCCCGCTGCGTCCCTCGATCCGGCTGGTCCGGACGCCGAACTCGGCGCAGGCGAGGATCAGCGCCTCTTCCAGACGGCGGACGTAGGCGACGACGTCCATGGGCTCGTCGAGCTTGATGATCGGGTAGCCGATCAGCTGGCCGGGGCCGTGCCAGGTGATCTCGCCCCCGCGCGTGACCTCGACGACCAGGGTGCCGTCGAGCGGGCGGTCCTCCGGGCGGGTGCGCCGTCCGGCGGTGTAGACCGGCGGATGCTCCAGCAGTAGCACGGTGTCCGGGATCTCGTCGGCCACGCGCAGGGCGTGCAGCCGCAACTGCTCGTCCAGGGCCTCCTGGTACGGGACGCGTTCGCCGCCGCCGAGGGGGACGAAGCGCAGGTCGCTGCTCACGGGGTTCCTCGCCTTCGCTGTGCTGCTGCACGTCTCTGTGCTGCTGCACGTCGCCGTACTGCTGCACGTCTCTGTACTGCTCCACGCAACCTTACGGCCCGGCCTTTCTGTTCCTTCCGCTCTCACGTGCCCATCCGCTCGAACGAGTGACAGATATTGAAATCTGTCAGCCCATCTTGCATACTCGAATCATGGCACTCAAGGAACGCACTCTTGGCACTGACGGTCCCGTCGTCTCCCTGCTCGGTCTGGGCGCGATGGGGATGTCCGATCTCTACGGTCCGGCCGACGAGGCCGAGTCCACGGCAACGATCCACGCCGCCCTCGACGCCGGCCTCACGCTCATCGACACGGGCGACTTCTACGGCATGGGCCACAACGAACTCCTGATCCGCGACGCGCTGCGCAGCAGCGGCCGCGCCCGGGGCGAGGTCGCGATCAGCGTGAAGTTCGGCGCCCAGCGCGACTACGACGGCAACTGGATCGGCTACGACGCCAGGCCCGCGGCCGTGAAGACGGCGCTGGCCTACACCCTGCGCCGGCTCGGCACGGACTACGTCGACGTCTACCGCCCGGCCCGGCTCGACCCGAGTGTGCCGATCGAGGAGACGGTCGGCGCGATCGCGGAGATGGTCCAGGCGGGCCATGTCCGGCACATAGGTCTCTCCGAGGTGGGCGCAGAGACGCTGCGCCGGGCCCACGCGGTGCACCCGATCTCCGATCTGCAGATCGAGTACTCGCTGGTCTCGCGCGGCATCGAGGCTGAGATCCTGCCGACCGTTCGCGAGCTTGGCATCGGCGTCACCGCTTACGGCGTGCTCTCGCGGGGCCTGATCAGCGGCCACTGGCAGGCCGACCGGCAGCTTGCCGCAGGCGACTTCCGAGGGATGAGCCCGCGCTTCCAGGGCGACAACCTGGACGCCAATCTCAAGCTGGTCGAGGCGCTGCGCGGGGTCGCCGAGGCCAAGGGCGCCTCGGTGGCGCAGGTGGCGATCGCCTGGGTGCTGGCCCAGGGCGAGGACATCGTCCCGCTGGTCGGCGCCCGTCGTCGGGAGCGGCTGAACGAGGCGCTGGGCGCTGCCGAGCTGGTACTGGAGCCGGCGGACCTGGCGGCCATCGAGGCAGCCGTACCGCGCGGCGCCGCCTCGGGCGACCGGTATGTTGCTGCGCAGATGGCTCATCTGGACAGCGAGAGGTAAATGGCGGAGGCAGCGCTCACCCCTGAGGACATCCTGCAGACAGCAGAAAATGTCCTGCGCCGGTACGGTCCGGCGAAGGCCACGGTGGTGGACGTCGCCCGTGCGCTCGGCGTCAGCCACGGCACGGTCTACCGTCACTTCCCCAGTAAGGCCGTGCTGCGTGGCGCGGTCACCCGCCGCTGGCTCGACCGCGCCCACGCCAAGCTGCCGGGTATCGCCGCCGGGCCGGAGGAGCCGCGGGAGCGGCTCAGGCTCTGGCTGGCGGCACTGTTCCGAGCCAAGCAGGAGAAGGCGCTCGCGGATCCCGAGCTGTTCGAGACCTATCAGGTGCTGGTGGGGGAGAACAGTGAGCTGATCGCGGAGCACCTGACCGATCTGGAGAGCCAGATCGCCGGGATCATCCAGGCAGGCCAGGAGGAGGGTTCCTTCGCCGCAGGAGATCCGGACCTGCTCGGGCACGTGGTCTTCCAGGCCACGGCGCACTATCACGACCCTGGCTACGCCGGGGAGTGGTCCCGGCCTGGTGTGGACGGGGAGTTCGAGGCCGTGGTCGCCCTGGTGCTCAAGGGATTGGCGCAGGGCGAGGCGTAGGACGAGCGGTTGGGCAGCGGGCCGGGCAGCGGGCTCGGCGAGGCGCGGCAGGGGAGGCTCAGGGTTCACTCCGTCAGCAGATGCAGGCGGAGCGCGAGCTGGAGTTCCAGGGCTCGCTCGGGGGAGCTCCAGTCCCGGCCGAGCAGCGCCTCCACCCGGTCGAGGCGCTGGACGACGGTGTTCACGTGCACGTGCAGCGCGTCTTTCGCCCGGGTGAGGCTGCCGCCGCAGGCGAAGTACGCGTCGAGGGTGCGGACCAGCTCGGTTCCACGCCGGGCGTCGTACTCCAGCAGGGGGCCGAGCGTCTCGCGGACGAAGCGGCTCACGTCATGGCCCTCGCCGAGCAGCACGCCGAGGAAGCCCAGGTCCGCAGCGCAGGCGCCGTCCCCCTCACGGCCCAGAGCCCGCAAGGCCCGAAGCGTGCGCAGGGCCTCGGCGTGGGCGGCGGCGAGCCGCGCCACACCCCCGGCCGGGCCGGCCGCGCCGACGGTGACGGGCAGCGCAGTGAGCTGGGAAAGCTGCGCTGCGGCTGTCGCGGCGGCCGTCGAGACGGGTTCCGCGCCTGCGGGGAGGAGCAGGACGACGGTGTCGCCGTGCTCTGCGCTGATCCCGCCGCGGCCGAAGAGCAACCGCGTGGCGGCGCCGGCCAGCTTGCTCCGGGATGCGGCGGCGTTCGACGGGGTGGAGGCCTGAGCGGCGAGGAGCAGATGCGGGCGGCGCAGGTCGACGCCGAGCCGCAGGCCGCGCTGGACCAGACCGGCCGGGTCCCGGTCGGGGCTGCCCAGCAGGTCGGTCAGCAGTTCGCCGCGAACCCGGTTCTCGGCCTCGGCGACGGAGCGGCGCAGCAGCAGGAGCAGCGCGGTGACGACGCTGCCGCGCTCGAAGAGCCGCCGGTCGGCGTCCTCCAGCAGCGGACGCCCGCTCAGGACGAGGCTTCCCAGCAATTCCTGGCCCGCCAGCACCGCACAGACCCATCGCCCGCCGGCCTCGACTGCTCGGCCGCTCGCACGGGATTCGGCGACCAGCGCCTCGATGGCGGCGGTCGGCATGTCGGCAGTCAGCGCCGCGCCGGCGAGGGGCTGGCCGTCGGGGTCGAGGACGGTGATCTCCCCGGCGAGCAGCGCCGAGACCGCCTCCGCGACAGCCGTGATCTCGCCACCGCGCAGGACCAGGTCGGTGAGGCGGTCGTGGGCCTCCTCGGCGCGCTGGATCGCGGCCGAGTGCTCGCGGATCACGGCGTTGGCCTCGGCCAGGTCGGCGAGCGCGGCGCGGGTGTCGTCCAGGGCGCGGGCGGTGTCGATGGCGATCGCCGCGTGCGCGGCCAGCGTGCAGAGCAGAGCGACCTCGTCCGGGGAGAAGGGACGGGGGCTGCGATCGGCGGCGAAGAGGACGCCGATGACCTGCTTCTCCAGCAGTAGTGGCACGCCGAGGATGCCCACGAGGCCCTCGTCCAGGACGCCCGCGTCGATGTTCCGGGTGTGGTGGAAGCGGCTGTCGGTGCGGTAGTCGGGCGTGGCGTAGGGGCGCGCGGTCTGTGCGACCAGGCCGCCGAGGCCTTCGCCGAGCTCCAGCCGGAGCGTCTGGAAGAGCGGTGAGACGGATCCGTCGGTGACCCGCATGTAGGTATCGCCAGCCGCCTCGTCCGGCAGGGTGAGGTAGGCGAGGTCGGTGCCGAGCAGCATCCGGGCCCGTCGGACGATCGCCTGCAGGACCGCGTCGAGGTCGCGGGAGGCGGCCAGGTCGGTCGCCGTGTCGAAGAGCGCGGTCAACTGGGCCTCGCGGCGGCGGTGCTGGGCGAGGGTGCGGTGGACTCGCAGCGCCAGGCCGGCGGCGGCCGGCGTACCGGCGCCCGCTTCGCCGAGCTCCTCGGCGGACGCGCCGTCGGCGAGCAGGCGCAGCAGCCGCTCCGCGGCGTCAGCGGACGGGCCGGACGGGCCGGACGGGCCGGACAGGGCGGCTTCGGGGGCGGAGCCGGGGTCGATGGCGGGGGCGGTGTTGGGGGTGTTGTCTTCGGGCGATGCGTGCATGGTGCGGGCCATCGTGGCAGGAGGAGTGGGCGGTGTCACGGGGGGTCTGTCACGGGGGCGCCCATCGCGTGGCCGCGGGCGCCCCCGTGGGTCGGGGATGGTCAGACCGAGGCCGACTCGGTGAGGGCCGTGGTCTCGGCGCCGGGCTCGGGCCGGTCCAGGGCGCTGCCGCGCGTCTCGCGGGCGCAGAGCAGGGCCACGACCGTGACCACCGCCGCGAGGCTGACGTAGACGGAGATCGGGGTCGAGTTCCCATAGGACTGCAGCAGCGCGACGGCGATCAGCGGGGCGGGTGCGCCCGCGGCCACCGACGCGAACTGGGCGCCGATGGATGCACCGGAGAAGCGCATTCGAGTCTCGAAGAGCTCGGAGAAGAAGGCCGCCTGGGGCGCGTACATCGCGCTGTGGAAGACCAGACCGATCGTCACCGCCAGCACCAGCGCCGGGAACGACTTGGTGTCCAGCAGGGCGAAGAAGGCCCAGGCCCACGCACCGGTGCCGACCGCTCCGAACAGGTAGACGGGCTTGCGGCCGATCCGGTCCGAGAGCGCACCGAACAGCGGTATCAGGCAGAACTGCACGGCCGAGCCGATCAGTACGGCGTTGAGTGCGGTCTGCTTCTGCAGCTTGAGGTGTTCGACGCAGTAGGCCAGGACGAAGGTGACGATCACGTAGTAGGAGATGTTCTCCGCCATCCGCGCGCCCATGGCGACCAGAATGTCCCGCCAGTGCTGCCTCAGTACCGCGATCAGTGGCGGCTGCTCGTGGCCGCCGGTGGCTTTGCGGGCCTCGGCGCGCTGCTGTGCCTCCTTGAAGAGCGGCGACTCGTCCACGCCGAGCCGGATCCAGAGACCGACGCCGACCAGCAGTGCGGAGAGCAGGAAGGGGATCCGCCAGCCCCAGGCGACGAAGGCCGCGTCCGTCTGCACCGTGGTCATCAGCGAGAGCACGCCGACCGCGAGCAGGTTGCCCAGCGGTGCGCCGCCCTGTGGCCAGGAGGCCCAGAAGCCACGGCGCTTGGCGTCTCCGTGCTCGGAGACGAGCAGCACCGCGCCACCCCATTCGCCGCCGAGGGCGAAGCCCTGCACGAGCCGGAGCACCGTGAGCAGGATCGGCGCGGCGGCGCCGAGGGTGGCGTAGCCGGGGACGCAGCCGATCAGGGCGGTCGCGGTGCCCATCATGAGCAGGCTGATCACCAGCAGCTTCTTCCGGCCGAGCCGGTCGCCGAAGTGGCCGAAGACCAGTGCGCCGATGGGCCGGGCCGCGAAGCCGATCGCGTAGGTGAGGAACGAGAGCAGGGTGCCGGTGAGCGGGTCGGCCTTCGGGAAGAAGACCTTGCCGAAGACGAGGGCGGCGGCGGATCCGTAGAGGAAGTAGTCGTACCACTCGATGGTCGTGCCGATGAGGCTGGCGCCGACGACCTTGGTGAGGCCTCTGGGGATCCGGGCGGGTGCGGTTTCGGTTGCCACGACAGTGGGGCCTTCCGTGAGGGGCTGGTGGGGTGGGCAGTTGAAGCAGGGGTGGGGGAGGTGGAGCAGCCGGGGCGGTGGGCTAGTGGGCGGTCCAGCCGCCGTCCATGGGGAGGGAGGCGCCGGTGACGCTGGCGGCACCCGGTGAGCAGAGCCACAGGACGGCGGCGGCGACCTCGGCCGGTTCGATGAGGCGCTTGATGGCTGTGCGGTCGAGCATGATCCGGTCGATCACGTCCGCCTCGGAGATGCCGTGGGCCAGGGCCTGGTCGGCGATCTGGTCCTCGACCAGCGGGGTACGGACGTAGCCGGGGTTGACGCAGTTGCTGGTCACGCCGTGGGCCGCGCCCTCCAGGGCGACGACCTTGCTCAGGCCTTCCAGACCGTGCTTGGCGGTGACATAGGCCGACTTGAACGGGCTGGCCCGAAGCCCGTGCACGGACGAGATGTTGACGATGCGTCCCCATTCACTGGCGTACATGTGGGGAAGCGTGCGGCGAATGATCCGGAAGGGTGCCTCGACCATCACCCGCTGGATCAGCGTGAAGCGCTCCGGTGGAAATTCGTGGACCGGGGCGACGTGCTGCAAGCCCGCGTTGTTGACGACGATGTCCGCGTCGTCCGGGAGTGCGTCCACGGCTTCGGGGTCGGACAGGTCGACGACGAGCGCGGTGCCGCCGATCTCCTCCGCCACGGCCTTGGCCGCGTCGGCCGCCCGGTCCACGACGTACACGCCGGCGCCGGACCGGGCCAGAGCGTGCGCGCAGGCTCGGCCGATGCCGCTGGCCGCGCCGGTGACCAGGGCCTTCCGCCCGGCCAGAAAGGTGCTGTGGGTGCTCTCCATGGCCGGAGACGGTAGGCCGCCGGAGCGGGGGCTCCCATGTGGGCTGTCACCACAGAGCGGACGAGTCCTGTGGCGGGCGACGCCAGGGACGCGGTCGGCGGGCCGTCGGCTGGCCGTCGGTCGGCGGGCGGTCGGCGGGCAGGCGGGGGACAGAAGGGGGCACGCGGAGGCGCACGGCGGAACGGAGGCAGGCGGGTGGCGAGCGCGTCGCGGCTGGGCGTCGCCCCATGCGTCGCATCTTCCCCGGTACGAGGGGCGGCCTTCACCCGTTCGGACGATTGTCCGCTCGTAACCGGTCACGGACTCCAAATGCTCGCTACATTCACGCCGTTCCCCTAGGGAGCTCACGGCGTTCTCCGGCGCGGGCTCCCGGAAGGTGTGTGCCACATGCCCCAACGGCCAGTGACCGATCGACCGCCGCTCGATGCCCGCGCGGAGCACGCTCAGCGGGTCGGGCCACCCCGTGTGCCGGAATCTCCCGCCGCGAACAGCAGCGCGGCCGGCAGCAGTGCGGCGAAGAGCAGTGCGGCGAAGAGCAGCGCGGCGGGTGCCGAGGCGGATGAGGGCGCGGGCGGCGGCGCGGAGCGGTTGCAGTACAACCAGCGGCTCTCGACGCTGATCGAGGAGGCCGGCTTCTCTCATGCCGGGCTGGCCCGTAGGGTCGACCAACTCGGCAGCGAGCACGGACTCGACCTGCGCTATGACAAGACCTCCGTCACCCGCTGGCTCCGAGGCCAGCAGCCGCGTGGCGCGACGCCGGCGCTGATCGCTGAGGTCTTCACCCGAAGGCTGGGGCGACGCCTCACCGCGCAGGATCTGGGCCTGGACGCCTGCGCGCCCGTCTACGCGGGGCTGGAGTTCGCCGAGAGCCCGGCCGAGGCGGTCGACATCGTCGCCAGCATGTGGCGCAAGGACACCGGCGCGCACAGCGAGCTGCGCCGGATCGCGTTCACCCCAGCGGGGCTGGTCGTGCCGAGCCGGGACTGGCTGATCGGGCGCACGGACGAGCGGGTCGCGCGGGAGACCCCGCAGGACTTCGGCCGCGCCGGCATCCCGACCCAGGCGCGCCGCACGGGCCCGGCAGCAGCAGGCCCTGCCCAAGCAGGCCCGGCCACTTCGACCGGGGCCGGTGCCGCAGTGGCCAGGGCAGGCAGCGCCAAGGCAGGGGCCAAGACCGGGCCCAAGGCGGGAGTCAAGAGCGCGGGCGGTGCCGGGGAGCAGTCGGCGGGTTCACCGCGCGGGGTGCAGCGCGTCAGCAGGGGGGACGTCGCGGCGGTGCGCGCGGTGGGGGATCTCTTCCGGGCGCTCGACAACGCCTACGGCGGCGGGCACGCGCGGCAGGCGCTGATCAGGTACCTGGAGAGCGAGGCCGAGCCGATGCTGCGCGGCCGCTACAGCGAGGCGATCGGGCGGGCGCTCTTCGGCGCGGTCGCGGATCTGACCCGGCTGGCGGGCTGGACCTCCTACGACATCGGCGCGCACGGACTGGCCCAGCGCTACTTCGTCCAGTCGCTGCGGCTCGCCCAGGCGGCCAACGACCGGCTCTACGGCGGATATGTGCTGGTGACGATGAGTCGGCAGGCCGTCTACCTCGGCCACGGCCGGGAGGCGGTGCAGCTGGCGCGTGTCGCGCAGCAGGGCGTGGGCAGTACGGCGCCGATGGCGGTGCAGGCGCTGATGCATGCGGCCGAGGCGCGCGGCCACGGGTTGCTCGGGGACGCCCGGTCCTGTACCTCGGCGCTGGTTCGCGCCGAGCGCGCCCTGCAGGCCTCGCACGGCGGCGACGAACTGCCGAGCTGGGCGCGGTTCTTCGACGAGGCCCAGTTGGCAGACGAGTTCGCACACTGCTACCGCGACCTGCAGCAGTGGCGTCCCGCCGCGCAGCACGCCGAGCGCTCGTTGCACCTGCGACCGCAGACGTACGCGCGCAGCCGGGTGTTCTGCCGGGTGGTGCTGGCGACGTCGCGGCTGGGGTTGGGCGAGCTCGACGAGGCGTGCGCGGCGGCGACGGAGGCGCTGCGCGGGGTGACGGAGATGCGGTCGCTGCGCGCGGTGGAGTACCTGCGGGACTTCGCGCGTCGACTGGCGCCGTACCGGGGCAACCCGTCGGTCCGGGCCTTCGAGGAGGCGGCCCGGGCCGCGGGCGTCATCTGACGGGTGGTGTGTTCTGACGGGTTGGCTCGGCGCCGCAGGCCGGGCCCCGCACCGGCCTATGCCGCCAGCTCTCCCGCCGTCGCGGGCTGCGGACGGAGCACGCCGAGGTCGCGCAGCAGCGCGTCCGCGGCGCGGCGTCCGGAGACGAGTGCGCCCTGGACGGAGCTGGTGTCCCGGTGGTCCCCGCACACGTACAGGCCGTGCAGCACCCGCACCGGGCGACGGAACACGTGCGGGGGCGGCATCGCGGGCAGCGCGTCCACGAAGTGGCGGACCGTCAGGAAGCGCCACCCGCGCGTGTCCACGTCGTAGAGGCGGGCGAGGGCGCGGCGGACCGCCGGTTCCGCGGGGACGGAGGCGCGATGACCGAGCACGGTGGAGGCGATCAGCGCGCCGCTCGGCGCGTAGGAGCGGTCGACCTCGCTGAGCACCAGGGAGTGTGAGACCAGGGCCCCGGGCGTCGCGTCGAGCAGGAGCAGCGGCTCGGCGAGCGGGGAGGCGTCTGCCCCGTGGTAGTAGGTGGTGACGGGGTGGTGCTCCGGCTGATGCAGGCCGGGGAGGAGTTCGCCGGCGGAGCGGGCGTCGGTGGCGATGAGAACGGCGCGGCAGGCGAAGCGGCCGTGGCGTTCCGTCTCGACGCCGTCGGTGGCGATGCCGGTGGCGCGGACGCCGGCCCGGACGGCCCCGGCGGGGAGCCGCTCCGCGAGCGCCAGCGGCACCGCCCCGACGCCCTGGGCGGGCAGGCAGAGGCGACCGCGGGCATAGCCGCGCAGGACCAGGTCGGCGACGCGGCTGCTGGTGCGCAGCGAGGGGTCGCTCAGCAGCGCGGTGAGCAGCGGACGTAGGAAGCCGTCGACGGTGGCGGCGGGGATGCCGCGTTGGGCAAGGGCCTCGGCGGTGGTGCGCTCCGGGCGGGCCATCAGGCGCTCGACGGGGGTCCCGGCGAGGCGGGCGAGGTTGGCGCCGAGCCTGGCCTTGTCCCACGGGCGTCCGATGGGGGCGCGGGCGGCGTCCAGTGCGGCGCGGGCGGTCGTGGGGGCGCCGAGCCGATAGCGGCGGTCGCCGCTCGACCCCTTGCCGGCGCCCGATGCTTTGCTGCTGCCCAGCCCTTTGCCGTTGCCCAGCCCTTTGCCGTTGCCCAGCCCTCTGCCGTCGTTCGGCCCGGCGTCCCCGCCGACTCGGACCATCACATCCGGGCTGAGCGGGCGCAGTTCGAGCTCGGCGAGGTCGAGCGTGCGGGCGAGCTCGGGGTAGGAGCTGTTGAGGAGGTGGGTGCCGTGGTCGAGCCGGTACCCCTCGTACTCCTGCCCGGCCATCCGGCCTCCGACGTGGTCGGCGGCCTCCAGGACGGTTACGGACAGTCCGCACGCGCTCAGTCTCCGAGCCGCGGCGAGGCCGGCGAGACCGGCTCCGACGATCACGACATCGGTGCTGCGACGGCGCGGGTGCAGGGGGGTGGGGATGGCTGCTGCGGGCACGGACGGCTCCCTCCGGGTGCATGGCTTCCGGGGCTTCCCAGTGTGATGCCCCATCAAGCAGCAGCTCAGACAAGGATGTTCGCGCCATCTTTGGCGCAGTGTCAGGTTTTGCTCACGCTGAGTCGCGAAACGGGGCCAGCTGTGCGCCCCTCAGTACCCCGGCGTGAGCATGCGCCCTGGGCGTGCCCCCGTACGCCCCGCAGCGGACCTGCGAGCCGACGCGTGCTCCCCGGCGGTGACGGCCTGGTCGTAGCGGAGGGTGACCAGGCGGGCGAGCGCGTCGTGTGTGCCGAGCGGGGCGGAGGTGAGCCACGCGCCGGCGTCCGCGCCGGTGCGGGCGGCGCGACGGGCGAAGTACCCAGGACTCAGCAGGTATTCGGCGATCGCCACCCGGTCGTGTCCGGCCGCGCGCAGGGAGGCGACGGCCTCGGCGGGGGTCGGCCTGGCGGCGCAGAGGAAGGCGGGGACGACCTCGGCGGTCCCGGGCAGGCGGGAACGGAGCAGCGCGGCCATGGCGGCGGCGTCGGCGTTGGCGGCAGGATCGGTGGATCCGGCGGCGGCGAGCACGACCGGCCCTTCCCCGGCCCGCCATCCCGCCTCTGCGAGCCGGTCGGTGAGCGCGTCGACCAGCAGCGGGTCCGGGCCCAGCGCGGCGGCGACGCGGGCGCGCAGCCAGGGCGCGGCCGCGAGTGCCTCGGGTATGTCGACCCGGACGTGGTAGCCCGCGCCCAGCAGCAGCGGCACCAGGACCACGTCCCCGCGCAGTCGGGCCAGCGCCTCGGGGAGCGAGGGGGAGGCGATGTCGAGGAAGCAGCGCTCGACGTGCAGTTCGGGTCGCAACGCGCGCACCTCGGCGACCAGCGCCTCCGTCGCCGCGACGCCCGCCGCGTCACGCGTGCCGTGGGCGACCGCCAGCAGCGTGGGCGCCGTGACCGGCGCGGCGGCAGGCCAAGCGGCCGGTGCGGCGGCAGGTCCGGAGGCCCGTGCACCGGCGGGCCTGGAGGCCGGCGGGCGGGTGTGCGCCGCACTGACCAGCGCAGTGGCGGGGCCGGAGAGCGGCGGCGCGGCAGTGGGCCCAGTGACCGGCGCGGTGGCGGGCCGAGCGACTGTCGCGGCGGGAGGTCCGGAGGCCGGTGCGTCGGCGGGCTTGGAGGCTGGCGGGCGGGTGGGCGGCGCAGTGGCTGACGCAGCGGCAGGCCCGGGGACCGGCGGCGTGGCAGTGGGCCGAGCGGGCCCCCAGGGCGGCGGGGTCGCCGGGGAAGGGGAATGCGCTGTCACGCCGCCGCCAGGCGGTAGCCGCGCTTGGGGACGGTGCGGACCAGGTCGCTGTGCGGGCCGAGCGACTGGCGCAGGCGGGCGATCGCCGCTTCGACGGCGTGCTCGTCCGCGTCCGAGTCGGCCCAGGCGCGGCGGAGCAGCTCGGCGCGGCTGAGCACCCAGCCGGGTCTCTCCGCCAGCGCGCGCAGCAGCGTGGCGCCCTTGGGGGAGAGCCAGTAGCTCTCCTCGTCGACCAGCAGTGCGCTGCCCTGCAGTACCAGGTCGCGGCCGCCCACCCGCAGGACCTGGCGACTGCGCGAGGGCAGTGTCTCCGTCAGCGTCCGCACCAGCGCGCCGAGGCGACCGCGCTCCGGCCAGACCACCGGCAGGCCGGCCTCGACCAGCGGGCGGGCGCAGACCGGGCCGACGCAGACCGGGAGCACGTCGGTGCGCATGGCCTCCAGTACCTGCTCGTGCAGGCCGTCCGCGGCGGCAGTCTCGAGGAAGGCGGTGATCGCCGGCGCGCTGGTGAAGGTGAGGGCGTGGACCTCACGGCGCACCGTCTGCTCGACCAGGCGACGGACCAGGCCCGGGTCCTCCGGCGGGGCCCAGCGGTAGACCGGGACCGCGATCACCTCCGCGCCGCGTTCGCTCAGCGCGGCCGCGAAGGAGGTCAGCGGCAGCCCGTGCTCCTGCACCGCGATCCGTCGGCCGGTGAGCGGCTGGGCGAGCAGCCAGGTCAGCAGCTCGTCCGTGGCCTCGGTGCCGGGGGACCAGGTCTCGTCCAGGCCGCTGGCTCGCACCGCGCCGGTCGCCTTGGGGCCGCGGGTGAGCACCACCGCGTCCCGGCAGGCGGCGGACAGCTCCGCGCCGCGACCCCAGCCGTCGGCCGCGCTCATCCAGCCGCGCCAGCCGACACCTGTCGTGGCGACGACGTAGTCCAGCGGTGCGGTCAGGCAGAGCTCGGTGGCGCGGCGCAGCGCGACGTCGTCCTCCAGCGGCAGGATCCGCAACGCAGGCGCCTCGACCACGCGCGCGCCACGCCGGGTCAGCAGCGCGACGAGCTCGTCGCGGCGGCGCGCAGCGGTCACGCCGATGGTGAAACCGGTCAGCGGAGCGTGCGGCGCGACGGAGGACGTGCCGAGCGGGGAGCCGGCTGGGGAGTCGGCAGGGGAGTCGGCTGGGGAGTCGGCCGGGGGAGAAGCAGCAGTGCCCATGGACGCAGACTCAGGCCCCCGGGTTTCCGAGAGGTTGCCTGGCCATCACGCTCGCGTTAGCGAAACGTCGTGCCGTGTTACGGCGGATGTCCGCGAACCCACCCCGTCCCACCTGCGGTGTGAGGGACGCGTACCGTGCGCGCAACACGGGGGACAAGGCCGCGTAACGCCCGCCGGTCAAGGTCGAGGACATGACGACGACCACCGACACCCACTGCCCGTACTGCTCGCTGCAGTGCGGCATGCGCCTGAGCGCCCCCACGGCGGGCTCGGTGGACGTGCTCGAGCGGCCGGACTTCCCGGTCAACCGTGGTGCGCTGTGCGGCAAGGGACAGAACGCCGCCGCGCTGCTCGCCCCGGCCGCCCGGCTGACCACCCCGCTCATCCGGGACCGGCGGGACCGGCGGGACGGGCGGGATATGCGGGACGGGCGGCGCGGCGAACTGCGCGCCGCAAGCTGGGACGAGGCGCTGGAGCGGGTGGCCGACGGGTTCGCCGCGATCCGGGCCGAGCACGGCGCGGACGCCGTCGGCGTCTTCGGCGGCGGCGGGCTGACCAACGAGAAGGCCTACCAGCTCGGCAAGTTCGCCCGGGTCGCGCTCGGCACCGCGAACATCGACTACAACGGGCGCTTCTGCATGTCCTCGGCTGCCGCGGCGAACCGGATCGCGTTCGGCATCGACCGCGGGCTGCCCTTCCCACTGGAGGACATCCCCCGCACCGACTGCCTGATCCTGGTCGGCGGCAACCCGGCCGAGACCATGCCGCCCGCGCTCCGCTACTTCCGCGAACTGCGGGAGAACGGCGGCACCCTGATCGTCGTCGACCCGCGCCGCACCCGCACCGCCGAACAGGCGGATCTGCATCTGCAGCCGCTCCCCGGCGGGGACCTGGCGCTCGCCCTCGGCCTGCTGCACCTGCTCATCGCGGACGGCATGGTCGACGTCGACTTCGTCGCCGAGCGCACCACCGGCTTCGAGCAGGCGCGGGCCGCAGCGATGGCGCACTGGCCCGAGCGGGTCGAGCGGCTGACCGGCGTCCCCGCGGCGCAACTGCGGGAGGCGGCGCGGCTCTTCGGCCGGGCCAGGACCGGCATGGTACTCACCGCGCGCGGCCCGGAGCAGCAGAGCAAGGGCACGGACACCGTCGGCGCCTGGATCAACCTCTGCCTCGCCTCCGGCAAGGCCGGGCGCCTCCACTCCGGCTACGGCTGCCTGACCGGGCAGGGCAACGGCCAGGGCGGTCGCGAGCACGGCCAGAAGGCCGACCAACTCCCGGGCTACCGCTCGATCGAGGACCCGGCGGCCCGTGCCCACGTCGCCGGCGTCTGGGGCGTGGACCCCGACGCGCTGCCGCACTCCGGCCGTTCGGCGTACGAGCTGCTCGACAGCCTCGGTCGGCCGGGCCCGGACGGCGTGCGCGGGCTGCTGCTGATGGGCTCCAACCCCGTCGTCTCCGCGCCGCGCGCCGCCCACATCGCCGGTCGTCTCGGCTCGCTGGACCTGCTCGTGGTCAGCGACCTGGTGCTGTCGGAGACCGCGCAGCTGGCGGACGTGGTGCTGCCGAGCGCGCAGTGGGCCGAGGAGACCGGCACGCTGACCAATCTGGAGGGCAGGGTGATCCTGCGTCAGCGGGCCCTGGACGCACCGGCGGGCGTGCGCGGCGATCTGTGGCTGCTGCGGGAGCTGGCCGAACGGCTGGGCGTCAAGCGCGGGTTCGACGACGACCCGGAGACGGTCTTCGAGGAGCTGCGCCGCGCCTCGGCCGGCGGCCAGGCGGACTACGCGGGCATCAGCTACGCCCGGATCCGCGCCGAGGACGGGGTCTTCTGGCCCTGCCCGACCGAGGACCACCCCGGCACGCCGCGCCTCTTCCTCGACGCCTTCGCCACGCCGGACGGCCGTGCCCGCTTCACGCCGGTGACGCACCGCCCGGCGGCGGAGGAGCCGGACGCGGAGTACCCGCTCTACCTGACCACCGGCCGGGTGCTCGCCCAGTATCAGAGCGGCGCGCAGACGCGCCGGGTCGGCGCGCTCAACGCGGCGGCACCCGGGCCGTTCGTGGAGCTGCACCCGCTGCTGGCGCGGCGGCTGCAGGTCGCGGAGGGCGACCCGCTGACGGTCACCTCCCGGCGCGGCCGGGCCATGGCGCCCGCGCGGATCACCGACACGATCCGCCCGGACACGGTGTTCATGCCCTTCCACTGGCCGGGCGCGGGCCGTGCCAACACGCTGACCAACCCGGCGCTGGACCCGACCTCGAAGATGCCTGAGTTCAAGGTCTGCGCCGTCCGGGTCGAGGCGGCGGGGCGGGTCGAGGCGGCGGGGTGGGTCGAGACAGCGGGGTGGGTCGAGGCGGCAGCTCCAGTCGAGGCAGCAGTTCCGGTCGAGGCGGCGGCACGCACAGCGGGCGACACCACGGGCCGGGGGCGGGTATGACCACGGGCGGACGTCACATCGCGGTGGTCGGCGCGGGGATGGCTGCCGCACGCTTCGCCGAGCGGTATCGGGCGCTGGGCGGGACCGCCAGGGTCACCCTCTACGGCGCCGAGCCGCGCGCCCCCTACAACCGGGTCCTTCTCGCCGACGTGCTGACCGGCCGCTACGACGCCGAGGCCATCGCGCTCCAGGTCGGGGACGCGGAGCTGCGGCCGGGCAGCGAGGCGGTCGGCCTCGACGTCGGCGCGCGCACCCTCACGCTGGCCGACGGCAGCATCGAGGCCTGGGACGAGCTGGTCCTCGCGACCGGGGCCAACCCCGTGCTGCCGCCGATCCGCGGTCTGCGCAGGCCCGACGGGGGTGGGCTGCGCGACAGGGTCCACGCGCTGCGGACCCTCGCCGACTGCGCGCGGCTGGCCGAGGACGCCACGCAGGCCAAGCGCGCCGTGGTCGTCGGCGGCGGCGTGCTCGGCGTCAGTGTGGCGCGGGCGCTGGCAGCGCTTGGAGTCAGCGTCGAGATCGTGCACCAGGGACCGCACCTGATCGAGCGTCAACTCGACGCGCAGGCGTCGGCGGCGCTGCGCGGCGGGCTGCGCGCGCTGGGCGTCGAGGTGTACCTCGGCAACCGGGCCCGCGCCCTCACCGCCACGGGCGCCGTCGAGTTGGCCAACGGCTACCGCCTCGACACCGACCTGACCGTCCTCGCCTGCGGCGTCCGGCCGCGCACCGCGCTCGCCCACGCGGCCGGGCTGGCGGTGGACGTGGGCGTCGTCATCGACGACACGCTCGCCACCTCCGCCGCGCAGGTGTACGCGATCGGTGACTGCACCCAGCACCGCGGCACCGTCCACGGACTGTCCGGGCCCGCCTGGGACCAGGCCGACGTGCTCGCCGCCCGGCTCTCCGGCGCCGACCCGGACGCCCGCTACACCGGCTCCCGTCCACTGGCCCGGCTCAGCGCCGGGCCGCTGGAGTACGCCGCCTTCGGCGAGGTGGACGTCGACGAGGACCACGCCGAGGACGCCCCCTACCGGAACGCCGCCGCCGCCGACCCCGAGCTGCACGTGCTGCGGCTGACCGACGCGACGCGCGGCAGCTACAAGAAGCTCGTCATGCGCGGGGACCGGCTGGTCGGGGCGATCCTCTTCGGCGACCTGGCCACCGTCGGCGACCTGACCCGCGCCTACGAACGCGACGACCTGCTGTCCGACCGTCCACCCCTGCACCTGCTGACCTCTTACGGAGCCTCCTGATGACGAACTCTCAGCTGAACTCCCATGCGGCCGGACGGCCGGGCCGTCTCAAGGATCTCGTCCTCGTCGGTCACGGCATGGTCGGCCAGCGCTTCCTGGAGGCCCTGGTCGAGCAGCCGGCCGCCGCGGGCTGGCGGATCACGGTGCTCGCCGAGGAGCCGCGACCCGCCTACGACCGAGTCCATCTCACCTCCTGGTTCTCCGGAACCAGCGCCGAGGAGCTGTCGCTGACCCCGCCCGGCTTCCTCGCCGAGCACGGCATCGACCTGCGCCTCAGTGACGCGGTCGCCGCGATCGACCGCGCCGCCCAGACGGTGACGACCGCCTCCGGCAGCGTGCTGCACTACGACGCGCTGGTGCTGGCCACCGGGTCCTACCCGTTCGTGCCGCCGGTCCCCGGCCACGACGCGGCCGGCTGCCACGTCTACCGGACCATCGAGGACCTGGAGGCGATCCGCGACCAGGCCGGGGGCGCGGTCAAGGGAGGGGGAGAGGGAGAGGGAGAAGGAGCGACGATCGGCGTCGTGGTCGGCGGCGGTCTGCTCGGGCTGGAGGCGGCGGGCGCGCTGACCGCGCTCGGCCTGGAGACCCACGTCGTCGAGTTCGCCCCGCGCCTGATGGCGATCCAGGTGGACGACGGCGGTGGCCGGCTGCTGCGCCGCAAGATCGAGGAGCTGGGCGTCAGCGTCCACACCGGCGCGGGCACCCAGGCCATCCTCACCGGCCCGGACGGCCGGGTGCGCGGCATGGGCCTCTCCGACGGACGGGAGCTGCCCGCCGACCTCGTCGTCTTCTCGGCGGGCGTGCGGCCGAGGGACCAGCTGGCCAGGGAGTGCGGCCTGCCGGTCGGCGAGCGCGGCGGCATCGTCGTGGACGAGCGCTGCCGCACCCGTGACCCGCACGTCTACGCCATCGGCGAGTGCGCGCTGGCCGCCGACGGGAAGGTCTACGGCCTGGTCGCGCCCGGCTACGCGATGGCCGAGACGGCCGCCCGCTCGCTGGCGGCCGGGCCCCGCGAGGAGGACGCCGCGGACGGCTTCACCGGCGCGGACACCTCCACCAAGCTCAAGCTGCTCGGCGTCGACGTCGCCAGCTTCGGCGACGCCCACGGCGCGACCGAAGGCTCGCTCGACGTCCTCTACAGCGACAGCCGCTCCGGCATCTACAAGAAGCTGGTCATCGGCCGCGACGGGCAGCTGCTGGGCGGCGTACTGGTCGGCGACACCGAGGCTTACGGCCTGCTGCGTCCGCTCGCCATCGGCGGGAAACCGCTGACGACGGCCCCCGAGCAGCTGGTCCTGCCGGCCGGACTGGGCCCGGCCACCGGGCCGATCGCGCTGCCGGACGACGCGGTGATCTGCTCCTGCCACAACGTGACCAAGGGCGCGATCCGCTCCGCCGTGCACGAGCAGGGCGCAGCGACCGTCCCCGAGGTCAAGAAGTGCACCAAGGCCGGTACGGGCTGCGGCAGTTGCGTGAAGATGCTGGGGACGATCCTCGCGGAGGAGCTCGAGGCGAGCGGTACCACCGTCGACAAGAGCCTGTGCGAACACTTCGCGTACACCCGCGCCGAGCTCTACGCGATCGTCAGGGTGACCGGGATCGCCAACTTCAGCGAGCTGGTCGACGCCCACGGGACCGGTGAGGGCTGTGACGTCTGCAAGCCGGTCGTCGCCTCGATCCTCGCCAGTCTCGACACCGGCCACATTCTCGACGGCGAACAGAGCGCGCTGCAGGACACCAACGACCACTTCCTGGCCAACCTGCAGCGCAACGGCTCCTACTCGGTCGTGCCGCGTATCCCCGGCGGCGAGATCACCCCGGACGGACTGATCACGATCGGCGAGATCGCCCGCGACTTCGGCCTCTACACGAAGATCACCGGCGGCCAGCGGATCGACCTCTTCGGCGCGAGCGTCGACCAGCTCCCGCCGATCTGGCGTCGCCTGGTGGACGCGGGCTTCGAGTCCGGGCACGCGTACGGCAAGTCGCTGCGCACCGTGAAGTCCTGCGTCGGGGAGACGTGGTGCCGTTACGGCGTGCAGGACTCGGTCGGTCTGGCGATCGAGCTGGAGCTGCGCTACCGGGGGCTGCGCTCCCCGCACAAGCTCAAGTCAGCCGTCTCCGGCTGCGCGCGCGAGTGCGCGGAGGCACAGGGCAAGGACTTCGGCATCATCGCCACCTCGTCCGGCTGGAACCTCTACATCGGCGGCAACGGCGGCATGACGCCGCGTCATGCCGACCTGCTGGCGGCCGACCTGGACCGGGAGACGCTGATCCGGACGATCGACCGGTTCCTGATGTTCTACATCCGCACCGCCGACCGGCTCGAGCGCACCTCGCTCTGGCTGGACCGGATCGAGGGCGGCCTGGACCACGTCCGCGCGGTGGTGGTGGACGACTCACTGGGCATCTGTGCCGACCTCGACGCACTGATGGCACGTCATATCACCGCCTACGAGGACGAGTGGGCGGCCGTGCTGGCCGATCCCGAGCGGCTGAGCCGCTTCGCCTCCTTCGTCAACGCCCCCGGTACGCCGGACCCGGCGGTGACCTTCGTTCCCGAACGCGGCCAGATCCGCCCCGCCCGCCCCGAAGAGGACGGGCAGATCCTCGCCCCGGCGCTGGTCGCCGGCCCCCGACTGGAGGTGCGTACGGCATGAATGACAGTGCATTGAACGGCAGCGCATTGAACGGCAGTGCATTGAACGGCAGCGTCGAGATCTTTGACGGCACGGTGTGGAGGCGAGTCTGCGACTTCGAGCAGCTGATCCCGGGTCGCGGCGTCGCCGCGCTGAGCGCGGGCGGCGAGCAGGTCGCGGTCTTCCGCACCCGGTCGGGCGAGCTGTACGCGGTGGACAACCGCGACCCGTTCAGCGGCGCGTATGTGCTCTCCCGCGGCATCCTCGGCAGCCGCGCCGACGCGCCGACGGTGGCCTCGCCGATGTACAAGCAGGTCTTCGACCTGCGCGACGGCCGGTGCCTGGACGAGGACACCGCGCCCGACGGCACGCCCGCGGTGCTGCGGGTCTGGCCGGTCCGGTGCGTGCGCGGCGGGCCCGGCGGGAGCGCCGCGCACGCGTCCTCACAGCTGGTCGGCGCTGGTGTGCGCGAGCCGTAGCACGGCGGACCGGCTAGGAGGCCTTGGCCGAAACCCGCCGCTTCTAGCGTCGTTCGCATCAACCTCCCAACTCTCTTGACGGGTGAAGCTGATGAGCACTGTCGTCGGAAGCGAAGGCACGACCGCCGAGACCGGCACGGCGGCGGGCGCCGGCCGGGTACGCGGCATCACCGACTGGCGTCCTGAGGACGAGGAATTCTGGGCGGAGGCGGGCGCCACAGTCGCCCGCCGGAACCTGGTCTTCTCTGTCCTCTCCGAACACATCGGCTTCTCGGTGTGGAGCCTCTGGTCGGTGCTGGTGCTCTTCCTCGGCCCGAAGTACCACATCGACGCGGCGGGCAAGTTCATGCTCACCGCGCTGCCGACCGCGCTCGGCTCGGTTCTGCGCCTGCCGTACACCTTCGCGGTGGCGAGGTTCGGCGGCCGCAACTGGACGGTGTTCAGCGCACTGCTGCTGCTGGTCCCGACCGTGCTGGCCGGGATCGTGCTGCGGCCCGGCGTCTCCTACGGGACGCTGCTGGCGGTTGCGTGTGTGGCCGGTGTCGGCGGTGGCAACTTCGCCTCGTCGATGGCGAACATCAACGCCTTCTACCCGCAGCGGCTCAAGGGCTGGGCACTCGGCATCAACGCGGGCGGCGGCAACCTCGGCGTACCGGTGGTGCAGCTGGTCGGTCTGCTGGTGCTGGCCACGGCGGGCGCGGCGCAGCCGCGGCTGGTGCCGCTGGTCTACTTGCCGCTGATCGTGCTGGCGGCGCTGGGCGCGGCGCTGAAGATGGACAACCTGCCCTCGCTGAAGAACGACAAGCGCGCGCTGCGCGAGGTCGCCAGGGAGCCGCACAGCTGGGTGATGTCGCTGCTGTACATCGGCACCTTCGGCTCGTTCATCGGCTTCGGCTTCGCCTTCGGACAGGTCCTACAGGTGCAGTTCCACCACCAGTTCGACACCCCGGTGAAGGCCGCGTACCTCACCTTCCTCGGCCCGCTGCTGGGCTCGCTGGTGCGGCCGGTGGGTGGCAGGATGGCGGACCGCTGGGGCGGTGCGAAGGTGACGCTGGTGACGTTCGCGCTGATGGCGGCGGGCGCGGGACTGGTGCTTGCCGCTTCGCAGGGGAAGTCCCTGCCGCTGTTTCTGACGGGCTTCGTGGCGCTGTTCGTGCTGAGCGGCATCGGCAACGGCTCGACGTACAAGATGATCCCGGCGATCTTCCAGGCGAAGGCGCGGGACGCGGTGGCGGCGGGCACTGACCCCGCGAAGGCGGAACAGGACTCCCGCAGGCGCGCGTCCGCGCTGATCGGGATGGCGGGCGCGATCGGGGCGTTCGGCGGGGTGCTGGTGAATGTGGCTTTCCGCCAGTCGTTCCTGGCCAGCAAGAACGGAGACGCGGCGTATGCGGCCTTCCTGGCGGCGTACGTGATCTGCTTCATCGTCACCTGGGCGGTCTACCTGCGCCCTTCGGCAGGCAAGCTGCCGGGAGTATAGGCAACACCCGAGGTGGCAACTCCCGAGGGGCGCGGGGCTCTGCTTGATTCACTGCGTGCGCGAGCAACCCCCCCCAGTGCGGATGGCCCTGAACGTTCGGGGCTCTACCTCGCAGGGTGGCTTGTCGCGCAGTTCTCCGCGCCCTTGATGGTGCAACTGACCCATTCGCTGACCGGCTCGCGCCCACGCAGGCGGCACCTCCCGGCCGAAGCCTGGGGGGAGGAGTCGCAAATCGGCAGAGCCCCGCGCCCCTGATGGTGCAACTACAGCGCGGCCTGGATGGCCTGGTCGATCGTGGGGTGGGCGAAGCGGAAGCCGGAGTCGAGGAGTCGGGTAGGCACGCAGCGGTGGCTGCCCACGACCTCGACCGCCATCTCGCCCAGCGCCGCCTTCAACGCGAACTCCGGGACGGCGAAGACGGCGGGACGCCTGAGCACACGGCCCATCGCGGCCGTGATCTCCGCGTTCGTCACCGGGACCGGCGCCGTGAAGTTGAACGGACCGGAGAGGCCCGCCGTGTCGATCAGATGCCGGAGCGCCGCGACCTCGTCGCGCAGGGAGATGAAGCTCCAGTACTGTTCGCCGCTGCCAAGCCGCCCGCCCAGGCCCAGCTTGAACAGCGGGAAGAGCCGCCCGAACGCTCCGCCGTCCGCGCCGACGACCAGGCCCGTGCGGGCGTGGGCGACGCGGATGCCGGCGTCGGACGCCGGAGCCGTCGCGGCCTCCCATTCGACGCAGACGCGGGCCAGGTAGTCGCCGCCGGCCGGGGCCGACTCGTCGATGACCGCGTCGCCCGTCTGGCCGTAGTAACCCACGGCGGAGGCCGACACCAGTACGCGGGGGCGGCGCGGGAGTGCGGCCAGTGCGTCCGCCAGGGTCGCCGTGCCGAGGACCCGGCTGTCGTGGATCCTGCGCTTCTGACGGGCCGACCAGCGATGCGAGGCGATGCCCTCGCCGGCGAGGTGGACCGCCGCGTCGACGTCGGCCAGGCCCGTGCGGTCGATCGCGCGCAGGGGAGGGTTCCAGCGGATCTCGACGCTGCCGTCGGCGCGTTCCTGCGGCTCACGCCGCACCACGCGGACGACCTCGTGCCCGTCGTCCAGCAGCGAGCGGACCAGTGCGGAGCCGATGAGCCCGGTCGAGCCGGTGACCGCGATGCGCATGCCGATATTCAATCAGGCGGTCCCGTAAGGACCGCGTAGGCTCCCGCCATGGAATCGGGAGAATCGCTGCCACTCATTCGTCCGGCGGTCGGGAGCGACGGCCATGCGGTCTACGTCCTCGACCACCGCTGCTGGTCCCCGGTCTCCGACGTCAGCGAGCGGCCGGATCCGCCCACCGAGGACAGCACCGCCTTCGGCGACGAGCGGCACCGGCCCGAGCACATGCTCGTCGCCGAGCGCCAGGGTCCTGACGGCCCCGAGATCGTCGGCTGGGTCCGCGTGGTCCAGTCGATCCCGCTGCCGAGCAACGCGCACATCCGCTCGATCCAGGGCCTGTGCGTCGCGCCGGAGATGCGCGGACACGGACTCGGCCGCAGGCTGGTGGACGCCGCGCTGGAGAAGGCCCGTGCGGAGGGGGCGCGCCGGGTGACGCTGCGGGTCCTCGGCTGGAACGCCGTGGCCCGTGCGCTGTACGAGAAGGCGGGCTTCACCGTGACCGGCGTGCAGCCGGAGGAGTTCCTGCTGGCCGGTGAGTACGCGGACGACGTGCTGATGGGCATCCAGCTGTGACGGGTGACCCACCACTCATGTAGAGCGCCGCACGGACCGAGCCGTCCTCCAGCGTTGGTGTCCGCTCACCCCCCGTATCTCTCCCAGAGCCGGGGAAACCGCTGCTCCATCACCCTCGGGTCGTCGAAGTCGAACTCCGCCCCCAGCGGGTCGTTCGTCCGCCGTCCGAGATCGGGGATGTGCAGTCCCGTCAGCTGCTCGTACGCGCGGTCGCCCGCGTACCCCAGCTCCTCCGCGTCGCCGTCCTCGTCCTCGTCGAAGTCGGGGAGGAGGACCGACAGGTCGTCCGGATCGACCAGCGCGCCCTCGAAGACCTCCCTGCCCTGGCCGATCAGCCACGCGCAGAAGTACTCGAAGGCGTCCTCGCCCGCCCCGCCGAGCAGCAGGTCCGCCGCGCCCCACAGATCGGTACGCCACGCCCGCGCCATCCGGGCCTCGAACAGCCGCGCGAAGTCCAGCACCTCGTCGGGCGTCCGCTCGACGAGGCGTTCGACCAGCAGATCGGCGTGTTCGACCGGGTCGCCCTGGGACGCGTCCCGGGTGTCGTCGATCAGCAGCCAGAAGTCCGTCTCGTCCATCACGTCCCCAAGCATCGTCGCCCAAGGGCCCGACCGCACGCGAAACGCCGTGGGCCCCGCTCCCGAAAGGGAGTGGGGCCCACGGCGTCAGCTGGAGCTGAGGCAGGTCACAGCCCGAGGTCGCCCTCGAACGCGCCTTCCGCCAGGCGGGCCTTCAGCGTGCCCAGGAAGCGGGCCGCGTCCGCGCCGTCCACGATCCGGTGGTCGTAGGAGAGGGCCAGGTAGACCATGTCGCGCACGGCGATGGTCGTGCCCAGCTCCGGGCTCTCGATGACGACCGGACGCTTCACCGTCGCGCCGATGCCGAGGATGGCAACGGTCGGCGGGGTGAAGATCGGGGTGTCGAACAGCGCGCCGCGCGAGCCCGTGTTCGTGATGGTGAAGGTGCACCCGGACAGCTCGTCCGGGGTGACCTTGCCGTCACGGGTGCGGGCGGCCAGGTCGGCGGTCTTCTTGGCGATGCCGGCGATGTTGAGGTCGCCCGCCTCGTGGATGACCGGGACCATCAGGCCACGCTCGGTGTCCACCGCGATGCCGATGTTCTCGACGGCGTGGTAGGTGATGGTGCCCTCGGCGTCGTTGAGGGACGCGTTGATCACCGGGTGGGCCTTGAGCGCCTCGGCGGCCGCCTTCACGAAGAAGGGCATCGGCGAGAGCTTGACGCCCTCACGGGCCGCGAAGCCGTTCTTGGCCTGGGCGCGCAGCCGCATGATGTTGGTGACGTCGACCTCGACGACCGTGGTCAGCTGGGCCGCGGTCTGCAAGGCCTTGACCATGTTCTCGGCGATGACCTTGCGCATGCGGGTCATCTTGACCGTCTGACCACGCAGCGGGGAGGCCGCGGCGATGGTCGTCGGGGCCTTGGCGGCACCGGTGGCAGCCACGGCCCCACCAGCGGACGCAGCGTGGGCGGCAGCGGCGGCGCGGGCGGCCTCGGCGGCGGCCAGGACGTCCTGCTTGCGGATGCGGCCACCGACGCCGGTGCCCTTGACGGAGCCCAGGTCGACACCGTTCTCCGAGGCCAGCTTTCGGACCAGCGGCGTCACGTAGGCGTCGGACGCCTCGACGGCGGCAGCCGGAGCAGCGGCGACCGGAGCAGCCGGGGTGGCCGCGACAGGGGCGGCAACCGGGGCCGGCGCGGCAACGGGAGCCGGAGCAGTGACGGGAGCCGGGGCGGCGACCGGGGCAGCCGGAGCGACCGGCGCGGGGGCAGCGACCGGAGCCGGTGCGGCCACCGGAGCGGGCGCGGCCGGAGCCGCAGCCGCGGCGGGCGCAGCGCCCGGCGCGCCGATGACGGCGAGCTTCGCGCCGACCTCGGCGGTCTCGTCCTCGCCGACCAGGATCTCCAGCAGCACACCGCCGACCGGGGCCGGGATCTCGGTGTCGACCTTGTCGGTGGAGACCTCGAGCAGCGGCTCGTCGACCTCGATCGTCTCGCCGACAGCCTTGAGCCAGCGGGTGACGGTGCCCTCGGTGACCGACTCGCCCAGCGCGGGCAGGGTCACCGCGGTGCCGGTGGCGCCACCGGCCGGGGCGGCAGGCGCGGCCGGAGCAGCGGGGGCCTCGGCGACCGGCGCTGCGGCGACGGGGGCCGGAGCCGCAACCGGGGCAGCGGGGGCGGCCGGCGCAGCGGCAGCGGCGGGCGCGGCGGCCGGCACCGGCGCGCCGGAGCCGTCGTCGATGATGGCCAGCTCGGCGCCGACCTCGACCGTCTCGTCCTCGCCGACCTTGATCGAGGCCAGGATGCCGGAGGCAGGGGCCGGGATCTCGGTGTCGACCTTGTCGGTGGAGACCTCGAGCAGCGGCTCGTCGACCTCGACGCGCTCGCCCTCGGCCTTGAGCCAACGGGTGACGGTGCCCTCGGTCACGCTCTCGCCGAGTGCGGGCAGTGTTACTGAGACCGCCATGGTTTCAGTTGCTCCTTGTGGTGCGTACGGATGGTTGGCGTGCAACGAGGGGAGGTCAGTCGTGATTGTGCAACGGCTTGCCCGCCAGCGCGAGGTGGGCCTCACCGAGGGCCTCGCTCTGGGTCGGGTGCGCGTGGATCAGCTGGGCCACCTCGGCGGGCAGGGCCTCCCAGTTGTAGATCAGCTGGGCCTCGCCGACCTGCTCGCCCATGCGCTCGCCGACCATGTGCACGCCGACGACCGCTCCGTCCTTGACCTGGACCAGCTTGACTTCGCCGGCGGTCTTGAGGATCTTGCTCTTGCCGTTGCCGGCCAGGTTGAACTTGGCGGTGACGACCTTGTCGTCGCCGTACAGCTCCTTGGCCTTGGCCTCGGTGATGCCCACCGACGCGACCTCGGGGTTGCAGTAGGTCACGCGCGGGACGCCGTCGTAGTCGATCGGCACGGTCTTCAGACCGGCCAGGCGCTCCGCGACCAGGATGCCCTCGGCGAAGCCGACGTGGGCCAGCTGGAGGGTCGGGATCAGGTCGCCGACGGCGGAGATGGTCGGCACATTGGTCCGGCAGTACTCGTCGACGAGGACGTAGCCGCGGTCCATCGCGACCCCGGCCTCCTCGTAGCCGAGACCCTGCGAGACCGGGCCGCGGCCGACGGCGACGAGCATGAGCTCGGCCTCGACGGTCTTGCCGTTCTCCAGGGTGGCGCGCACGCCCGTCTCGGTGTACTCGACGCCCGCGAAGCGCGCGCCCAGCTCGAACTTGATGCCGCGCTTGCGGAAGGCGCGCTCCAGCAGCTTGGAGGAGTTCTCGTCCTCCAGCGGGGCCAGGTGCGGCAGCGCCTCGATGATGGTGACCTCGGCGCCGAAGGACTTCCAGACCGACGCGAACTCGACGCCGATGACGCCGCCGCCGAGCACGATCGCGGACTGCGGGACGCGGTCCAGGTGCAACGCGTGGTCGGAGGAGATGATCCGGTTGCCGTCGATGGCCAGGCCCGGCAGGGACTTCGGCACGGAGCCGGTGGCCAGCAGGATGTGGCGGCCGGTGTAACGCTGGCCGTTCACGTCCACGGAGGTCGCGGAGGACAGACGTCCCTCGCCCTCGACGTAGGTGATCTTGCGGCTGGCCACCAGGCCCTGCAGGCCCTTGTACAGGCCGCCGATGACGCCGTCCTTGTACGCGTGGACCGCGTTGATGTCGATGCCCTCGAAGGTGGCCTTCACACCGAAGCCGGCGGCCTCGCGGGTCTGGTCGGCGACCTCGCCGGCGTGCAGCAGCGCCTTGGTCGGGATGCAGCCCTGGTGCAGGCAGGTGCCACCGAGCTTGTTCTTCTCGATCAGGGCGACCTGGAGGCCCAGCTGGGCTGCCCGCAGCGCCGCGGCGTATCCGCCGCTTCCGCCTCCGAGAATGACTACGTCGAAAACGGTGCTGGCGTCGTTCGCCACGTCACGTCCTCCATGCAAAGCGTGCGGGGGGTGCGGATGCTCCCGGTCGATCGCCGGCCGGGTGTGGTGCTCCCTTGTGGGGAGACCCGTCGTGCCGGAGATACATCCTCGCACTTGTTGCCTGGTGGTGATGGACCGGGTCACGGTGTGGACGGTGCGAATCGGGTGCCGTGAGCTGGGCGGCTCGCTCGGAAATGTCTGTTTCCGCAGGTCGAGAGCCGAATTCCAGCGCGAGGAAGGCCCGCTGGTCATCGGGGTGTTCGGCCCGAGACAGAACGGACCCCCGCCCCTGTTCGCTGATGGCGAACAGGGGCGGGGGTCCGTCGCTGGGTTACCCGCTGGTATGCAGGTCAGAGCTTCAGGTCGGCTTCAGGTCAGAGCTTGCCGTCGGCCGCGTGCTCGGCGAGCGCGACCAGGGTGCGCACGGCGGTCGCGGTGCCGCCCTTGGGGGTGTAGCCGAAGGGCGCGGCCTCGTTGAAGGCCGGTCCGGCGATGTCCAGGTGCGCCCAGGTGATGCCGTCGGCGACGAACTCCTTCAGGAAGAGGCCCGCGACCAGGCCGCCGCCCATCCGCTCGCCCATGTTGGCGATGTCGGCGACGGTCGAGTCCATGCCGGAGCGCAGGTGCGCCGGCATGGGCATCGGCCAGGCCGGCTCGCCGGCCTCCTCGGCGAGGGTGTGCACCGTGCTGCGGAACTCGTCGTCGTTGGCGATGACGCCGAAGGTGCGGCTGCCGAGCGCCATCACCATGGCGCCGGTCAGGGTGGCGACGTCGACGATCGCGTCCGGCTTCTCCTCGCCGGCGCGGACGATCGCGTCGGCCAGCACCAGACGGCCCTCGGCGTCGGTGTTGAGCACCTCGACCGTCTTGCCGCCGTACATCCGCAGCACGTCGCCGGGGCGGGTGGCGGAGCCGGAGGGCATGTTCTCGGCCAGCGCGAGCCAGCCGGTGACGTTGACCTGCAGGCCCAGCCGCGAGGCGGCGACGACGGCGGCGAAGACGGCGCCGGCGCCGGCCATGTCGCACTTCATCGTCTCGTTGTGGCCGGCCGGCTTGAGCGAGATGCCGCCCGAGTCGTAGGTGATGCCCTTGCCGACGAAGGCGAGCGACGCCTTGGCCTTGGGGTGGGTGTAGGCGATCTTCACCAGGCGCGGACCGCGCTCGGAGCCGCCGCCGACGCCGAGGATGCCGCCGAATCCGCCCTTGGTCAGCGCCTTCTCGTCCAGCACCTCGATCTTGAGGCCGTGCTCCTTGGCCGCGACGGTGGCGATGTCCGCGAAGGACTTCGGGAAGAGGTCGTTCGGGGGCTGGTTGACCAGGTCGCGGGCCCGGTTCATCTCCTCGGCCAGCACGGTGGCGCGCTCGACGGCGGCCTTGGCCGCCTTGTCGCCGCGCTTGCCGCCGACGAGGACCGCCTCGGCGAGGGGGGTCTTGGCGTCGGCGTTGGCGGCGTCGCTACGGCAGGCGGTGAAGGTGTACGCGCCGAGCTGCGCGCCCAGGGCGACGGCCTCGACGGCCTCGGCCTCGGTGGCGGGCAGCGCGAAGGCGGCCTTCTTGCTGCCGTGCAGGGTGCGCGCGGCCACGCCGGCGGCCTTGCGCAGCACCTCGGCGGCGTAGCCGCCCTCGGCCACGTCGCCCAGGCCGACGGCCAGCACCAGCGGGGCCTTCAGCGTCGCGGGGGCCGGAACCTTGACGGCCTCACCGTCGGCGCCGGTGGCGCCGACGGTGGCGAGGACCTCGGCGAGCTTGCCGTCGAACGCCTCGTCGACCGCCTCCGAGCCCGGAGCCAGTACCAGGCCCTTCGGGCCCTTGGCCACGGCCACGACGACGGCGTCCGCGCGCAGCGCGGCGGCCGTGGAGGTGCTCAAAGACACTGCAGTCACGGATTGCGTCCTGTTCTGTCGACTCGTAGTGGTTCGCATGTCCGGGTGCACGGGCGCACTGTCGCGCGGGCACACTTTCGCGCGGGCGCGCGTCGGCGCGCCACGGCGGGAAACGAACCGGCACCTGGCATGGTAGTCCGCATAGTGGGCCCTCGCGCCGCCTCGGGGGCCGAAATCTTGAGACAGCACCCCGCTACGGGGTGGCAGCTGCGAAAAGCGTCCACACCAAGAGTGCGACGGTCGCGGAACTCTCCACCATCGCGCCCAGGACATCTCCGGTCATTCCGCCGAAACGGCGCACGCAGTGCGTCAGCAGCACTGAGGCGAGGGCCAGTCCGGCCACCGCGGCGACGAGTGCGCCGAGCGCGAGCGGGAGCCGGTCGTCGCCGGACTCGGCGAGGCAGTAGCCGGCGAGGAAGAGCAGAGTCACCGTCAGCAGCGCGATGGCGGCGGCGTGCCGACGGCGCACGGTACCGGCGACCATCGCGCCGAGCCCGTCCTCCCGCGCGGAGGGCACGCCCTCCTGGCAACCCCGCAGCAGGGTCGTGCGCGAGGTGACGCCGGCGAGCAGCAGGGCGAACGCGCCGCGCTCGAGCCCGAGGTCGAAGCAGCGTGCGACGGCGGCGATCTGCGCGAGCAGGGTGAGCATCAGCACGATGACCCCGAAGGGGCCGATGTCCGAGGCCTTCATGATCTTCAACGCGGCGGCGGGCGGCCGACTGCTGCCCAGCCCGTCGGCGACATCGGCGAGCCCGTCCAGATGCAGCCCGCGCGTCAGCGCGGCCAGCGTGCCGACCCCGGCCACGGCTGCGAGCAGCGCCCCACTGTGCGCCCACGCCAGCCCGGCGGCGACGCCCGCGGCGAGCGCCCCGAGCACCACCCCGACGACGGGCGCGATCGCCATGGCCCGCCCCGCGGTCGGCCGATCCCACCTGCTCACCCGCACGGGCAGCACGGACAAGGTCCCGAAAGCGAACCGCAGCGCCTCACGCAGAGCTGCGAACAGTCCCGACAACACCCTCAGCCCTCAGCGCCCTCAGCCCTCAGCGCCCTCGCCCGCGGCGGGCTCGGCGGCTGCGCCGAGGGGGCCGCTGCCCCCACCCTGAGCCCCGCCTGCGGCGGGCGCGGTGGGCTCGGTGGGCGAGCCTGCGGCGGCGGGCGCTGCGCCGGATTCGCCTGCGTCTGCCACGGCCGCGCCCGGCTGGACCGGGGCTGCCAACCCTTGAGTCCCGCCTGCGGCGGGCTCGGCGGGCGAGCCTGTGCCGGGCTGGACCGGGGCTGACACGCCTTGGGTCTCGCGTGCGGCCGTGCCTGATCCGGTGGCTGCCTCCGCTGCGCCGGAGGCGCCTGCGGCCGGGTTGACCGTCGAGGCTGCGACAGCAACTGCTTCGCCGTGCTCCGCCTCGACTGCGACAGCCGCGCCTGCGCCGGAGGCGTACGTGGCCGACCCGGATATGTCCTCGTCGTCGGTCGGCTTCGTGTCCGGCTCCGCAGGGGAGGGGAGCGGGAGGTCGGCGAGGAGGGCGGCGGCGGCCTGGAGGAGCGGGAGCGACATGATCGCGCCGGCGCCCGCGCCGGCGGAGACGCGTTGGTTCTGGAGCGGGGTGACGCTCATCCGCTCGTAGGCCTTCGCCTGGGCCGGCTCGCCGGTGACCTGGCCCGCGCGCCACCACTCCGGGGCGCGGAACGCGATCCGCTGGGCGACCAACGCGCAGGCGGTCGAGACGACGCCGTCCAGCAGGACCGGCGTGCGCCGCAGCGCGCACTGCAGCAGGAAGCCCGCCATCGCCGCGAAGTCCGCGCCGCCGACCGTGGCCAGCAGGTCGATCTGGTCGGCCAGGACCGGGCGGGCCCGGCGCAGCGAGTCGCGGACGGCCGCGCACTTCACCATCCACACGCGGTCGTCGATGCCGGAGCCGCGCCCGGTCACCGCCGCCGCGTCCGTGCCGCACAGGACGCCGATCAGCACCGCCGCGACGGTCGTCGAACCCACGCCGAGGTCGCCCAGGACGATCAGGTCGGTGCCGGAGTCGGCCTCCTCGTCCGCCAGCGCGATGCCGACCGCGAAGGCGCGCTCCGCTTCCTCGCGGGTCAGCGCGTTCTCGATGTCGATCCGGCCGGAGCCGCGGCGGATCCGATGCCGCGTCACCTCGGCGGGGAACGCCGACTCGTCCGCGTCGACGCCCATGTCCACCACACGCACCTGCGCGCCGAACTGACGGGCCAGCACGCTGATCGGCGCCGTACCGTCCAGGACCGCCCGGACCCGGCGCGCGGTCGTGCCGGGCGGGAGCGTGGAGACGCCCAGCGAGGCGATGCCGTGGTCGGCGGCGAAGACCAGGACCTTGGCGCGTTCGATGGGCCGGGTCGGCACCTGCGCCTGGACGGCGGCCAGCCATCCGGCCAGGTCCTGCAGCTCACCGAGCGCGTCGCGCGGGAGGTCGAGCGCGGCGAAGCGCTCCTCCGCGGCGAGGCGGTACTCGTCGTCGGGCCGCGCCACCTGCGCGGAGAACTCGTCGAGGTCGAAGGTGCTCACGGGCCGAACGTTACCGTCACCGATCGCTCAATCGCAGCGCGCGACCGGCAACGACGAGCCTGACGTCGTCGCAGACCCCGGCCGCGGCGGCGTTGAGCCGGCCGAGTTCGTCGCGGAAGCGGCGTCCGGAGGCCGTCGCCGGGACGATCCCGCTGCCCACCTCGTTGCTGACCGCGACCACCCGCCGGGGCGTCGCCCGCAGCGCGGCGACCAGCTCGCCGGTGCGCTCGCGCAGCTGCGCCTCGCCGCCGTCGTACCAGGCGTCGTCGTCCCAGGCGCCGACGCGGTCCATGGCGTCGGTGAGCCACAGGGCGAGGCAGTCGATCAGCACCGGTCCACCCGGCTCGACCAGCAGCGGAGCCAGTTCGCAGGTCTCCAGCGTGCGCCAGCGGTCGGGCCGGCGGCGGCGGTGCAGACCGATCCGTGACGCCCACTCGGCGTCGCCCTCGCGGCGGCCCGCGGTGGCGACGTAGGTGACGTCGGGGGCGTCGGCGAGCAGCTGCTCGGCGAGCGAGGACTTGCCCGAGCGGGCGCCACCGAGCAGCAGGGTGCGCACGGAGGCGGCCGGGGGCCGGCGACGGCTCAGCTCCAGGCCGAAACGCCTGGTGCCGTCGGGGGTCCGCTCGCTGAAGATCCGCATCCGGCCATTCTGCCCGTCGCGTACGCGGCCTGCGGATTCTGGGTACTGTCCTCTGCGAGGATGCGAGCGCAGCGGCGGAGAGGAGTCCGGCATGGTGTGGACGTGGCGGTTCGAGAAGGCCGACGGGTCGGCCGTGGCCGCGCCCAACGGCACGGAGGAGTTTCCCACCCAGGGCGACGCGGAGACCTGGATCGGTGAGATCTGGAAGGACCTCCTCGCCGACGGCGTCGACCAGGTGGTGCTGCTGGAGGACGGCCAGAAGATCTACGGCCCGATGAGCCTGCACCCCACCGAGCAGTGACCTGAGCCCGCCCTCCGACCGACAGGTCGGAGGGCGGGCTCGAATCTGCTTCCGGCGACTACTGCACCCGCCCCTTCGGCGCGTTCTCCGCCGTCTTCGCGGGGTCGAACTCGGCCACGGGCGCCAGGATCTCGTCCATCCGCTTGAGCAGCGCGGCGTCCAGCTTCACGCCCGCGGCCTTGACGTTCTCCGCGACCTGCTCGGGGCGCGACGCGCCCACGATCGCCGCCGAGACGTTCGGGTTCTGGAGCACCCAGGCGACCGCCAGCTGAGCGAGGGTCAGTCCCGCCTCCGCCGCGAGCGGCTTGAGCAGCTGCACGCGCTCCAGCACGTCGTCCCGCATCCAGCGGGAGATCATGTTGGCGCCGCCCTTGTCGTCCGTCGCCCGTGAGCCGGCCGGCGGCTCGGCGCCGGGCAGGTACTTGCCCGTCAGCACGCCCTGGGCGATGGGGGACCAGACGATCTGACCGATCCCCAGCTCCTCGCAGGTCGGCACGACCTCGCCCTCGATGACCCGCCACAGCGCGGAGTACTGCGGCTGCGAGGAGACCAGCGGGATCCGCAGCTCCTTCGCCAGCGTGTGCGCGGCGCGGATCTGGTCGGCGGTCCATTCGGAGACGCCGATGTAGTGCGCCTTGCCGGCGTGGACGATGTCGGCGAAGGCGACCATGGTCTCCTCCAGCGGCGTCGCCGTGTCGTAGCGGTGGGCCTGGTAGAGGTCGACGTAGTCGGTCTGCAGGCGGCGCAGCGAGCCGTCGATCGACTCCATGACGTGCTTGCGGCTCAGGCCGGTGTCGTTCTTACCGGGGCCGGTCGGCCAGTAGACCTTGGTGAAGATCTCCAGGCCCTCGCGGCGCTGCCCCTTGAGCGCGCGGCCGAGCACGGACTCGGCGCGGGTGGCGGCGTAGACGTCGGCGGTGTCGAAGGTGGTGATCCCGGCGTCGAGAGCCGCGTGGACGCAGGCGGTCGCCGCGTCCTCCTCGACCTGGGAGCCGTGGGTGAGCCAGTTGCCGTAGGCGATCTCGCTGATGACGAGGCCGCTACGGCCCAAGTGACGAAACTCCATGCTGCCGACCCTACGGCGGGGGCGGCAGTGCGCGCGACCACGGAGAGGGCTACGGCCGCGCGCCGACCAGGTGCAGCAACGCCGCGACGCGGCGGTAGGGGTCGGTGCGGCCGGCCCGGTCCTCGGCGTCCAGCAGCAGGGCGAGCTCGGGCTCGGGCGGGATCGGGGCGTCGTCGGCGGCCTGGTCGGTGAAGACCCGGACGCCGAACCAGGCCCGGACCGGCACGTCCAGCTCGGACAGCGTGCGGGCCAGATCGGCCCGGCGGTCGGCGCGGGTGGGCAGGCCGAGGCGGTTGGTGTAGGCGTCGCCGGAGAACGCCGCGACTGCGCCCTGCCAGTCCCCGGCCAGGCCGGGGCGGAGCGCGAGCGCGTCACCGTTGCGGACCAGGACCGAGAGGAGCCCGCCGGGGGCCAGTATCCGGGCCAGCGCGGCCAGCAGCGGCTCGGGTTCGGGCAGGTACATCAGCACGCCGTGGCAGAGCACCACGTCGAAGCTGGCGGGGCCGAACCAGCGGCCGCAGTCGCCGCCGTCGCCGCGCAGCAGCTGGACCCGGCTGCGCACTTCGGGCGGTTCGAGCGCGAGCGCCTGCTGGGCGGCGGCCAGCGTGTCTGGATCGGGGTCGAGGCCGGTCACCTGGTGACCGGCCCGCGCGAGGCGCACCAGCTGGGTGCCCTGGCCGCAGCCGGCGTCCAGGACGCGCAGCCGGGCGTCGACGCCGAATTGCGCGCTCAGCTGCTCGCCGAGCTGGCGGGCGACGAGCTCCTGCCGGACGACGTTGCGCAGTCCGCCCAGCTTGGCGAGCCAGGCGTGCGAGCCGGGCGCGAAGCCGGTCGGGCGCGCGGGGTCGTGACCCCGCTGAATCGGCAGCACCATCGTCGACTCGTCCGCCCCCGGACGTGGTTCCAGGGGCGAGTACGAGTAGCCGGGGTAGCCCGGGAACCCGGTGGTCAGGGCTTCTGCCCCCGGGCGACCACGGCCTTGGGCAGACGCAGGCGGCGCATCTGCATCATCCGCATGAGCGCGTACGCGACGGCGCCCTTGGTGTTCTGGCCGGCGAAGCGCTGGGCGAGCTGCTTGCGCAGCCCGAAGACCAGGAAGGCCGCCTGGAGCACGATCAGGACCATGGAGACCGGCCACAGGATGATCGAGGTCAGGATCAGCACCGGGATCTTGGTGATGCTGAGCACCAGGATCACCAGCAGGATCGGCAGGAAGAACTCGAAGATCGTCCAGCGCGAGTCGATGTAGTCGCGGACGAAGGCACGCACCGGGCCTCGGTCGCGCGGCGGCAGGTCGCGGGGGTCGCCCTGGCCGCGCAGTGCCATCATCTGGCGCTCGCGGTCGGTACGGCCCGCCTCGCGGTTCTTGCGCGCGGCCGCCTTGCGGTCCGGTGGCACGTAGGCCCGGCCGCGACGGTTGGCCTCGGCCTCGCTCCGCTTGGGCGTGGGGCGGCCCTTCGGCGCCTGGGCGGTGGGCACGTCGGCCGCTGCGTCGTCGCCGTCGCTCTTGTCGAGCGTCACGGCGTCGGCGGGGGCATCCTGGGAGCTTCGTCGGAACACACCGCAAGAGTACGTGGTCAGCGGGTGTATTCCCCAGCCCCCCGGGTAGAGGATCTCTCCGGGACGGACTCCGACCGGTGGCGTACGCCCAAGGGTCGGCCAATCAGCCCCACGGATGAGGCAACACCCGCCTCGGCTGTAGCACTCTTGTTGCAGCGCGGGGCGCTGCGGTGAAGGCCGCGCGACCCGTAGGCTTGGTACGAGAAACCGGCAGGTCGGAGAAGGGGGCGCGCGAAGCCCATGAGCGACGGAATCATGAAGCGGATGGGAATGATTTTCCGCGCCAAGGCCAACAAGGCCTTGGATCGCGCGGAGGATCCGCGCGAGACGCTGGACTACTCGTACCAGAAGCAGCTCGAACTGCTGCAGAAGGTACGTCGCGGGGTCGCCGACGTGGCGACCAGCCGCAAGCGTCTTGAGCTGCAGCTGCAGCAGCTGCAGCAGCAATCCGCGAAGCTCGAGGACCAGGGCCGCAAGGCGCTGTCCCTCGGCCGCGAGGACCTGGCCCGGGAGGCGCTGACCCGCCGCTCCGGCGTCCAGAGCCAGGTGCAGGACCTGGAAGTCCAGTACCAGCAGCTGCAGGGCGAGGAGGAGAAGCTCACGCTTGCCTCCCAGCGCCTGCAGGCCAAGGTGGACGCCTTCCGTACGAAGAAGGAGACCATCAAGGCCCAGTACAGCGCCGCCCAGGCGCAGACCCAGATCGCGGAGTCCTTCTCGGGCATTTCCGAGGAGATGGGCGACGTCGGCCTGGCGATCCAGCGGGCCGAGGACAAGACGGCCCAGCTGCAGGCGCGTGCGGGTGCGATCGACGAGCTGCTCGCCAGCGGCGCGCTCGACGACCCGAGCGGCATGCGCAAGGACGACATCTCGGCCGAGCTGGACCGCATGTCCGCGGGTTCGGACGTCGAGCTGGAGCTGGCCCGTATGAAGGCCGAGCTGACGGGTGGCTCCGCCCCGACCCCGGCGATCGAGCAGGGGCAGCCGCAGGCTGCGCCGCACGACCAGCCCCACTTGGACAAGTAGGGAGACCGGCCGTGATCGTCAGGATCTTGACGGAAGGTCAGTTCGAGGTGCCCGACTCGCTGGTCGATCACCTGAACGAGCTGGACAACGCGGTCCTGGCCGCGTTGGACAGCGGGCACGAGGAGGACTTCCGGGTCCACCTCGCGGCGCTGCTGGCCGCGGTCCGGGCCGCCGGGACACCGACGGCGGACGACTACCTGGGTTCTTCGGACGCCACGCTTCCGTACGCGGACGCGACGGTGGACGAGGTCCGGGCCCTACTGAAGCCGGACGGCTTGATTCCCGGCTAGGGAATCCTCAGGGGCGCGAGGAACTGCGCTGCCAGCCATCGCTCTACCTGAGCTGATGGCTGGTCGCGCAGTTCCTCGCGCCCCTGAGCGTTTGCCACTACGGCAAGGCGAGCATCTGATCCAGCGCGAGCTTCGCGAACTTCTCCGTCTCCGGGTCCACCGTGATCACGTTGGGCACCCGGCCGTCCGCCAAGGACTCCAGCGCCCAGACCAGGTGCGGCAGGTCGATGCGGTTCATCGTGCTGCAGAAGCAGACCGTCCGGTCGAGGAAGACGACCTCCTTGTCCGGGTGCGCCTTCGCGAGCCTGCGGACCAGGTTCAGCTCCGTGCCGATCGCCCACTTGGAGCCCGGCTCCGCCGCGTCCAGCGCCTTGATGATGTACTCCGTCGAGCCCACCATGTCGGCCGCCTCGACGACCTCGTTCTTGCACTCCGGGTGCACCAGGACCGTGACGCCGGGGATGCGCTCGCGGACCTCGTCCACCGCGTCCACGCTGAAGCGCCCGTGCACCGAGCAGTGCCCGCGCCACAGGATCATCTTGGCGTCCCGCAGCTGCTCCGTGGTGAGGCCGCCGTTCGGCTTGTGCGGGTTGTAGACGACGCAGTCGTCCAGCGAGAAGCCCATCTCCCGCACGGCCGTGTTCCGGCCGAGGTGCTGGTCGGGCAGGAAGAGGACCTTCTGGCCCTGCTCGAAGGCCCACTCCAGCGCGCGCTTCGCGTTCGAGGAAGTGCAGATCGTGCCGCCGTGACGGCCGGTGAAGGCCTTGATGTCAGCGGAGGAGTTCATGTAGGCGACCGGCACGACCGTGTCGGCGATGCCCGCGTCGACCAGCTGGTCCCAGCACTCGGCGACCTGTTCCGCGGTCGCCATGTCGGCCATCGAGCAGCCGGCGGCCAGGTCCGGCAGGACCACCTGCTGGCGCGCGGAGGTGAGGATGTCCGCGCTCTCCGCCATGAAGTGCACGCCGCAGAAGACGATGTACTCGGCCTCGGGGCGGGCCGCCGCGTCGCGGGCCAGCTTGAAGGAGTCGCCGGTCACGTCGGCGAACTGGATGACCTCGTCGCGCTGGTAGTGGTGCCCGAGGATGAAGACCTTGGCGCCCAGCTTGGCCTTGGCCGCGGCGGCACGCGCGACCAGGTCCGGGTCCGAGGCGGCGGGGAGATCGCCGGGGCAGTCGACACCGCGCTCGCTGGCGGTGTCCGCCTCGCGGCCGAGCAGCAGCAGAGCCAGCGGCGTCGCGCCGGGCTCGGCGAAGGTTGCGCCCGTGGCGGGCGCGGAGGTGGTGGTCACGGGCGGGTGCCCTCCTGTGCGGCGGCGGTTGAGGGACCGTCGCCTTATCGTCTACTTGACGTTATCCATGATAGCCCGCGTTGATCGCGCTGGCGATGGGCGACCTGGCAATGTGACGCACCCCGCTGTGTCCGGAACGGCAGTACCGGACTGGCGCAGCCGGGCTGGCGGGGCTTCGGGCAGGCCGTCAGGCTCGGAGCACGCGTCAGCGCAGGCAGCGAAGGAAGAGGGTACGCGGCGATGACCGACGGGCTGACCACCGGGTCCGCAGAGCAGCTCCCGCGCCGCCGGATGCGGCCGCGCGGGCGCGCGGAGACGCACCGGGCCTCGACGCCGCTGGAGCTCTTCTTCGATCTCTGCTTCGTCGTCGCCGTCGCCCAGGCGGGCGGCCAGCTCGCCCACGCGCTGGCCGAGGGCCACGTCCGGCACGGGATCGCCGGCTATCTCTTCGTCTTCTTCGCCATCTGGTGGGCGTGGATGAACTTCACCTGGTTCGCCTCCGCCTACGACTGCGACGACATCCCGTATCGGCTGATGACCTTCGTCCAGATCGCGGGGGCGCTCATCCTCGCGGCCGGCGTGCCGCGCGCCTTCGCGGACTCCGACTTCTCGGTGACCATCACCGGCTACGTCGTCATGCGGGTGGCACTGGTCGGTCAGTGGTTGCGGGCGGCTGACGGGAGCAGCGGGCCGCAGCGGACGGTGGCGCTGCGGTACGCCGCCGGGGTCGCGCTGGTGCAGGTCTACTGGGTGCTGTGGGTGATCTACATCCCGGCCTCGGCCAGGACCTGGACCCTTCTGATCGGGCTGATCGCGGAAATCGGCGTGCCGGTCTTCGCCGAGCAGGTCGCCCAGTCGGCCTGGCACCCCGGGCACATCGCCGAGCGGTACGGGCTCTTCACGCTGATCGTGCTGGGCGAGACGGTCTCGGCGGCGACCATCGCCGTGCAGTCGGCGGCGGACACGCACCAGGCCCTCGGGGAGCTGCTGCCGATCGCGGCCGGCGGGCTGCTGATCTGCTTCGCCGCGTGGTGGATCTACTTCGCCACGCCGATCGTGGAGCATCTGCGCTCCAACCGGGTGGCCTTCGTGTGGGGGTACGGCCACTACTTCGTCTTCCTGTCGGCGGCCGCGATCGGTGCCGGGCTGGAGGTCGCCATCGAGCACGCGGTCGGCAAGGCGCACATCTCCGGGCACGCCGCGACCTTCGCGGTGACGGTCCCGGCGGCGCTCTACCTGGCCACCGTCTGGGTGCTGCACGCGCGGCACGCGAAGCGGGGGGTCTCGCAGTTCATCCTGCCGGTCGCGGCGGTGGCGGTCCTGGCGTCGCCGACGGTCCTGGTCGCGGGCCTGGTCTGCGCGCTCGCGGTCGCGGTCGGGCTCGCCGTGCACCGCGCGCAGGAGCGCGCGCGTTCGGACGAGGGCGAGGCCGCGTAAGCGTGTGCCAATCTTGATCCGTGCCAGTACCGCGAACGCCGACCACCGTCCCCGCAGCCCTCGACGACACCGACCGTCGGGTGCTGGAACTGCTGGGGCGCGACGGTCGCGCGTCCTACGCGGAGATCGGGCTGCTGGTGAACCTCTCCGCGACGGCGGTCAAGCGCCGGGTGGACCGGCTGCGCGAGCGCGGGGTGGTACGCGGCTTCACCGTGGTCCTGGACCCGGACGCGCTGGACTGGCACACGGAGGCCTTCGTGGAGGTCTTCTGCCGCGAACGCACGCCCCCGGAGGAGATCCTCTCGTCACTGCGCCAGTTCCCCGAGGTCGTCGCGGCCTGGACGGTGACGGGTGACCCGGACGCACTCGTGCACCTGCGGGCGGCGGACACCCGGCATCTGGAAGCGGTGATCGAACGGATCCGGCGCGAGCCGGGCGTGCAGCGGAGTAGGAGCACGGTCGTTCTCAGTCGGCTGATCGGCTAGCCGCGTCAGGGGCGCGAGGAACTGCGCGACAAGCCACCCACGCACCTGGCAGGCCGAACGCGCAGGGCCATCCGCACGCCGGTGGTTGTTCGCGCAGTTCCTCGCGCCCCCTGCGCTGCGCGCAGGAATGCTGCGTAGGGCGCACTGATCACGCAGCTTCCGTGCGTGCACCGCAGGGTTCCGACATGCCGGGCGCAGCCCTTGCTGCCTAGGGTGAGAACGCCCCCACAGCCAGCCTCTGTCAGCCAAAGGAACGCCCCGTGCCCCACCCCGAGCGGATGCACCAGTACGACGCCCGCATGGTCGACCTGGTCTTCGACTACATGCGGGAGCGCCTGCAGTACGACCCGGTCCCGCTGGACCACCCGGGTGACGGCGAAAAGCTCGCCGGCGCGCTGGAGGGACTGCTGAACGAGCGCGGAAACGATCCTGCGGACGTGCTCAAGCTCTACGACCACGAGCTCTCCCGCGCCGTCATCTCCGCCGACAGCCCGCGCTATCTCTCCTTCATCCCCTGCGCGCCCACCAAGGCCGCCCTGCTCTTCGACATGGTGGTCTCCTGCGCCTCGCTCCAGGGCATCTCGTGGCTGGAGGCGGCCGGTGCTATCGCCGCCGAGAACCAGGTGCTGCGGCTGATCGCGGACCAGGCCGGGCTGCCGGGCTCCGCCGGCGGCTGTTTCGTGTCCGGTGGCTCCGCGGGGAACCTCTCCGCGCTCGTCGTCGCCCGTGACGCGGCACGCCGCCGTCTCGGTGTGGGCATCGGAGCCCGCCTGCGGATCGCGGTCAGCGACCAGGCGCACTCGTCGGTCACCAACACGCTGAACATCATCGGCGTCGAGAAGCTCGTCGTCCCGACGAAGGACCACCGCCTCACCGGCGAGGCGCTGCGCGCCGCCATCGCCGCGGACGAGGACCCGGGCTCGATCATCGCCGTCGTCGGCACGGCGGGGACGACCAACGCGGGCATCGTGGACGACCTGGCGGGCATCGCCGAGGTCGCCCGTGAGCACGGACTCTGGTTCCACGTCGACGGCGCCTACGGCGGCGCGGGCCTCTTCGCGCCGTCCGTGCGGGAGAAGTACCGGGGTGTCGAGCACGCGGACTCCTTCGTCGTCGACCCGCACAAGTGGCTCTTCGCGCCGTTCGACTGCGCCGCGCTGATCTACCGGGACCCGCGTCTGGCCAAGTCCGTCCACACCCAGGACGCCTCCTACCTGGACGTGCTTCACACCGCCGACCACGAGCAGGAGTGGAACCCGACCGACTACGCGTACCACCTCACCCGTCGCGCACGCGGGCTGCCGCTCTGGTTCTCGCTCGCCGTCCACGGCACCGAGGCGTACGCGGAGGCGATCGAGACCGGCATCGCGCTGGCCCGCGACACCGCCGCGCTGATCAAGGCGGAGTACCCCGACCTGGAGGTCATCCGCGAGCCGGAGCTCTCCAGCGTCGTCTACCGTCGCAAGGGCTGGACGGCGAAGCAGTACTACGCCTGGTCCGAGCGCCTGCTCGCGGACCAGACCGGCTTCGTCACGCCGACCGGCTGGGAGGGCGAGGTCGTCGCCCGCTTCGCGTTCCTGCACCCGGGGACGACGACGGAGATGGTCAGGGAGATCCTGGACACGATGGTCTGAGCAGACTGACCGACGGTCAGAGGTAGGCCCCCGACGGGATGTAGTGCGTCGGGGGCCTCATCCCACGCAGGGCGAGGTAGCCGCGGTTGCTGACGGAGAGTCCGGTGGCGAGGCCGACGTCGACGGCCCAGTCCTGCTCGGCGGTGAGCGTACGGACGTCGGCGGGCTCGCCCTCGGGGATCCGCGCGAGCGCCTCGATGAGCAGGGCGGTGGCGACGCGACGCGTGGTGGCGGCGAGCATCATCACCCGGCCGCCGAGCCGGTAGCAGTAGCCGGAGCCGCCGAGGGTGTCGGCGACGAGCAGTTCGTCGCTGGTGCGCAGCAGGGCGAGGTGGTCCTCGCCGTGCGCGGCGCCACGGCTGCCGCGGTCGACGGAGTCGAGCAGAGCGAAGTGCGAGGCGTCGCCGAGGTGCACGGGTATGCCGCCGCTGGGCGGCAGCGCGGTGCGGTCGACGGTGCCGGTCAGGGCCATGGTGGGGTGCAGCTTGAAGCCTGCGGCGTGGTAGCGGCGGGCGGCGCGGGGATCCTCCGAGGCGACGATCATGCCGCGGAGGCAGCCGCGGGAGTGGGCGAGAGCGTGGTCGAGCAGGAGTCGGCCGGTGCCCTTGCCCTGAGCCTCCGACAGGACGGCGAAGAGGGCGAGACCCCAGAGGCCTTCGCGTTTGAGCGAGAGGGCGACGCCGAGCGGCCGGCCGTCCTCCTCGGCGAACCAGCAGCCGCCGTTGTCTGCGACGGCGAGTCTCCTGGTCCGGACGTCGGCGCGGGCGCGTTCCCGATCGCCGAGCGGCGGGACGCCGAAGGCGGATTGGTAGATCTCGCGGACGACGGCGGCGTCTGAAGCGGAGTCACGAACCGGTCGCAGAATCACTCGGAGATACTTGCACTATCTGGGGGCGCGGGGAACTGCGCGAGAAACCACCCTGTGCGGTGGCCCTGTCCGTTCGGCGAGCCAGCTGCGTGGGTGGCTTGTCGCGCAGTTCCCCGTGCCCCTGAGGTGCAACTACCTGTCGAGCCTCAACTACTGGTCTGCTGCGAGGAGCCGGGCGGGAGCGAGTCTGGCCAGGGCGCGGATCGCGAAGGTCAGCGCGGTGCAGACCAGGGCGACGCCCGCCGCCGCTGCCAGAAGGCCCGCAGAGGTGAGATCGACCACGCGGCCGCCGCCGAGCAAGCCCTGGCCCAGCGTGGCGAGAACGCCCAGGCCCGCGCCCGCGCCCAGCACGCCGCCGAGCGCGGAGAGCCAGACGCCCTCCGCCAGCGACAGCCGCGCCAGCTCCCCGCCGCTCCAGCCGCACGCGCGCAGGACGGCGAGGTCGGCCGCGCGTTCGCGTTGGGAGAGGACCAGGACGTCGACCGCGCCCGCCGCGCCGAGCAGCAGGGAGAGTGCCACGCTCGCGTAGTCCACCGTCCGGGCCTGGGCGACGACCGCGTTGCCCAGCAGGGAGCCGGCGACCTCGCCGTGGAAGGCGAGGGTGACGCCGAGCAGCACCGTGAACGCCGCGACGCCGAGTGCCAGCCCCGCCGCGCCCAGCGCGCTGCGGCCGGGGGCGCGGAGCAGGTTGCGCAGGGCCAGGCCACGGACCGTGCGGACCGGGCGGGCCCGGCGGACGGGCGTCACCGGCGGGTTGACCGCGTCCAGTGGACCGACCCTGGTCGCCCGCCAGGCGGGGAACAGGCCCGCCAGCAGGGCGAGCAGTATCGCCGTGGGCAGGACCAGGGCCGCCTTCGCGGCCGAGGTGTGCAGGCCGAAGGCCGCGGCCAGCGCGTAGGCGAGCAGCGCGCCCGCCGCGCCCGCCGAGGCGCCGATCAGCAGCAGTTCGCCGAGGACCAGTCGGAAGATCTCACGCGCGCTCCAGCCGACGCAGCGCAGCGTGCCGATCTCCGTGCGGCGGGAGCGGACCGACGCCAGCGCCGCCTGTCCCAGGAAGAGCGCGCAGACGACCAGCACCAGCACGAAGAGCACCGCGCTCTTGGCGTCGACGGCGGAGAGGATGCGCAGGGCGACGCCCTTCGCGGTCCAGCCCTCCACCACCCGGACGCCGGCCGGCAGCACGACCGTCTGCGGCATCGGCGAGCTGCCGACGGTGACGTCCACCGCCAGCGTCGGATACGCCGCGCGAATCGCCGCCGCCACGGCGTTGACCCGGGCCTGGGAGGCCTTGTCGACGCCGGTCACCCCCGCGACGCGGATCCGGATCGCGCTGATCGGTGCGGCGCGCTGAGCCGGGTCGCTGGGGCGGCTCGCGAAGAAGGAGTCGGCCGACGCCAGGGTGGTCAGTAGGGTCGGCGGCTGGCTGACGTAGCCGCCGAGATTGCGGTCCGGCAGCAGTGGCTTGTCGCCGAGCGCGGCGCGGCTCGCGGCGTCGGCCCCGGTGACGGCAGGGGACTGGTAGGTCTCCAGGGGAACGTCGCTGAGCTGGGAGAAGTTGCTGAGCTTGGAGGCGTCGTAGCGACCGACGAAGTCGAGAACGGGGGAGGGCGGACGGCCGTTGGGGTCGATCGCGCACATGCCCTCCACGCCCGCGCAGTCCGCCGACGGCACCTGGGTGACGGCGCGGAACTGGAGGCCGGTGTTCTCCTCGGGGACGTCGTAGATCCATCCCTGGGTGGCCGCACCGCGCCAGATGCCGAACGGCTGGGCGGGGCGCGTCACGGCCACCAGGCCGGAGGAGGTGCTGCGGTAGGTCACCGGCCCGACGGTCCAGTAGGTGGCGGACGTGTAGCCGGAGTGCGCCGAGAGGTGTTGGAAGCCGGTGGCCAGATCCTCGTGCAGGGTGCCGACCGTGGCCCCGGACAGGCCCGTGATGAACGCGTGCGCGGAGGGGCCGTCCAGGCGTGCGGGCAGCGCGGCCGGGTCGCCGGCGTCGAGGCGCTGGACGGTCGCGGTCAGCGTGCCGGCGCTCATCGCGTGGGCGCTGAGCAGCACCGGGACCTCGACGCTCGGGCGGCTGCCGTTGACCCCGTCATGGGGCTTGTCCGCCGCGGTCAGCATGCGTCCGGAGGTGATCGCGTGATTCAGGCCCACCAGCCGGGCCTCGGCCGTGGGGTCGATCGCGGTGACCAGCACCGGGTATTCGACGGAGATGTCGACGGTGGTCTTCCCCTGACCCGGCTCGCAGGTCATCCGGGTCCGTTCGGCGGGGGTGAAGGGCGAGGGCGTCGAGGTGCCGATCCCCTTGGGGTCCGATGTGAAGGGGCCGGAGTCCGCTACGCCGGTCCGGTCGTAGTTGACGTACCAGCAGACCGCGTAGCTCTTCGTCCCGCTCTGCTGCAGCTGCAGCTGTGGCAGCCACCCTCCGTGGGGTCGGGTGTCGATCACGGTCAGCGGGTCGCGGGTGACGTAGACGTACTGGTCGGACATCGGATACTGCCCCAGCCCGGCGCTCAGCACGGGACGGACGCGCAGCAGCTGGTTGCGTGCGCCGCTGTCCAGGAAGGCGGACAGGTCCAGCCGCAGGGTGCTGCCGATCAGCAGATAGCCGATGTTCGCCACCGGCGCCGCGACCTCCACGCCCGGCAGCGCCCCGATCCGGTGGTACTGGTCGGTGGAGATCCCGCCGAAGATGCCGGAGAGGAAGTTGGACTCGACCTGGCCCCGCTGTTCCTCCAGGGCGGTGCGCGTCCCCGGCGGGCGGACCAGCAGGTCGTAGGCGGCGCGGGAGTTGGCGTTGACCGTGCCGACGGTCTCCGCTTTGCTGGTGGTCACCGCCGAGGTCAGCAGGGTGAAGCTGGTGGCCGCGACCAGGATCCCGGCGGCCAGGGCGAAGGCCCGGCCGCGGCGGCGCAGCAGCTGGGCGAGGATCATCGCGATCACGGGCGCAGCCCTCCCAGCCGGTCGAGCACGTCGGCGGGCGGGGTGAGTTCGGTGTCGGCCGTGATCCGGCCGTCCTGGAGCCGGACGATCCGGTCGCAGCTCGCCGCGACCTCCGGGTCGTGGGTGGCGACGACGAGCGTGGTGCCGTAGCGCTCGCGCAGCGAGAGCAGCAGGTCGACGATGTCGCGGCCGATGACGCTGTCGAGATTGCCGGTGGGCTCGTCCGCGAGCAGCAGCCGGGGGCGGCCGATCAGCGCGCGGGCGATGGCGACGCGCTGCTGCTGGCCGCCGGAGAGCTCGGCCGGCAGCGCGGAGGCACGGGCGGCCAGGCCGACGGCCTCCAACAGCTCGACGGCGCGAGCCCGGCGGTCGAAGTCGACGCGGCGCGGCAGGACCGGTGCGAGCACGTTGTCGAGCACGGTGAGCGCGGGCAACAGGTGGAAGCGCTGGAAGACGAAGCCGACCTGACGCCGGTGCTCGTCCATCCGGCGCGGGGTCAGCGCCTTGCCGTCGATCTCGACCGTGCCGGTGGTCGGCGCGTCCATGCCGCCGAGGAGGTGCAGCACGGTGGACTTGCCCGCGCCCGAGGACCCGGTCAGCGCGACCGCGGTGCCGTCGGCGACCTCCAGGTTCACCGCGTCGAGCGCCGTCAGTCCCGGATAGCCGCGGGTCACCCCGCGCAGGCTCACCGGCATCTGCAATCCCCCTTACATTGCGGCAATGTACCGGTACATTGGCACAAGGTAGGAGGTGTGTAAATGCCGCTGCACCACGCGGTGCTGGCCCTGCTGGCTGACGGGCCCAGCCACGGTTACGAGCTCAAAGGGCGCTTCGAGGAGGCCATCGGCCCGCAGTGGGGCGGCCTGAACATCGGGCACCTCTACCAGATCCTCGACCGCCTGGTCCGTGACGGCTACGTCACCCGCTCGCACGTGAGCCAGTCGGACCGCCCGGACAAGACCCGCTACACCCTCGCTCCGGCGGGGCAGCAGGAGCTGCTCGGCTGGGCCACGACTCCGTGGGTGCGCACCTCGGGCTTCCGGGACGAGCTCTTCCTGAAGCTCTTCGGCGCGGCCAGGCTCGGCGAGACCGAGCTGGCGACGCTGGTCGCCGCGCAGCGGCAGACCTACCTCGCCGAGCTCGGCGCGCTCACCCGGCTGCGCCGCGAGCACGCGGGCGACCCGATGGTGGCGCTGCTGATCGACGCGGCCGTCGCGCACACCAAGGCGGACCTGGAGATCGTCGACTCCGCCGAGTCCCGGCTGGCCGAGGTGGCGAGCGAAGCGGGCAGCGCGGCGGGCGGGGTGGCGGGCGGGGTGGCGAGCGCCTCACGTATGAACGCGGACGGGGGAGTGATGAGCGGGGCCGGGTGTGCGAGCATGGACAGTCAGGACTTGGCCCGGAATACATCCGGGGCGCCGCCGGTTACCGCCGGTGGAAGTACGTCGTCAAACCCGGGAGTATGCAGATGACCGTCCAGGACGAGACCAGCGTCGAGAGCGGGATCATCCTTACCGACAACGCCGCGGCGAAGGTCAAGAGCCTGCTGGAGCAGGAGGGCCGCGAAGACCTCGCGCTCCGCGTCGCGGTGCAGCCCGGCGGCTGCTCGGGCCTGCGCTACCAGCTCTTCTTCGACGAGCGTTCGCTCGACGGCGACGTGGTGGCCGACTTCGGCGGCGTCAGCGTCGTCACCGACCGCATGAGTGCCCCGTACCTCATCGGTGCCACGGTCGACTTCGTCGACACGATCGAGAAGCAGGGCTTCACGATCGACAACCCGAACGCCACCGGCTCCTGCGCCTGCGGCGACTCCTTCAGCTGATCGTCGGCCCGCCGACGTAGCACCGTCAGAACCGCCCCCGGCCGTCGGCCGGGGGCGGTTCTGTGCTTCCGGCGCCCGTCAGTTCTTGCCGACCGGCCCGTGGCTCTCCATGCCGCTCGTCCACGCGTGCTGCGGGGGGAGCGCCTTGCCGGTGGCGGTGTCGACGACCTCGCGGCCGTCCAGCGGGCGGCCGAGGTCGACGCTGGCGTGCTGCGGCGTGATGACCAGCGGGCACATCTGCCCGGTCGGCGGGTGCTGCGTGACGACGACGGTGACGAGCACCTTGCCCGGCTGCGACTGGTCCGCTGTCACGCCGTACTTGTCGCAGACGCCGGCGGTGAAGTACACGGTCAGCACGGTGCCGGCGGCGCTGTAGCCGCTCGCCGGGAAGCCGCGCGGCGTCTGTCCCGCCGACGGGCTTCCGGGCTGGGGCGTCGTGGAGGAGCTCGGGCCGGGCGAGGGGGACAGGATCGGGCCGCCGGGCGTGATCAGCGAGGACGTGGGCCCGGGGCTGGGCACCGCGGAGGGCGAGCCGGTGGCCGTGCCGGACGAGCAGGCGGCCAGCCCCGCGGTTCCGGCCGCCACCAGGGCGACGAACGTGCTGAGAACCCGCATGCTGCGGCGGGGGTGGTGTCGGAACTCCACGGTGACGCCTCCTGCTCTGTCCCTTGCTGAACGAGCATGGGACGCGGAGGCAACGCTGCCGGTTCCATGGGGGAGTTCCATGGAGGAGTTCGATGGGGAGAACGAGGGAGTCAGTCGCCGTACTCCGACATCCCGCCGATCAGCCGGGTCTCGCGGGGGCCCACCCGGAAACCGGGACGCCGCCGCGGCGGCTGCGGAGCCTCGCTCGGCTCGCCGCCGGCCAGCAGCGGCCAGAACAGGCCCAGCCGCCGACCGCCCTCGACCAGTCCCGCCAGGGTCTCCGGATCCGCCTCACCGCGCAGGTACGCGGGAATGTGGATGGGGCTGCGGTCGGGCATCATCACGGGCCTCCTCGGCGGCTGCGCTGCCGCCTCTCAGCTCGACAGTAGATCCGTGGTGGCCGCCGTTCCAGCCCTACCTCGCGGTAATGCGAACGCGGGGCCCGGTACGGTAGAACCTCTTCACCCACCGCCGTACCGAGGAGCCCGCCGCCGTGCGTATCGCTGTCACCGGTTCGATCGCCACCGACCACCTGATGACCTTCCCCGGTCGCTTCGCCGAGCAGTTCGTCGCGGAGCAGCTGCATACGGTCTCGCTCTCGTTCCTGGTCGACACCCTGGACGTGCGACGTGGCGGCGTCGCGCCGAACATCTGCTTCGGCATGGGAGTACTGGGCCTGCGTCCGGTCCTCGTCGGCGCGGCCGGCGCGGACTTCTCCGAGTACCGCTCGTGGCTCGACCGCCACGGCGTGGACACCGCCTCGGTGCACATCTCCGAGACCCGGCACACGGCGCGCTTCGTCTGCACGACGGACGAGGACCACAACCAGATCGCGTCGTTCTACACCGGCGCGATGAGCGAGGCCCGCAGCATCGAGCTGCAGCCGGTCGCGGAGCGCGCGGGCGGCCTGGACCTGGTCCTGATCGGCGCGGACGACCCTGAGGCGATGGTCCGCCACACCGAGGAGTGCCGCACGCGTGGGATCGCCTTCGCGGCGGACCCCTCCCAGCAGCTGGCCCGCCTGGAGGGCGAGGACATCCGGAGGCTGGTGGACGGCGCGGCGTACCTGTTCTCGAACGAGTACGAGAAGGCCCTGATCGAGACGAAGACGGGTTGGTCGGAGGAGGAGATCCTGGACCGCGTCGGCGTCCGGGTCACCACGCTGGGCGCGAAGGGCGCGCGGATCGACCGCAAGGGCGAGCCGACGATCTTCGTCACCTGCCCGGCGGAGAAGGCGAAGGTCGACCCGACCGGCGTGGGCGACGCGTTCCGCGCGGGCTTCATGGCGGGCCTGACCTGGGGTGTCTCGCTGGAGCGTGCCGGGCAGGTGGGCGCGATGATGGCCACCCTGGTGATCGAGACCCTGGGCACCCAGGAGTACGAACTCCGCCGCGGCCACTTCGCTGAGCGCTTCGCGCTCGCCTACGGCGACGAGGCAGCGGCGGAGCTCCGTTCGCACCTACGGTAGTTGCACTACCTCAGGGGCGCGGGGCTCTGCTCGATGAACTGCGTGCGCGAGAAACCACCCTGTGCGGATGGCCCTGCTGGTTCGGCGAGTCACCTCCTGGGGTGGCTAGTCGCGCTCATGGCGGCGGAGCCGCTCATCAGCAGAGCCTCGCGCCCCTGGTTTAGTCCACCCGCCGCACCAAATATGCGGTTCCGTGCGCTCCCGGCAGGTACTCACTCGCCGGGGCCCGGCCCTCGTACTCCTGCTCGCGCATGTGGCACCAGGCCGGGATGTCGATCGCTGCCGCCTCGTCGTCCGCGAGCACAGCGATCAGGCCGCCGATCGGTACGTTGACGAACTCCTTCGCCAACTCGATCACAGGGATCGGGCAGAGCTTCCCCAGGACGTCGATGACAGTGACCTCCTGCGGAGAGCGACTCGCCGCCGCAGGCATCAGGTGGGCCCGCACCGAGGCCACCGCCTCCGGCAGAACGGCGAGGAACTCCTCCACCTGCTCCCGCGTCGCGTCCCGCCCGAGCGACACGCGCACGTTGCCCTCCGTCAGCGCGCCCATCGCGGCCAGCACGTGGCTCGGGGTCAGCGTGCTGGACGTGCAGGAGGAGCCCGAGGAGACCGCGAAGCCGGCCCGGTCCAGCGCGCCCAGCAGGGACTCTCCGTCCACGTACAGGCAGGAGAACGTCAGCAGGTGCGGCAGCCGCCGCTCCGCGTCGCCGAGGATCGCCACGTCCGGGACCAGGGCCGGGATCCGCGCCCGCAGCAGGTCCACCAGCGCGCGGAGGCGCGGGTCCGCCTCCGTCGCCTCCTGGCGGGCCGCGCGCAGGGCGACCGCCGCGGCCACGATCGCGGGGACGTTGACGAAGCCGGGCACGCGGCCGCCCTCCCGCTCGTCCGCGGGGAACGGCGGACGGTAGCGGACGCCCTTGCGGATCGCGAGGACTCCGACGCCCGCCGGGCCGCCCCACTTGTGCGCGGAGGCGGCCAGCGCCGACCAGGGGCCGTCCACCCGCGTCCACGCGATCGACTGCGCCGCGTCGACGAAGAGCGGGACGCCGGCCGCCGCGCAGAGCTCCGCCGCCTCGGTCACCGGCTGGACCGTGCCCACCTCGTGGTTCGCCGACTGCAGACAGGCCAGCGCGGTGCCGGGGGAGCCGATCGCCGCCTCGAAGGCGTCGAGCCTCACCCGACCGGTGGCGTCCACCGGCGCCGCGCTGACGGAACCGCCGTCCGCCTCGTGGCGCTCCGCGGCGTGCAGGACCGACGAGTGTTCGACGGCGGAGTGTACGAGGTGACGCCCTTTCCGGTGATTCCCGGCGAGCAGGCCCAGGACGGCGAGATGGTTCGCCTGCGTACCCGATGCGGTGAAACTGATCTCGTCCGGCCTGACGCCCAGGTCGGCGGCGACGCTCTCGCGGGCCGCGTCGAGCAGCATGCGGGCGTGCCGGGCGTCGCGGTAGAGCCGCGCCGGGTCCGCCCAGCCCTCGTCGAGCGCGGAGAGCAGGGCCTGCCTGGCCAGTGGATGCAGCGGGGCGGTGGACGCGACGTCGAAGTTCGGCACGGTTCCACCGTAACCAGCAGGTGGGTGGCACAGTGTCAGCGGCGGACCAGGAGAGCGGACCAGTGGGGGGCCGGGGTCGCCGAACAGCCCGGAATCGGCAGACAGCGGTGCCCGGGCCCCGCTGATCGTATTACGGGCTCATGCGGCGTCAGAAGGCGGCCCCCCGGCGTGTCGTCCAGTGTCCGGACGCGGGCCGTCAGAACGGCTCTGACCTGCGATTCAGCCTGTTCGGCCGCCGTTCGTGGGGATGATCGGCGCGTTAGTGGGACCTGCCCGCGAACCTTCGATTCGGCTGGAGTAGGGTTTGGGCCGCATAAACATCCAAACCCTGCCCGTGACCACGCCATCGGGAATCCCGGAGAGATCTCCGGTGTCTCTTCGGTCGGCTGGTGAGCGGGCGAGACTTCGGGAAGGCGCTACGTGAGTCCCAACGGCTCCGACCGCTCGCCGCGGCGCTCGATGCGGCGGAAGCTGCTTTCAGCGCTGACGCTGGGCCTCGTCCTTGCCACCGCCACAGGCTGCCAGTCCAGCAACCTGCCCAGGCTGGGCATGCCTGAACCCAGGGATCAGCAGGGCCACACGGTCCTCTTCCTCTGGCAGAGCTCCTGGATCGCCGCCCTGGCGGTCGGGGCGCTCGTCTGGGGGCTGATCCTGTGGAGCGTCATGTTCCACCGGCGCAGCCGATCCAAGGTCGAGGTGCCGCCGCAGTTCCGGTACAACATGCCGCTCGAGGCCCTGTTCACGGTCGTCCCGCTGATCATGGTGTCGGTGTTCTTCTACTACACCGCCCGTGACGAGACGGACCTGACCAGGATCAGCTCGCCGACGCACCACATCAACGTGGTCGGCTTCCAGTGGAGCTGGGCGTTCAACTACGAGCACTCGGTGCAGATCCACGACGACCAGACGCTGGCCGACCCCAGGGGTCCCGGCGCCTACGACGTCGGCACGCCGGGCGAGCCGCCCACGCTGTGGCTGCCCCAGGGCGAGTCCGTTGAGTTCGACCTGACCTCGCGCGACGTGATCCACGGCTTCTGGCCGGTCGACTTCCTCATGAAGATGGACGTCATCCCCGGCGTGGTGAACCACTTCCAGGTGACCCCGACCGTGCTGGGCACGTTTCGCGGAAAGTGCACCGAGCTCTGCGGCGTGAACCACTCGCAGATGCTGTTCAACGTCAAGGTGGTGACCCCGGCGGAGTACGAGGCGCACCTCGCCGACCTCCGGGCCAAGGGTCAGGGCGGCAACGTTCCGTCCGGCATCACGACCACGGGAGCAGGGAACCTCCAGAAATGACCATCCTCAATGAACCCCATGGGCTCAGCGGAGGAACCGCCACCGCGAGTCGCCCAGCCAAGGGGCAGAAGGCCGGTACGTCGATCATCAAGTGGATGACGACGACCGACCACAAGACGATCGGCACCCTGTACCTGGTGACGTCGTTCGCGTTCTTCCTGGTCGGCGGTGTGCTGGCGCTGACCATGCGCGCACAGCTCGCGCAGCCCGACGGCGGCGTGCTGACGAACGAGCAGTTCAACCAGGCGTTCACGATGCACGGCACGATCATGCTGCTGATGTTCGCGACGCCGCTGTTCGCCGGCTTCACGAACTGGATCATGCCGCTCCAGATCGGCGCCCCCGACGTCGCGTTCCCGCGACTGAACATGTTCGCCTACTGGCTGTACCTGTTCGGCTCGCTGATCGCCGTCGGTGGCTTCCTCACCCCGCAGGGTGCGGCCGACTTCGGCTGGTTCGCCTACGCGCCGCTCTCGGACGCGATCCACAGCCCCGGTGTCGGCGGCGACATGTGGATCATGGGTCTGGCTCTCTCGGGCTTCGGCACCATCCTCGGTTCGGTGAACTTCATCACCACGATCCTGTGCATGCGTGCCCCCGGTATGACCATGTTCCGGATGCCGATCTTCGTGTGGAACGTGCTGCTCACCGCGGTGCTCGTGCTGCTGGCCTTCCCGGTCCTGGCGGCCGCGCTGCTGGCGCTGGAGGCCGACCGCAAGTTCGGTGCGCACGTCTTCGACCCGGCCAACGGTGGCGCCATCCTGTGGCAACACCTGTTCTGGTTCTTCGGTCACCCCGAGGTGTACATCATCGCGCTGCCGTTCTTCGGGATCATCTCGGAGATCGTGCCGGTCTTCTCCCGCAAGCCGATGTTCGGTTACCAGTCCCTGATCGCGGCGACCATCGCGATCGCCGGTCTGTCCGTGACCGTGTGGGCGCACCACATGTACGTCACCGGCGCGGTGCTGCTGCCGTTCTTCTCCTTCATGACGTTCCTGATCGCCGTTCCGACCGGCGTCAAGTTCTTCAACTGGATCGGCACCATGTGGCGGGGCTCGCTGAGCTTCGAGACCCCGATGCTGTGGACCGTCGGCTTCCTGGTGACCTTCGTCTTCGGTGGTCTGACGGGCGTTCTGCTCGCCTCCCCGCCGATCGACTTCCATGTCTCGGACTCGTACTTCGTCGTCGCCCACTTCCACTACGTGGTCTTCGGCACCGTCGTCTTCGCCATGTTCGCGGGCTTCCACTTCTGGTGGCCCAAGATGACCGGCAAGATGCTGGACGAGCGCCTGGGCAAGATCACCTTCTGGCTGCTGTTCGTCGGCTTCCACACCACCTTCCTGGTGCAGCACTGGCTGGGCGCCGAGGGCATGCCGCGTCGCTACGCGACGTACCTGCCCTCGGACGGCTTCACCACGCTGAACCTGATCTCGACCATCGGCTCCTTCATCTTGGGCGCGTCGATCCTGCCGTTCCTCTACAACGTCTGGAAGACCGCCAAGTACGGCAAGAAGGTCGACGTCGACGACCCGTGGGGCTACGGCCGCTCGCTCGAGTGGGCGACCTCCTGCCCGCCGCCGCGGCACAACTTCCTCACGCTGCCCCGCATCCGTTCGGAATCCCCGGCGTTCGACCTGCACCACCCGGAGATCGCGGCGCAGGACTACCTGGAGAACCACGGCGAGGTGCCGGCCCACCTGCAGGTGGCACTGGAGAAGAAGGAGGCGGGTGACCGATGAGGGAGCAAGGCAAGATCTTCGCCGGCTTCGCGGTCTTCGTACTGGGCATCGCGATCTGGTACGGCGTCTGGTCCAAGGACCCGACCGGCACCACCTGCCTGTTCCTGGCGTTCGGCCTCGGGTCGTTCATCGCCTTCTACCTGCTGTTCACCGCGAAGCGCGTGGACACGGGCGCGGGCGACAACCCCCAGGCCGAGGTCTCGGACGACGCCGGCGTGCAGGGCTTCTTCAGCCCGCACAGCTGGCAGCCGCTGGCCCTGGGCCTCGGTGGCACGCTGGCCTTCCTGGGTGTCATCTTCGGCTGGTGGCTGATGATGTTCGCCATGCCGGTGATCCTCATGGGCCTCTTCGGCTGGTCCTTCGAGTACTACCGCGGTGAGAACCAGACGCAGTGATCTCCTGCGGCTGAGGCCACCGCCGAGGGCCGGGTTCCGTGCGCAAGCACGGGGCCCGGCCCTTCTGCTTGCTCCCTCGCTTGCCCCCTTGTTTGCTCCATTGCCTGATCTTCCTCACTCGGACGGGTGACTGAACGGGTGCCGAATGTCCGGGTTTCCTACGATGTGACGGAGCGTCGGAAATATCCGGGAATCCCGGAGAGGCGGAGCGGTCGGACATGAAGGCAGCACGGATCTTCCTCGTCGGCACGGCCCTGGCCGTGGTTCCGCCGGCGCTGAGCGGGTGCAGCAGCGGCCCCGGCGTCGGGCCGGAGAAGCCTGTCGACGCGAGTGCGCTGGTCCAGGTCTCGCCGGCAGGCGGCAAGGCCGTCGACCCGAACGCGCCGGTGGTGGTCACCGCGCAGAACGGCGCCCGGCTGACGGACGTCACCGTCGTCGCGGACGGCGGGCGCCGCCTGGCCGGGACGTTGGCCGGGGACGGCCACTCCTGGCGCTCCAGCGCGCCGCTGGCGGCCGGGACGCACTACACGGTCAGGGTGACTGCGGCCAACGGCGACGGGGACGGGCGCGGCAGCGTCCAGAAGGGCTTCACCACGCTCACCCCGGCCGCGACCCTCACCGCCACGCTCACGCCCGGCGACAAGGCCCTCTACGGCGTCGGAGAGCCCATCACGGTCACACTCAACCACCCGGTCCACGACCCGGCGGCCCGTCAGGTCGTCGAGCGCGGCCTCACCGTCCGCTCGACGCCCTCGGTGGTCGGCGGCTGGTACTGGGTCGACGACTCGACGCTGCACTTCCGCCCGCAGAGCTACTGGCCCGCGCACGCGGCCGTCTCGGCGGGCTTCGACCTGGGCGGGGCGAGGGTGTCCGAGGGGCTCTACGGGGGCACGCCCGCGACGGCCGGCTTCAACACCGGCGACAAACTGCTCGCGGTCACCGACGCGTCCAGCGACTACATGAGCGTCTTCCGTAACGGGGAGCGGATCCGCAGCATCCCGGTGACCACCGGCAAGCCCGGATTCTCCACCCGCAACGGCATCAAGGTGGTGCTGGAGCAGGCCCAGCACGTCTTCATGAACTCCTCGACGGTCGGCATCGCCGCCGACAGTCCCAACGCCTACCACCTGGACGTCTACTGGGACACCCGGGTCACCTGGAGCGGCGAGTACGTGCACGCGGCGCCCTGGTCGGAAGGCTCGCAGGGCGTCTCCAACGTCAGCCACGGCTGCACCGGCATGAGCACCGGCAACGCGGAGTGGTTCTACAACACCTTCCGGCGCGGCGACCTGGTCCAGGTGGTGAACAGCGCGGGCCACGAGATGGAGCCCTTCGGCAACGGCTTCGGCGACTGGAACCTCGACTGGTCGCAGTGGCAGAAGGGCAGCGCGCTCGGCAAGCCGGTCACCACCGCACCGGTCGGGCCCACGGGCGGGGCCCCGGCTGCCTCGGTCGGCTACCTGCGTCCGACCGCCTGACCGAATCCCCTGCGACCACGCACGATCCCCGTGAGAATGGGGGATTCTGAGTGATCAAGGGGAGGGGCGCTCTTCATGCGCAGCGATCTGGGGCGGCGGCTGGTGCTGCCGATCGTGCTGGTCGGAACGTTCATGGCGATTCTCGACGTGGCGATCGTCAACGTGGCGATCCCGTCCATCCGGTCCGGCCTGCACGCCGGATTCGGCGCGGTGGAGCTGGTGGTCTCCGCCTACACCATCGCCTACGCCTCGCTGCTGGTGACGGGCGGTCGGCTGGGGGACATCCTCGGCCGCAAGCGGATGTTCGTGCTGGGCCTGCTGATCTTCACGCTCGCCTCGGCGCTGTGCGGGGCCGCGCCCGACGTGCCGGTGCTGGTGGTGGCGCGGGTGCTGCAGGGCGTCGGCGGGGCGATGCTCTACCCGCAGGTGCTGGCCATCATCCAGACCACCTACGAGGGCGCGGAACGCGGCCGCGCGCTCGGGATCTTCGGTGCGGTGATCGGCATCGCCTCGATCGCCGGACAGCTGATCGGCGGCGGCCTGCTGGCGCTGGACCTCTTCGGCTGGACCTGGCGGCCGGTCTTCCTGGTGAACGTGCCGATCGGGGTGCTGGCCGCGGTCGCCGCGGCGATCTGGCTGCCGGCCGACCGGAGCGAGTCCAGGACGAAGCTGGACGGCGGCGGCGTCGGGCTGGTGACGGTCTTCCTGCTGCTGCTCAGCGTCCCGCTGCTGCTGGGCAGGGACCAGGGCTGGCCACTCTGGCTGGTGCTGATGCTGGTCGCCGCGCTGCCGGTCGGCTGGGGCTTCCTGCGCTGGGAGCGGTCGGTGGCGGAGCGCGGCGGCCAGCCGCTGATCCGGCTCGATCTCTTCCGCAACAGGGGCTTCGCCACCGGCGTGCCGATCGCGATCCTGTTCATGATGTCCTACGCGGGCTTCCTGTTCACCTTGGCCGTCTACCTGCAGACCGGTCTCGGCTTCTCTCCGCTCAAGTCCGCGCTGGTGTACACCCCGAGCGCGGTCGGTTTCTTCTGCACCTCGCTGGTCGCGCCCCGGCTGGTCCCGGTGCTCGGGCGGCACGTCCTCGGCATCGGCTACGTGCTGGCGGCGCTGGGCCTGCTCGGCACCGCGGCGACGGCGGCCGTCGCGGGGACCTCGCTGACGGCCTGGTCGCTGGCCCCGACGATGCTGCTGACCGGCATCGGGCAGGGGCTCGGGATGAGTCCGCTGGTCGGCACGATCCTCTCCAGCGTCGAGCCGAAGGACGCGGGCGGCGCGTCGGGCATCGTCACGACCTCGATGCAGACCGCGAACGTGCTCGGCGTGGCCGTCTTCGGGCTGCTCTTCTTCACCCTGGTGGGCCGTCAGCCGGTCGGCGCCGCCTACGCGACGGCCTTCGGTGAGCTGATGCCGATCAGCGCAGGGCTGCTGCTGGGCGCGGCCCTGCTGGTCCACTGGCTGCCGACGGCACCCGGCCAGCCCGCCAACGCGCTGATCGAGCGGCTGCCGGGCTGGGCGGGCGGCTTCGCCTGGTCGATGTTCCTGGCGACCGGGGGTCGGGTGGGGGACGCCCTCTTCAACGAGCTGCTGGCCCGGGTCCGCAGCCAGCGGCTGGGACGCGCGGAGCAGGCGCCGGAGCCGCTGGGGGAGTTCCTGCCCTTCCACTACCGCGAGCAGGAGGCCGCCGACGCCCCCTGGTTCCGCTACCTCCAGCGGGAGGCGCTGGCCTACGGCGACCGGCCGGTCCCGCGCGAGGCGGAACGCGAGCCGGTCATCCAGGCCCAGATCGCCGAGATCGCCCGCCGTCAGGCCGCTGGTCACCTGCCTCCGGACATCGACCCTGCGCTCTTCCGGCTGCTCTGCTTCGCCATGGTGAGCTACCCGGCCCTGCTGCCCCAGGTCACCCGGATGGCGACCGGCCTCTCGCCGCACGACCCGGAGTTCGTGCGGCGCTGGGAGGCGTTCATCGGCCAGGTCGGCAGCACGCTGGGGACGCAGCTCGAACCGGAGCGCTGAGGCTGCGTCGGCTCGGTCCGGCCCCGGCGGGCGCGCACCGCGGCCGTGGCGAGGAGCAGCATCAGAACGGCGAGGGCGGTCGAGGGTCGGGGACAGCAGGTTCAGCAGCGGCACCGTGGACCGGAGTGCGGCGGGCAGCACGGCCAGGACGACCGCCGTAGCCAGTTCCGTCCCCGCGCCGGCCGCCAGCAGGGCCCATGCCGGAGGCCCCCTCCCGAGTTCGGGAGGGGGCCTCAACCGCTGTGGCGGCGGCTTACTGCAGGGGGTGCTGCCTGATCAGTGGTGGCCGTGGCCGCTGGTGATCTCGGCGTGCTCCTCGACCGTCGGCTTCGCGATCTGGCCGGCGGGGCCGAAGTAGCCCTCGGACAGCTTGGCGCGGAGCTTCTTGGTGAGGCTGACCTTGCGCTTCACGCCGTTCTCGTCCACCGCGGGCGGCAGCTCGACCGGCACGTTCTGCTCGTGCGCGGTCAGGCGGAACAGCTCGTCCTGCGACAGCTGCGCGTGGACCTCGATGAACTCACCGTGCGGCAGGCGCTTGATCGTGCCGGTCTCGCGACCGTGCAGGATCTTGTCCTTGTCGCCACGCTGGAGGCCGATGCACCAGCGCTTGGTGATCATGAACGCCGCGACCGGGCCGACGAAGAAGAGGATCCGACAGGTCCAGGTGATCGCGTTGATCGACAGGTGCAGGTGCGTGGCGAACAGGTCGTTGCCACCACCCACCAGCAGGATCATGTACTCCGCGATCCACGCGACGCCGAGGGCGGTGCGGACCGGGGCGTTGCGGGGGCGGTCCAGGATGTGGTGCTCACGCTTGTCGCCGGTGATCCAGCCCTCGAGGAAGGGGTACATCGCGATGACGATGAACATCAGACCGAAGATCATCAGCGGGATGAAGACACCCAGCTCCAGGGTGTGACCCCAGGCGCGGACCTCCCAGCCCGGCATGATGCGGATCAGGCCCTCGGAGAAGCCCATGTACCAGTCCGGCTGGGCGTCCGCGGACACCTGGTCGGGGCGGTACGGGCCGTAGGCCCAGATCGGGTTGACCGAGGCGATCGCCGAGACGAAGGCGATGACACCGAAGACCAGGAAGAAGAAGCCACCCGCCTTGGCCATGTAGACCGGCATCAGCGGCATGCCGACGACGTTCTTCTCGGTGCGGCCGGGGCCCGCGAACTGGGTGTGCTTGTGGTAGAAGACCAGGATCAGGTGGGCCACCAGCAGGCCCAGCATGATGCCCGGGATCAGCAGCACGTGGATCGTGAAGAAGCGCGGAATGATGTCGGTGCCGGGGAACTGGCCCCCGTACAGGAACATCGCCGTGTAGGTGCCGATGACCGGCATCGACAGGATCGCGCCCTCCATGAAGCGGATACCCGTACCGGACAGCAGGTCGTCCGGGAGGGAGTAGCCCATGAAGCCGTCGAACATGCCCAGGAAGAGCAGCAGGAAGCCGAACAGCCAGTTGATCTCACGCGGCTTGCGGAACGCGCCCGTGAAGAAGACGCGCATCATGTGCACCAGCATGGCCGCGACGAAGACGATCGCCGCCCAGTGGTGGATCTGACGGATCAGCAGACCGCCGCGCACGTCGAAGCTGATGTCCAGCGCCGACTTGTACGCCTCGGACATCTTGATGCCCTGCAGCGGCGTGTACGAGCCGTGGTAGACGACCTCGCCCATGCTGGGGTTGAAGAACAGCGTCAGGTAGACGCCGGTCAGGATGATGATGATGAAGCTGTAGAGGCAGATCTCACCGAGCATGAAGGACCAGTGGTCCGGGAAGATCTTCCGCAGGTTGGTCTTGGCCAGGTTGTAGACACCCAGCCGACCGTCCGTCCAGTCCGCGGCCTTCTCGCCGAGGTGCTTCTGCTCGACACCGGCCTCGCTGTGGCCGATCTGCTCCTCGTGGGAGCCGTGCGCGCCGGTTGCGGCGTCGCTGATGTGAGTGCTCATTCGCTGCGCTCCCAGAAGCCGGGGCCGACGGGGGCGGGGAAGTCACCGAGGGCCTGCAGGTTGCCGGTGCTGTCGACGCCGATCTGCAGCTGCGGCAGCTTGTGGCCGGCCGGGCCGAAGATGACGCGCGCGCCGTCTGCGAGGTCGAAGGTCGACTGGTGGCACGGGCAGAGGGCGTGGTGCGTCTGCTGCTCGTAGAGGCTGATCGGGCAGCCGACGTGGGTGCAGATCTTGGAGAAGGCCAGCACGCCCTGGTAGCCCCAGTCGGCCGACGCCTTGTCCTTGATGTCGCCCGGCTCGAGCCGGATGACCATGAGCGCGTCCTTGGCGATGCGGACCTGGAAGTCCTCGTCGTCCATGCTCAGGTCGGCCGGCATCGCGAAGGTGAGCGTGCCGATCTGCACGTCGGAAGCCTGCATCGGCTGACCGGTGTTCATGTTCTTCAGCAGCATCCCGGCCTTCCAGCCGGTCGTGTCCAGCTTCTTCTCCGGCAGCGGACCGAGGTCGCGGAAGAGCACGACCGCGGAGAGCGGGACCATCGCCATGGCGCCGATCATCGTGTTGCGGATCAGCTTGCGACGGCCGAAGCCGGACTCCTTCGAGCCCTGACGGAAGTCCGCGAAGACCTGCTCGCGGACCTCGGGCGTGGCCTCGATCGGGTGGCGCTCGGAGATGTGCTCCTCGTCCGACATCAGCGTGCGGGCCCAGTGGACCGCGCCGGCGCCGATGGCGAACAGGGAGACGCCGAGCGTGACGCCGAGGGAGAAGTTCAGCGGTCCGACGTTGCCGATGGGCCAGATGTAGACGTGGTGCGTCGGCCCCGGCTTGAAGATGACATAGCTGGCGATGAAGGCGACGGTCGCCACCATCGACAGCAGGAACCACATCGCGACCTGACGCTCGGCACGCCGGGCGGCCTTCTCGTCGATGTCGGTGCGGCGGTGCTCGTGGGCGGGCAGACCCGGGTCGGCGAAGTATCCGTCCTTGCCGGCGACTGCTCCGCCGCCGTGGCCGTGCGTGGCCTCCGGCAGGTGTTCTTCAGACATGTTGTCCTGGCTCGTCATGACTTCTTGGCCTTGGGGGTGCGGGCGGCGATCCAGATGGCGATGCCGATCAGGGCGCCCAGCGCGAAGATCCAGCCGAAGAGACCCTCGGAGACCGGACCGATGGAGCCCAGCGTCATACCGCCGTAGCCCGGGTTGGTGTTGCTGTTCGTCGTGTGGGTGACGTAGGCAACGATGTCCCTCTTCTGCTGCTCCGGCATGGTGGAGTCAGGGAAGTGGGGCATGCTCTGCGGGCCGGTGAGCATGGCCTCGTAGATGTGCTTGGCACTGACACCGGCCAGGCTCGGCGCGTACTTGCCCTCGCTCAGCGCGCCACCCGCGCCCGCGAAGTTGTGGCACATGGCGCAGTTGGTGCGGAACAGCTCGCCACCCTTGGCGACGTCCCCGCCGTTGTACTGGTCCGAGGTAGGGATCGCCGGACCGGCGCCGAGGGTGCCGATGAAGGCCGCCAGCTGGTCGATCTGGCCCTGGCTGTAGATGACCTTCTTCTTCGGTACCTGTGCGCCGGGCTGCTGCGCCGGCATACGGCCGGTGCCGACCTGGAAGTCGACGGCCGCCTGGCCGACACCCACCAGGGAGGGTCCGTCCTTGGTGCCTTCGCCGTTCAGACCGTGGCAGCTGGCACAGCCGACCTGGTAGAGCCGCTTGCCCTCTTCCACGTTGAGGGACTGGCTGGCGTCAGCGGAGGCGCTGCTGGTCGGCGCGAGCGCCGCATACAGCCCCCCGGTGACCGCCAGGGCGAAGATGAGGACGACGAGCGCTGCCAGTGGGTGGCGCCGTCGTGCGGAGAGCTTTTTCACGGATTAACCCCGGTGTGAGGATCTGGAGCGTCTGGAGTCTGGTAGACCGTCAGGACGGTCCGACCCTGCCTACTTGATCAGATAGATGGTCGCGAAGAGGCCGATCCAGACCACGTCGACGAAGTGCCAGTAGTAGGACACGACGATCGCCGCGGTCGCCTGCTCGTGGGTGAACCTCTTGGCCGCGTAGGTGCGCCCGAGCACCAGCAGGAACGCGATCAGACCACCCGTCACGTGCATCCCGTGGAAGCCGGTGGTGAGGTAGAACACCGAGCCGTAGGGAGAGGAGGACAGCGAGAGGCCGTCCTTCTTGACCAGCTCCGTGTACTCGTAGATCTGACCGCCGATGAACATCGAGCCCATGATGAAGGTCAGGATGAACCAGGACCGGAGCTTCTTCACGTCACCGCGCTCGGCGGCGAAGACACCCATCTGGCAGGTGAACGAGGAGAGCACCAGGATCGTGGTGTTCACAGAGGAGAAGGGAACGTTCAGCGCGTGGTTTGCCTCATGCCAGAAGCGGACCCCGGTCACAGAACGGATCGTGAAGTACATCGCGAAGAGGGCCGCGAAGAACATCAGCTCGGAACTCAGCCAGACGATGGTTCCGACACTGGTGAGGTTCGGTCGGTTGACCGAACCGTGCGCGTGCCCGGTTTCTACTGCAGTTGCTGTCGCCACGACCGACATTATGTCGGTCCCTTATTCCGCACTAACGCCGGGGGGTCTTCCTCGGTGTGTCCGAGGGGTGACGTACCCTCCGACCTCCCCGATCTTCCTCGGTTCGGGCGGTCCGGCTGCCCTTCGACGGCGTGTCGCGCTTGCGCGAGCCGCCGCCGAGTCTCTCGAAGTCCCTCGAAGTAGTGAAGCGGGTGCCGCTGTCCGGAGTGGGCTGTCGTGGCGCGCGGGACGCGAGTAGCATCCGGACCGAGCACCCCGCAGTGGTCCCGATCACACTCAGCCCGCAGTCACACTCAGCCCGCAGGGGGAGTACGAGCGATGGCACTGAACGTCCTTGTCTACAGCGACGACCGCAACACCCGCGAGCAGGTTCGCCTCGCCCTCGGAAAGCGGCCGGACGCCGACCTGCCGGAGCTCGCCTATCTGGAGTGCGCGACCGCCCCGGCCGTCGTCAGGGCGATGGACGCGCACGCCAAGGGCGCGAAGCGGTTCGACCTGCTCGTGCTGGACGGCGAGGCGGTGCCGCTGGGCGGCATGGGCCTGTGCCGCCAGCTGAAGGAGGAGATCTACCAGTGCCCGTCGGTGCTGGTGCTGATCGGCCGTCCGCAGGACGCCTGGCTGGCGACGTGGAGCCACGCGGACGCGGCGGTCGCGGCGCCGGTCGACCCGGTGACGCTGGCGGAGACGGCGTGCGCGCTGCTGCGCGCCGCGGGCGCGCAGGCGCTGGCCGGCTGAGAGGCTTCATCTCGCCGCGTGAGATCTGACGTCTTGAGGGGTGTGCGCCTCGATAGGCTGGGCCGGTCCTGAGCGAACCGACCCGGCCTTCGAAAGGCGACAGCCATGGTGCACCCCGATCCTGCGTACGGCGGCGACGACCCCGCGCGGGTGCGCACCTGGCCGGACGTCCTGATCCCGCTGCTGGCAGGGGAGAACCTCGCCGCGGCGGACACCGCGTGGGCGATGGATCAGATCTTCCTGGGTGAGGCGACGCCGGCGCAGGTGGCCGGCTTCATGGTCGCCATGCGGGCCAAGGGCGAGACGGTCGAGGAGATCACGGGCCTGGTCGAGGCGATGTACGCGCACGCGACGCTGATCGAGGTGCCCGGACCGGCGGTGGACATCGTCGGCACCGGCGGTGACCGGGCCAAGACGGTGAACATCTCGACCATGTCGGCGATCGTCGCGGCGGGCGCGGGCGCGCGGGTGGCCAAGCACGGCAACCGCGCGGCATCGAGCGCGAGCGGTGCGACGGACGTGCTGGAGAAGCTTGGCGTCAACCTGGGCCTGACCCCGCAGCGGGTCGCCGAGGTCGGCGCGCAGACGGGCATCACGTACTGTCCTGCGCCGGTCTTCCACCCCTCCATGCGGCATGCCGCGACGGCGCGCGGGGATCTGCGCATCCCGACCTTCTTCAACCTGCTCGGCCCGCTGACCAACCCGGCCCGGGTGGGCGCGAACGCGGTCGGCTGCTTCGACCGGCGCATGGCCGGCCTGATCGCCGGCGTGCTGGCACGGCGTGGCAATTCGGCTCTGGTGTTCCGGGGTGACGACGGCCTCGACGAGTTGACGATCACGACGACGTCGACGGTGTGGCGGGTGCGCGGGGGAGAGGTGGAGGAGCTCTCCTTCGACCCTCGGGACGTCGGCATCGAGCTGGCCCCGATCGAATCGCTGCGCGGCGCGGACGCGTCGTTCAACGCGGAGGTCGCGCGGCGGGTCCTCGCGGGCGAGAAGGGTCCCGTCCGGGACGCGGTCGTCCTGAACAGCGCGTCGGCGCTGGTCGCGCTCGCGCAGACGGACGCGCCGTTCGTGGAGCAGATGCGCTCCGCGGTGGCGCGCACGGAAGAGTCCCTGGACTCCGGCGCGGCGGAACGCAAGCTCGCGGAGTGGGCGAGCGCGACAATGAAGGGCTAGTTGCACCATCAGGGGCGCGGGGAACTGCGCGACAAGCCACCCAGCGAGCTGGGCCGCCGAACGAGCGGGGCCATCCGCACAGGGTGGTTGTTCGCGCAGTTCCCCGCGCCCCTGGAGGTGCAACTTGCCCTCTGCGCGCAAGAGCCCTCGCGCCCCTGGGTAGTGCAACTTCTCATATGTCGGAACGCCCTTCGCTCACGGAGTGGTCCTCTGGCATACTCCTGAACAGGTCACGAGTGACAGCACGCGGCGTCCGCCGCTGAAGCCCCGGCTCGCTGTCCGGCAACCCTCCGACCGTGGTGGGGTGCCTCCGGGTGACGACCAGGCCTGCGGCAAAACGTGCCGTCGGGCAAGCGCGGATCTCCGAGGGGTGTTCCCATGTCGAAGCGAATGCGGTAGAGGCCGAAGCGCCTCCTCTTCTCCGTCACTGCCCCGAAGCAGGGGCTTCTTTGCCATACCCATGTGCATTCCCCGGAGGTACCGCCATGTCTGTCGTCGCCCGTAATGTCGCGGTTTGTCAGCCCCTGCCCGTCCTCGGCCGTGACGTCGAGGTCCCGCTCGTGTCCGGCGAGAAGGTCACCTACGCCGCGCTCGACTACGCCGCCAGCGCTCCAGCGCTTCAGCGGGTCTGGGACGACGTCGCCGCCTACGCGCCCTACTACGGCAGCGTCCACCGCGGGGCCGGTTACCTGTCGCAGCTGTCCACCGACCTGTTCGAACAGAGCCGCGCCGCCGTCGCCGACTTCCTCGATCTGCGCGAGGGCGACCAGGTCGTCTTCACCCGGGCCACCACCGACTCACTGAACCTGCTGGCCGGCGCGCTGCCCGCAGGGACCCGGGTCTTCGCCTTCGAGACCGAGCACCACGCGTCCCTGCTGCCCTGGCCCGGACGCGGGCTCGACGTCACCTACCTGCGCGCGCCGCGCTCCCCCGAGCAGGCCGTCGCCGCGCTGGACGCCGCGCTCGCGGAGGCCGGGGAGGGGCCGAAGCTGGTCTGCGTCACCGGCGCGTCCAACGTGACCGGCGAGATCTGGCCGGTCGCCGAGCTCGCTGAGGTGTCGCACCGTCATGGGGCGCGGATCGTGCTGGACGCGGCGCAGTTGGCGCCGCATCACGCCGTCTCGGTGCGCGAGCTCGACGTGGACTGGGTCGCCTTCTCCGGGCACAAGCTCTACGCGCCCTTCGGCGCGGGCGTGCTCGCCGGGCGCGCGGACTGGCTGGACGCGGCCGAGCCGTACCTCGCGGGCGGCGGCGCGAGCCGCACCGTCGCGCGGGAGGCGGACGGCTCCGTCGCCGTCGAGTGGCACCAGGGGCCGGCCCGGCACGAGGCGGGTTCGCCGAACGTGATCGGCGCCTACGCCGTCGCCTCCGCCTGCCGCGCGCTGAAGGAGGCCGGCTTCGAGACGCTCCAGGAGCGTGAGCAGCAGCTGATCGAGCGGCTGCGCGAGGGCCTGGCGGAGATCCCCGAGGTGCGAGTGCTGACGCTCTTCGGTGAGGACCACCCGCGCGTCGGCGTGCTCTCCTTCGTCGTGCAGGGCTGGAACAGTTCGCACTTCGCTGCCGCGCTCTCCGCCGAGTACGGGATCGGCGTGCGCGACGGGCTCTTCTGCGCGCACCCGCTCGTCCGCACGCTGCTGGGCAGCGAGGAGACCGCGCCGTCCGAGTGCGGGGCGCCGGAGGCGTCACTGCCGGGGGAGCGCAGCCTGAACGCGATCCGGGTCAGCTTCGGCGCGGGGACGCCGGAGGAGCACGTCGACCGCTTCCTGCGCGCCGTGCGGGAGCTGGTCAGCGACGGCGCGCAGTGGTCCTACCGGACCGAGGGCGGGCGCTGCGTTCCCGACACCCGCCGCTGAGAGCGGTTACGAGCGTTCAGTCGTCGAGGCCGATGGCGAACGCGGCGTCGAGGTCGTGGCTGGAGTAGGTGCGGAAGGCCACGTGGGTCTCGGTGTGGGCGACGCCCGGCACCTTGTTGAGCTGGCCGGGGATCACCTCGGCCAGCTCCTCGTGCGCGCGCACCCGCACCATCGCGATGAGGTCCCAGCCGCCGGTGACCGAGTAGACCTCGGTGACGCTGTCGAGGGCGGCGATACTCTCGGCGATCTCCGGGATCCGGTCGACGCTGGTCTTGATGAGCACGATGGCGGTGATCACGGAGAGTCTCCTGTCGGCGAGGGCGGGCCCTGCACATGCTAGTGCCGCCGCTCTAGTGTCGCCGGTGCCTCAGGCGGGCGAGGGCGGTGGTGAGCCCCAGGCCGCCGGGACGGCGGGCGCGGTAACGGAAGAGCAGCCAGGTGAAGGCGAGTCCGCCGGTGAAGCCGATCAGGTGCGCCGCATAGGCGACGCCCGGCACGGCGGGGTCGGTGGCCTGGACGGAGAGCCACTGCACCGCGAACCAGAAGCCCAGGACCAGCCAGGCGGGGAAGCGCAGCGGCAGGAAGAGCAGCAGCGGGATCAGGCTGGTGATCCTGGCCCGGGGATACAGGCACAGGTACGCGCCGAGGACCCCCGCGATCGCGCCCGAGGCGCCCACCAGCGTCTGTGTGGCGCCGGGGCTGCCCGCCTCGAAGATCGCGTAGCCGTAGGTCGCCAGGTAGCCGAGCGCGACATAGAGGAGCAGGAAGGCCAGCGGCCCGACCCGCTCCTCCACCATCGCGCCGAAGACGAAGAGAAAGAGCATGTTGCCGGCCAGGTGCAGCCAGCCGCCGTGGACGAACATGGCGGTGAGCACGGAGAGCGCGGGCACTTTCGGCAGCCCGCTGTCCGCCGCGCAGCGGTGCGGCAGATGGAGTGGGCGGGCCGCGTTGTGGAGCAGTTCCGCGGGGATCACGCCCCAGCGGTGGTAGTACGCGGTCTGCGCGCAGGCGCGGGCGGTGCCGGAGCCGTAGAAGGGGTCCAGGCCGGAGACCGGGCCGACCAGGAAGACGAGCACGCACAGGGCGATCAGCCCGTACGTCACCACCGGCAGGTAGGGCACGGGGCGGGGAACGCTTTCCGGAATTGCCAGGCTCACCATGGGCAAAGCATTCCTTGTCAGGACGAATCTGACACCCGTCCACTGGGGCGTGTGGGGGACGGTGCCCGCGCCCAGCGCGGAGGCCATAGGGTTTCCCAGGTAGACACCGACGAGAGGATCTCGCCATGGCCGTTCCCCTTCCCACCGAGGGGACCAGGTGGCGCTGCACGCTCTGTGGCAACCTGACCCGCTTCGACGTCACCCGTTCTTCCCGGGTCGTCGAGTTCGTCCACCTGGACCTGGCCGGTGAGCCGAACATCGAGGAGCGCGAGGTCCTGAGCGAGACCGTCGAGTCGGTCCGCTGCCGCTGGTGCAACGCCGTCGACCAGATCGAGCTGGTGGACCGTCCCGGCGCGGCTGCGGAGGCGGCGGAGCAGGCGAAGCGGGACTGACCCTTCCCCGGCCTCCGGCCGGGTGAGGACGTGATCGTGGCGAAGTGACAGGTGGGGGGCGACAGCGGGGAGAATGGCGGTCCGGGCGGTGGGGACCCCCGGAGCGGATCGGAGCAGAGCACGTGGAGCAGCGAGATCAGGCGCAGGCACAGGCGCCCGACGCGGGCGGCGAACTCGCCGCGCCCGACGCGGCCCTGCCTGCTGCGGCCCTGCCCGAGCCGCCGATGCCTCCGCTTCCGCCGGACGCCCAGGAATCGCTGCTTCAGGAGCATGGGCCCGACCTGGGCGGCGAACTCGCGGCGCCCGAACCGACCCTCCCTCCTGCTGCCGCCCAGCCCGCGCCGCCGCAGGTCCCGGGGCCACCTGCGCCTCCGGAATCCGCGGCCTCGGACTCCGCGGCGCCCGACGCGGCCCTCCCTGCTACTGCAGAGCCCGCGCCGCCGCAGGCGCCGGGGACACCTGCGCCTCCCGCATCGCCGGCACCTCCCGTGCCACCGCAGGCACCTGACTCTCCGGCCCCCGAATCCCCCGACTCCGCCGCGAGCGAGGCCGCGCCCGCGTCCGCTGCCGCCGAGGCGTTGGAGCGGCCGCTTCCGGAAGGCGTGCGCAAGCGGGTCGTCGGGATCGCCGCGGACGGTCTGGGCGCGCTCACGCCCGCCGAGTTGCCGGCCAGGCTGCGCCCGTACGTGAAGTTCACCCGCGAGGCCAGGGTCAAGCGCGGGGCCACCGCCATCGCCGCCGCGCTGGAGACCGAGCCCGGCTTCCGCTCGCGGATCGCGGAGCGTGTGCGCCAGGGGCAGCCCGATCTGGTGGCCGCGCTGGAGGCGGGGACCGTGCCCGCCGCCGCCGACCCGCAGGACGTCGCCGCCGCCGCATACCTGCTGCGGACGGCCGGCTGGGCCCGGATCGTCGGCGAGGTCGGCGAAGTCGTCGAGCGGGCCGAGCACGAGGGCCACGCCGCCGAGTCGGCCCGGCTGGCCGAGAAGCTCCAGGGCGAGCTCGCCGAGCTGCGCGCCGCCGCGCGGACGGACGCCGAGCGGGCCAAGGCCGAGCTGGAGTCCGCCAAGAAGGAGGGGGACAGCCTCCGCCGTCAGCTGCGTTCGCTCGCCGCCGACACCAAGCGCGCCGAGGCGGCGACCCGCAAGGCCACCGTCGAGCTGGAGGCGCTGCGCGCCACCGGGGCAACGGAACGCGGCGCGCAGGACAGTGAGGTGCGCCGACTCAAGCACCGCGTCGGCGAGTTGGAGGCGGCGCTGGAGGCGTCCCGCCGCGCCGCGCGGGAGGGCCGCTCCGCGGAGGAGATCCGGCTGCGGCTGCTGCTCGACACCGTGGTGCAGGGCGCACAAGGGCTCCAGCGCGAGCTCGGGCTCGCGCCGCTCAGCGGGCGTCCGGCCGATTCGGTCGAGGCCGTCTCCCCGGTCGCCGCCTCCCCGCACGACGTCGCGCGTCGCGCGATCGAGGGCGACGACCCGGCGCTGCTGGAGCAGTTGCTGCAGCTGCCGCAGGTGCACCTGGTGGTCGACGGCTACAACGTGACCAAGACCGGCTGGCCGGACATGCCGCTGGACCGGCAGCGGCAGCAACTCCTGCGTGGTCTGGGTCTGCTGGCGGTGCAGACCGGCGCCGAGGTGACCTGTGTGTTCGACGGGCAGGATCTGGACGGGCCGATCCCGATGGCGCCGCCGCCGCGCGGGGTCCGGGTGCTGTTCAGCCGGACCGGCGAGACGGCCGACGAGCTGATCCGCCGACTCGTGCGCGCCGAGCCGGAGGGCCGGCCGGTCGTGGTGGTCTCCACGGACCGCGAAGTCGCCGATGGAGTACGCAAATCGGGCGCAAGGCCCGTTCCGTCCACGATGCTTCTGCGGCGCCTGATCCGATCCTGAGCTGCGATCTTGAGGCTTTGTTAAGAGAGAGGGCTGCCGGGGGAGACAACAGGCCCCGTGGCTCACTATCCTCAGCTCTCAACGTCCGTACTCGTGTTCTCTCTTCGTGCATGCGGGCGTTTCCGCGTGTGAAGGGATTGCATTCGTCGTGGCTTCTCACCGCCGTCTTCGCCAGGCCAGCCGTGCCCGCGTCTCCGTGCTGACCGCAGCTGCGGCGACCGTCGTGGCCCTCTCGGCCCAGACCGCCGCCCAGGCGGCCCCGGCGATCTCGACAAAGGACGCGCAGGCGCAGGTCGACGCGGACCAGAAGGCCGCCTCCGGCATCACCGAGAAGTACAACAACGCGCACACCCAGCAGCAGGCGCTGCAGGCGCGGGTGGCGATCCTTCAGGACGAGATCGCCCGGCAGCAGGCGCAGGTCAACAACGAGCTGGCCAACCTCGGCCAGATCGCCAACGCCCAGTACGCCACGGGCGCGGTCGACCCGACGGTGCAGCTGATGCTCTCCAGCGACCCGAGCACCTTCCTGCAGAAGGCCGGGGCCGAGAGCGAGCTCACCGCCAGCCAGACCGGTTCGCTGGAGCAGCTGGTCGCCCAGCAGGCCACGCTCAACCGGGAGAAGGCCCAGGCCGCCGCCGAGCTCGCGCAGGAGCAGACGCTGCTTCAGCAGATGAGCACGCAGAAGACGCAGGCGCTGGCCAAGCTCAAGCACGCGCAGTCGGTCCTCGACGCGCTCACCCCGACCCAGCGCGCGGCCGTCACCGGTGGTGGCGGCTACGGCTCGACCCCCTCCGGCGGCAGCTACAGCGGACACATCGACCTCAGTGGCATATCCGCGGCCGCGCGTACGGCGATGGAGGCGGCGATGAGCCGCATAGGCAGGACGCCCTACCTGTGGGGCGGCTCCACCCCGGCAGGCATGGACTGCTCGGGCATGGTGATGTGGGCCTACGCCCAGGCGGGCGTCTCGCTGCCGCACTCCTCCTACGCGGATGAGTCGGTGGGCAGTTACGTGCCGAGCCTGGCGGACGCGAAGCCCGGTGACATCATCGTGATGGAGAGCGGCGCGCACGTCGGCCTCTACGCCGGCAACGGGATGCTGCTCAACGCCCCGCAGTACGGCTACGACGTCACGGTGCAGCCGATGTCCTACTTCGGCGGCATTGTGGCGATCCGTCGGATCTGACACGCCGACGGCTCTGTGAGTCAGCTCACACGCAAGTGACTCCTGGTGCGCGAATGACCGATTTGACCACCATGTCGTCGGCGTCCGGTCATGTTGTGACTACAGAGCGTCCATGAGCTGACGAGTCGTCGAAAGTGATGAGAGTTTTTACTGACAAGGATTTGAACCGATCACGGTTGGGTTACTAGGGTCATGGCCTGAACCACCGTGCGGTCGTTCGCCCAACCCGGGCGGCAGCGGAGGTTACCGTCGAGTTCGACGAAGCGGCAGGGCCGACCACGGAGACGTGCGGAGCCCGTACTGGGGAAGCCGTCGAGTCGGAGCCGGGGAACCAATTCCCCCGGGGTGAATCGACGCCAGGACGGCCCGGTGCGATCCCGGGTCCGTGAGGCGTCGTAGGGCCGACTTCCTGGCCCGAACCCGTCAGCTCACCCGGTAGGCGGACGTAGGAAGAAGGAGCTCGCCTTCGTGGCGTCCCATCGTCGTCCCAAGTCCCCCAGTCGTGCGCGCATATCCGTGCTGACGGCCGCCGCCGCCACCGCTGTCGCGGTGTCCGCGCAGAGCGCGCAGGCCGCGCCGAAGCCGACCACGGACCAGCTCAGGGCTCAGCTCCAGCAGCTGAACACCGAGTCCGACCAGGCGATCCAGAAGTACGACGCGGCCCAGGCCCAGCTGAAGACCCAGCAGGCCGCGGTCAACACGCTGCAGGACCAGATCGCGCGCTCCCAGGCGGCCGTGAACACCAAGATGGACGCCCTGGGCCAGGTCGCGAACGCCCAGTACGCCAACGGCTCCGTCGACCCGACCGTGCAGTTGCTTCTCTCGTCGACGCCGGACCAGTACCTGAACCAGGCGTCCTCGCTCGGTCAGATCACGGACAACCAGGCGACCGAGATCAAGGCGCTCCAGAGCGAGCAGCACACGCTCGACTCGGAGAAGGCCACGGCGGAGCAGACGCTCCAGCAGATCGAGGCCACCAACAAGCAGCTGGCCGCCAACAAGGCCGAGGTCCAGAAGAAGATCGCTGCGGCGCAGTCGCTGCTCGACTCGATGACCGCCGCCCAGAAGGCCGCTCTCGCCGCCGCCGGCAACCAGGGCAGCACCGCCGCCAGCCGCGGCACGGGCTCGACCGGTCGGCCCAACCTCGGCAGCGCCAAGGCGGGCAACAGCGTCGAGGCCGCCGCCTTCGCCGCCGCGCAGACGCGTCTCGGCGACAACTACGTCTGGGGCGCCACCGGCCCGAACGAGTTCGACTGTTCCGGTCTCATGGAGTGGGCCTACGCCCAGGCCGGCGTCTCCATCGGCCGCAGCACCTACGACCAGATCAACTCCGGCACCCCGGTGGCCTCCGAGGCCGACCTGCAGGTGGGCGACCTGGTCTTCTTCAACGGCAACTCGCACGTCGGCATGTACGCCGGCAACGGCATGGTGCTGCACGCACCGCACACCGGAACCGTCGTCAAGTTCGAGCAGATGAGCTGGATCGGCTCCGTCTACGCGATGCGCCACATCTGAGCACGCGCTCTTCCGCGAGAGCCCGCCGTCGACCTGTCGACGGCGGGCTCTCGTGTTGCTGCTCCGTTCCTGGTCCAGCCGTTCACTCGGACGGGCGTGCGGCGGTGAGTCCCTTCGAGGCGTGTCGGCCCCGGTTCGGGCCCCCCGCTCCGCTGCGACCTGCTGATTCGTTCGTTTGGGCGGGATTCGCTGCCATTTTTCAGGCTCTGGGAGCTTGGACTGCTTCTGTCCCACTCGCTAGCGTCTGCGGTCGGTCGTCGTCCCCGAGGAGCGGAGAGCGAGCAGGTGGCGTCCCATCGACGAGGAAAACCGGTCGGCCCGTCCGTGCTGTCCCGAGCGGCGATCACGGTCGCAGCGGCGACGGCCGCGATGCTGTCGGCTCCCGGCGGGGCCGACGCGCTGCCGGGGCCGTCCGGCGGCAGTGGTGCGGGCGCAGGTTCGAGCGGGGGGCCGGGGAGCCCCGAGGACGTGCGGCGGCAGGTCGACGCGCTCTACGCGCAGGCCGAGGCGGCGGGCCAGCGGGCCGACAGCGCGCAGGAGCAGGAGGCCGCGCTGCTGCGCCGGGCCGCCCTGCTCCAGCAGCAGCTCGCCGAGGAGCAGCAGCGGGCCAACGCCGTCGCCGCGCGGCTCGGCGCGCTGGCGAGCGCCGAGTACCAGCGCGGCGGCGGGATGGACCCGGTGGTGCAGCTGATGTTCAGCGCCCACCCGGAGGAGTACCTCAGCCGCGCCGCCTCCCTGGACCAGGCGGACGCGAGCACGGCGGCGGAGCTCGGTCGGCTCCGCTCCTACGAGCGAGAGCTGGAGCAGGGCCGGGCGGAGGCCCTGGATCAGTACGCCGAGCTGGAGCAGCTGCGGCGGTCGATCGCGACCGGCAAGGCCGAGGCGCAACGTCGGCTTGGCCGGGCTCGGGCGCTGCTCGGCTCGCTGACGGCCGGTCAGCGCGACCAGCTGCAGCAGCAGGAGGACGCCGCCGCGCAGCTGGCCGCGCAGGCGGCGGGGACGCCGTTGCCGATCGGCGAGGGGCCGGCGAGCGCGCGCGCGATGCTGGCCCTGGCGGCCGCACGCAGCGCGGTGGGGCTGCCTTATGTCTACGGAGCGACGGGCCCCGGCGCCTTCGACTGCTCCGGTCTGATGTACTGGGCCTGGCGGCACGGCGGAGTGGCGCTGCCGCGGACCTCGCAGGAGCAGGCCTTCGCGGGGCGGCGCGTGCCGCTGTCCCAGGCTCGTCCGGGGGATCTTGTGATCTACTACGGTGATATGCACCATGTCGGCATGTATGCCGGGAACGGCATGATCATCCACGCTCCGTACCCCGGCGCCCGGGTCCGCTACGAGAGCGTCCGCGACATGCCCGCCGTCGCGGTGGTCCGCGTCTGATGCCGGGCTCCGGTCCGAGCCGTCGCCGGGTGCTGGGTTACGCCGCGAGCCTGGCGGTGTTCGGCGGGGGCGGCACCACGGCCTGGCAGGCCTGGGCCGACGCCGGGGAGGACCGGCGCGAGCAGCGCCTCGCCGGGGTGACCCGCACCCTCGGACGCCGGGCGGCCGCCGTCCTGGCCCGCGACGCACGGGCGCTGGCCGCGACCGTCGTGCCGACACCCGGCGCGGCGGAGCTGAGGCGGCGTCAGTACCAGCTGGTGGCCAATCTCACGCAGGTGCCTCTGGCGCAGTGGAGCTACCGCGTCGCCGCCCTGGACGCCTACCCGCTGCCCGCCGTCGTCGGCGGGGGCGAACGCGTGGCGGTCGAGGTGGAGCTCGGATACCGGCTCACCGGCTTCGACGAGCAGCCGGTGACCGCCACCCAGTACCTGACCTTCGAGCGGCAGCCGGACGGCGACTGGCTGCTCGCCGCCGACGGCGACCACGCCGGCGCGGACGTGCAGCTCTGGGATCTCGGCCCGGTCCGCGTCGTACGCGGCCGGTACAGCCTCGTGCTCGGGCTGCGCGAGCAGGCGGTGCTCGCCGCGATCGGTGCGGAGGCGGACCAGGCGGTGCCCGCCGTCAGCGCGGTGTGGGGGAGCGGCTGGGGGCAGCGCACGGTACTGATCGTGCCGCAGAGCGCGGACCAGTTCGGGGCGCTGCTCGGCGCGGACCCGGCCGGCTTCGCGAGCATCGCCGCGGTGACCACCGGCGAGCTCGGCGCGGCCGACCGCGGCCGCACCGAACGGATCACGGTCAATCCCGCCGCCTGGGACGGCCTCAACGCGCTCGGCCGCCGCGTCGTCACCACCCACGAGACCACCCACGTCGCCACCCGGACGCAGACCGAGCGGTGGACACCGCGCTGGCTCTCTGAAGGCGTCGCCGACTGGACCGGCTACCTCGGCACCGGCCGCACCCCACGAGAGATCACCCCCGAGCTGGGCGCTGTGGTCGCCCAGGCGGGAGCCGCCGCGCCGACGCTGCTCGCGGCCCTGCCGACCGACGCCGCGTTCGACGGCGGGGCGCCCGGGACCGGCCTGCAACAGGCCTACCAGGAGGCCTGGTTCGCCTGCCGCAGCGTGGTCGAGCGGCACGGCCAGGACAAGCTGGTCGCCCTCTACGCCGCGGTTGCGGCGGACGGCGGCCACGACGGCCAGGACGCCGTGCTGGACCGGGCCCTGCGCGCGACGCTCGGCGTCGGCACGGTGCGGTTCACCGAGCAGTGGCGGGCAGATCTGCTGGCAGCGCTGCGGCCGTAGCCGTAGCCGTGCCCAAGGCCGTCGGAGCCGCGGTGGGCGCGGGGCCGACCGTCGAGCGCCAGAGCCGGACGCAGGCCAGCACGGCCGCCGCCAGCAGCAGCAGGTTCCGCGAGGTGATCAGCGCGGTCCCGAGCACGGTGCGGTTCACCAGATCGCCGAACATCACCGGGAACTCCAGCGTCGTCAGCGGCACGGCCGCGACGAGCAGCCAGGCCACCGGCCGCTGGCAACTGCCCTCCACGGTCAGACAGACGGCGGCCACGCCGATCAGCCAGACCAGGTACTGCGGGCTGATCACCCTGCTGGTCACGGTGAACAGCAGCACGGCCGCCAGCCCGGCGTCCGCCGCGGTGGCCCTGGACCACCGGCGGGCCCGCAGCCGCCACAGCACCAGGAAGCCGAGCGAGAGCGCGCTGAGCGCGAGCATCAGCTGGCTGATCGCGTGCACGTGCGGGCCGAGGAACTCCAGCGAGCCGTAGTGCATCTCGGCGTGCCCGGGCCAGCGCAGGAAGAGCGAGGCGAAGTAGAAGGGCAGCGCGCCGAGCGACTCGATCTCGATGCCCCGGTTCTGTTGGAAGTCCAGGAAGGAGAAGGCGCCGGTCATCGACACCGCGATCAGGAAGCAGACCACCGCGCCGGTGACCGCGCAGGAGATCCAGACCCGCGCCCCACGCCGCCCGGGGGCCGCTCCGACCAGCAACAGCACCGGCCAGACCTTCAGCAGCGCGCCCAGGTTGGCCAGCGTCCCCGCCAGCCGTGGCCGTTCGGTCAGCGCCAGCAGCGCGGCCATGGCCACCAGCGTCACCACGAGGTCGAAGCGGCAGTAGACGACCGGTCCCAGCAGCGGCACGGCCACGATCCAGAGCTGCGCCCCGGCCACGCCGCCGCCGTTCCGCCGGGCGCGGAGCAGCAGCAGCATCGCGGCCGCGTCGCAGGCGAGGACGAGCGTCAGGAAGCCGGTGAAGTACGAGCCCGGAAGCCAGAGCGGCAGCAGTATCGCGGCAGCGGCGAGCGGCGGGTACTGCCAGGTCACGTCGTCCATCGGGAAGGTGCCGGTACGCAGCACCTCGGCCCAGCTCTGGTAGATGACCTTGACGTCGTTGGTGACGTCCATGTGCGGCACCTGGAGCACGCCGAGCACTATCAGCAGGACCAGCGCCCGGCCGAACAACCACCCCGCCCAGGCGGAAGCACCGGGCAGAGCCCTCAGGGAGAGCCGCCGGCTGCCGGTGTCGCCGTCGGCGAATGTCCGCATTGGCCTATCGTACGGATCAGCCGTCCCCGGACCGAGGAACGCGAACGTAGTGAACAAGACCCTCATCGTCACCAACGACTTCCCCCCGCGCCAGGGCGGCATCCAGACCTTCGTGCACAACATGGCGACGCGACTGCCGGCCGACCGCGTCGTCGTCTACGCCTCCACCTGGCGTGACGGCAGCGAGGTCCGCCGCTTCGACGCGGAGCAGCCGTTCGAGGTGATCCGCGACGGCACGACGATGCTGCTGCCGACCCCGCGCGTGACGCGGCGGGCGGCGGAGCTGCTGCGGGCGCACGGTTGCGCGTCGGTCTGGTTCGGCGCGGCGGCCCCGCTCGGCCTGATGGCGCCGACGCTGCGCCGCGCGGGCGCGGAGCGGCTGCTCGGCATGACGCACGGCCACGAGGCGGCCTGGGCCCAGCTGCCCGGCTCCCGCCAACTGCTGCGCCGGATCGGCGCGGGCACGGACACGCTGACCTACCTCGGCGAGTACACCCGCTCCCGGATCGCCGCGGCGGTGGGCCCTGCGGCGGCGGCCCGAATGGTGCAGGTCCCGCCGGGGGTGGACGAAAAGACCTTCCACCCCGGCTCGGGCGGCGCGGAGGTGCGGGCCCGGCTGGGGCTGACGGACCGTCCGGTGGTGGTCTGCGTCTCCCGCCTGGTCAAGCGCAAGGGCCAGGACACGCTGATCCGGGCCTGGCCCGCCGTCCTGTCCCGCTTCCCTGACGCCGTACTGCTGATCGTCGGCGGCGGCCCCTACCGCGCGGACCTGGAGAAGCTGGCGGCGGCGACGGGCGTCGCGGCCTCGGTGGTCTTCACCGGCGCGGTCCCGTGGGAAGAACTCCCCGCGCACTACGGCGCGGGCGACGTCTACGCGATGCCGTGCCGCACGCGCCGCGGCGGCCTGGACGTGGAGGGCCTGGGCATCGTCTACCTCGAGGCCTCCGCGACGGGCCTGCCGGTCGTCGCGGGCGACTCCGGCGGTGCGCCGGACGCGGTCCGCGAGGGCGAGACGGGTTATGTCGTGCCGGGGCGGGACCGGGGTGAGCTCGCGGAGCGGTTGATCGAGCTCCTGAATGACGAGTCACTCCGGACCCGGATGGGAGCAGCGGGCCGCCAGTGGGTCGAACAGGCCTGGCGCTGGGACCTTCTGGCGGACAGGCTGGAAGGTTTGCTCTAAACGGTCAGTTGCGACATCCAGAGGCGCGAGGCTCTGCTCGATGAACTGCGTGCGCGACAAGCCACCCACGCAGGTGCTGATCCGAACGAGCAGGGCCATCCGCACACGGTGGTTTCTCGCGCACGCAGTGAATCAAGCAGAGCCTCGCGCCCCTACTGGCGTTGCCAGATGTAGTAAGTCTGGTTCCCGTGGCTGGTCTCACCCGGAACCTGCGTGAGCAGTCGGTACTTCGTCGGCTCCGCCTTCAACAGTGTCGTCAACTGACGATCCAGCGCCGCCGTCGGCCCGAAGTCCAGCACCACCAGGTTGAAGTACCCGTCGTGGATCGCCGCCTGGTACGCCGGCACCCCGGTGAGCGCCTTGTACTGGAAGAAGTACGTCGTCAGCCACTCGTACGGTTCCGCCTGGTTCGCCAGGTAGTACCGGGGGATCTCGTTCTCCTCCACCAGGTACTTCTGCGACTGCCCCGGCACCACCAGGGGCCGGAGCGCCGCGACCTCCCGCGACGAGTTCGGCCAGCCGCCGAACGTCGGGCTCACCGCGTGGTTCGCGTAGAACGCCAGCAGGACGCAGACGCCCAGCGCGAACCCCGGCACTGCCCGCAGCTGTCCCAGCTTCGCGACGGAGGCCAGGCCCAGGCCCGCGACCGGCGCGGCGAAGAGCAGGCCGAAGCCGACATGCTTGTGCAGGGACACCGAAGTGCCCAGATGCGCCTGGTAGAGCGTGGCCAGCGTCGCCGTCAGCATCAGCGTCGCCGCCAGCAGCACGCCCGGCACCCGCTTCGCGTCCCGCTGTCCCCGCGCGACGAACCACACGCCCACGATCGCCAGCGCAGCGATCCAGCCGCCCCAGACCGCCGACAGCCGCAGGATGTTGGAGAGCGGTTCCGCGCCCGCCGCGCGGTTGACCGTGGTCTGGGAGAGACCCGTGCGCAGGTCCGGCCAGGCCGTCAGCGCCGCCCAGCCCAGGCCGGTGACGCCCACCGCGAGCAGACCACCCCGAACGCAGGCCCGAGCCCAGGAACCGCCCGTCGCCGGGACGACCAGCAGCGCCGCCGCCACCACCGTCGGCAGGTACAGCGCGGACGCGTACTTGGACGCCGCCGCCAGCACCAGCACCGGAGCCGCGAGTAGCACCCACGCGGGATTCGCCCGGGCCGGCCGGACCACCAGCCAGAGCGCGAGCGCCAGCAGGAAGACGCAGAGGGCGTCGTAGGTGGCCAGTCGGCTCAGGAAGAGCGTCGGCGCGGAGACGCCGAACAGCGCCGCCGCGACGATCGCCGCCTGGCGGCCGTAGAGTCGACGCGCCGTCATCCACACGAAGGTCGTCGCGCCCAGCATGAACACCAGGCTCAGCGCCCGCGCGCCCTCCAGGCCGAGCAGGCCGTCGACGAGCGCGGCCAGCACCGGGTACAGGAACGGGGCCCCGGAGAAATACGACGCGTAGGTGTCGTACGTCGGGGTGTGGTGCAGCAGCCAGCCGAGCTCGCGGTGGCCCGCGTAGAGGTAGAGCGCCTCGTCCTCGAAGGCGGTGTTGGTCAGCATGTAGGCCAGGCCGATCTGCAGGGCCAGCACCGCGAAGAGCGGCCAGCGGGTGCGCAGCGCCGCGGGGACGCGGGCTGCGGTGCCGCGCGCTTCGAGCGGCTTGCGCGGCGCCGGCAGCGCCACGACGGTGGTGTCGCCGGTCACTGGCCGCCTCCGTTCGTCGTGTTGGCGGCGTGGTTGGTCTGGCCGGTCTTGTCGACGCGCAGAATGTCGATCTCCTGGGTGCCGGTGCCGAAGTGAGCCACCACCACGGAGTGCTCCATCGCGGCGCGGACGGTGGGCAGGCCGTTCGGGTCCTCACGGATGATGGAGGAGGAGACCACGTAGTCGAGGTCCTTCCAGCCGTGGGGGAGGGTCTTGGTGACGGCCGGGTCGAGGTCGACCTTGTAGAACCAGATCGCGCCGAGGCCCGGTTTGAAGCCCTGGGCCACCAGGTCCGGCCACATCGCGTCGTCCGCGACGATGCGGACGCCCGTCCGGTCGGGGATGTGGGCTCGGATCCATGCGGAGGCCTGGACGTACTCCTGGTTCGAGTAGGCGGTGTCGGCCGTCTCGTCCCCGGTCTCCCAGTGCGGGGCCACCAGGCCGGCCAGGATCACCGCGCCGAAGGCCAGCACGTTGCGCGACTGTGGCAGCCACCGTGAGACCCGTCCGCTCTGGAACTGCCGGGCCGCCGCGTCCGCGACGCCGGCGATGCAGAGCGCGAAGAACGGCAGCACCTGCAGCACGTACATGGCCGGCAGGTAGCCGCCCGGCCGCGCGGCGACCAGGACCAGCAGCGCCGAGGCCACCGCGACCTGACGCAGCCTCCGCACGAAGAGGGCGACGATCGTCGCGCCCACGCCCGCGATCAGGATGACCGGGTCGCGGACCAGCCACCAGTGCAGGGTCAGGTTGGTGACCGAGCCGGTCTGCAGCAGCCAACCGGAGTTGCCGCCACGGCTGAGCTGGAACTGCAGCGCCCCGATCAGCGAGTTGTGGCCGACGCCGGGCAGCAGCTCGCCCTTGAGCAACGCGTAGAGCAGGTACTGGAAGTCCAGCAACAGGAAGCTCATCGCGAAGCCGACCATGGAGAAGATCCGGGTGCTGCGGTCGGAGCCCCGCCACAGCGCCATGATCAGCGCCGGCACGGCGATGACCATCGTCTCCTTGGACAGCACCGCGATGCCCGCGCAGACGCCCGCGGCGATGTGGTGCCACAGGTGCCGACGCGCCGACAGTGCGAAGACGAAGGCGGCCAGGATCCACGGCACCGCGAAGTTGTCGAGGTAGATCTCGCGCTGCATGGTGACCGAGAGCGGCGAGAGCCCGAAGACGACCAGCGCCAGCGCGGCGGCCCAGCGCGGCAGGTCGATCCGGCGGGCGACCAGGTAGACCAGCACCGAGGAGATCGCGGTGACCGGCAGCATGATGATGCGGGCCTGCATCACCACGTTCGCACCGTGGTCGAACAGGGCCGGGATCCACGAGAGCATCGCGATCTGGAGCCAGCCCAGCGGCGGATGGTCGTACCAGTAGCTGTAGTGGGCCAGCGCGCCCTCGTGCTGGATGGCCCAGGCCTGGGCCAGATAGGTGCCCTCGTCGTCGCTGACGGTCGGGAAGTTGGCGATGTTGACGCCCTGGACCGCGACGACGACCAGCACCAGCGCGGTGATCAGGATCAGGTCGGGCCGGGCGGCCGCCCAAAGGGCGATCCTCCCGCGTGGCGACGGCGCGGCCGGTTCCTCGGCCGAAGGTTGTGCGGTGACGACCTCGACGACAGACGTCATCGCGGTTTTCCCCCCTCAGTGTTGGTACTGCTTCGATTCGACGAAGCGCCTCAGCTCTCCGCGAGATGTGCGCCGACGTGGCGGGTCAGCTCCCAGTCCTTGCGCCCCCGCATCTCCCGCCAGACCGCGCGCAGCGCCGCCCCGGCCAGGATCAGCTGGTAGAACGGGGCCCCGATCAGCAACTTCGCGTAGTGGCTGAAGCGGACGGTGAGCTGGTACTGCTTGCCGAAGTCGTGCAGCCCGACGACCTCGAAGGCCGTCATCGCCGCCATCGGCACCAGCGGCGAGAAGGAGATCAGCGCGACCACGACCTGCACCTTGGCGATGAAGGCCAGCACCACGCCGGCCAGCAGCGCCAGCCCGGAGAACGCCTGGATGAAGGGCGTCACCAGGGTGTAGCGGGCCAGTAGCCGCTGCCGGAAGGAGGGCAGCCGCTTCCAGTCCCTCTTCCGGTACACCTGCAGGAAGCCCTGGTTCCAGCGGGTGCGCTGCTTGAAGAGGGAGACCACCGAGTCCGGGGTCTCCTCGCGGGTGACCATCTCCGAGTCGTAGGCGACGACGACCTTCGCGCCCTGGCTGGACAGGCGCACCCCCAGGTCGCAGTCCTCCGCCAGGCAGGTCGCGTCCCAGCCGTCGAAGGTGCGCAGGAGCTCCGTGCGGACGAAGACGGTGTTGCCGCCCAGCGGGATGAAGCCCTTGGCGGCGTGCAGGTGCAGCCGCGAGCGGAACCAGAAGAAGTACTCAAGGCAGTTCCGCAGGCTGTACCAGCTGGAGTGGAAGTTGATCAGTTGGACGCCGCCCTGCACCACGTCCGCCGCGGTGTCCCTGAAGGCGTGGTCGACGTGGCTGAGCAGCTGAGGATGGACCTGGTCCTCGGCGTCGAAGACGCCGACCACGTCGCCGCGGCAGCTGGGCAGCGCGGTGTTGAGCGCCTTGGGCTTGTTCTTCTTCTCGTGGGTGTCGGTGACGACGCTGACCAGCCGCGGGTGCTCCGCGGCGAGCCGGTGGGCGACCGCGGCGGTGTCCGGGTCGTCGTGGCCGACGATGACGATGACCTCGTAGTCGAGGTGTGTGGACTCGAGCAGCCGGAGCACGGTGTGCTCCAGCACCTCCTGCTCGTGCCGCGCGGGCACCAGCAGAGAGAACGACAGTGCTCCGGTTCCGTCAGGATCCCCGAATCGGGTTCCCGCCAGAGTTTCCGGTGTCCGCCACGCGTGCAACATCCACCACAATGTGAACACGGCGACCCAGAACAATGCGAGCGAGCACAGCACGATGAACGCAGAAATCATGGATTCCCCTCCCCCCGCACAAGGTATGACGCGGCCGCTCGCCTGCGCCGGGACTTAACAGTTCTTTCCCCGGAATTTAACGAGCGGCCGCGAAAAACCGGCCGATGGCCGAAATCAGCACTATTTCAGAGTGTGTATTTCACGACGTGTAGGTGATGGTCGGCGCCGAGACCGCGAAGGTGTCGGTCGAGGCCCCCACCCCGGCCGTGAAGGCGACCAGCACCTTGCTCGGCAGCGTCACCGCGACGTCCAACTGCTGGACTCCGTCGATCTTCACGACGAGATGGCTCGCCGTGGTGATCTGCACGTCGACGGTGTGCGTCGCGCCCTGGAGCGCGGGGATGGCGTTGTTGTAGCCGAGAGTGTTGAAGGTCGTCGTACTGCTGCTGGTCGTGGCTCCGCCGAGCACGGGCGCGCTGCCCGAGCCGAAGTTGGAGAAGACCGCGAGCCCGGCGACGGTGGCGTTGAGGCCGGTGACGCCCAGTCCGCCGCCGTCGTGCCCGATCGACGCGGTGGTGCTGCTCGACGCGTCCAGCAGCGCCAGGGTCATCCCGTCGCCCTGCTGGGTGCTGGTGCCGCTGATCTGCTCGGTGAAGCTCGCGTGCAGGCCGAGCGGCGAGACCGCGGTGCCGTTGACGATGTCGCCCTTGGACGAGGTCATCCCGTCCGTGGTCAGCGACACCACACCGGAGTTGAGCCTCGCCACGCCGTTGAGGTGCCAGCTGCTGTCGGTGAAGCCCGGCAGCGTGCCTCCGGTGCTGGCCGGCTGGCCGGTGCCGGAGAGCGAGACGGTAACCGTGCCGCTCGTCGTGGTGACCGCGAAGGAGCTGTTCAGAGCACCCGTCAGGGTCGGCGTGAAGGTGACCGGGACGGTGATCGAGGCCCCCGGCGCGACGGTCGTCCCGGTGGCCGGGAGGGTCGCCCCGAACGGCGCGGCCGGTGCGGTGCCGGCCGAAACCGTCTCGGTGGCGCTGCCGTTGTTCATCAGCGTCACCGACTGGGTGGCCGTGCCGCCCACGGTCTGCGAGCCGAAGGCGACCGAGGTCGGCGTGGCCGTCAGCACCTGCGGGCCGGTGCTGGCCGAGGCGGGCGGGGTGATGGTCAGGTTGTTCATGGTGTGGACGTCGGTGCTGGCGCCGGTGGCGGCGGTGAAGCCGACGTAGGCGTTGCTGGGCAGGACGCCCGCGGCCGGTACGTAGTCCAGCAGTTGGCTGCCGTCGACGCCGACCTTGACGTGGCCGCCGGCCGTCGTGACGGTGACCGGGTGGCTGCCGGTCTCCAGCGAGGTGGGGATCTTCGCCCAGGCGAGATAGGTGAGGTTGTCGGTGCCCGAGCCGGGGCCCTGGGCGATGCCGACGAAGTTGCCCATCCCGGTCTGGCCGTTCCAGCTGCGGGAGAGGACGACGGCCAGCCCCGGCAGACCGGAGAAGCCCATGCCGCCGCCGGTGGCGCCGGTCTTGGTCGCGGTGCCCTTGGTCGAGTCGATCAGCGCGTACGTCGCGCCGTCACCGCCGGTGCCGCCGCTGAAGGTCGAGGTGAACGAGGCGGTCAGGCCGTCGGTCTTGACGGCGCTGGAGTAGAAGGCGGAGCCGGACTGGTTGGTCGTCGCCGGTGTCAGCTGGATCGAGCCCGTGGTGAGCGTCGCCGAGCCGTTGCTGGTCCAACTCGTGGGCGGCTGCGGCAGCGTGGCCAGACCGGTGCCGGTCAGCTGGACGTACAGGTCGCCCTGGCCGGTGTTGCCGGTGATCTCGTAGCTGTCGCTCAGCGCCCCTGCCGTGCTCGGCGCGAAGACGATCGGCACCGAGACCGACTGGTTCGGGCCCAGCACGGTGCCCTCGGCGATCGCGTTGGGGCTGCTGAAGGTGCCCACCGGCGCCTTGGCCTTGTTCAGTGTCACCGGGACGTTGCCGTCGTTGGTGACGGTGAAGCTCAGCTGCGGCGAGGTGGTGCCGACCGGGATCGAACCGAAATTGAGCGCAGTGGGCGTGATGGTCAGGTGCCCCTGGCCGGTGACCGCGGAGCCGCTCAGCGGCACGGTGAAGGTGCCCGAGGTCGACATCACCGAGAGTGCGCTGCTGTTGGAGCCGGCCACGGTGGGGCTGTAGGTGACGCTCTCGGTGAAACTGCCGCCGGGGGCGACCACGGTGCCGACGGCCGGCGCGCCGGTGACGGTGAAGGGGGCGGCAGGCGCGGTCGTCGATGAGACCGTCTCGTTGCCGGTGCCGGTGTTGGTGAACTGGACCGAGGTCGAGATCGGCACCCCGGTGGGCTGGTTCGGGAAGTTCAGCGAGCTCGGCGACGTCGCGAAGCCCGCCTTGACCCCGTTCCCGCCGACCGAGAAGCCCACCGTGCCCTGGTCGGTGGCGACGCTGACGATGCCACTGGTCGCCCCCGCCGCGGTGGGGGCGAAGGTGACCGGGATGCTCAGGCTTCCGCCGGTGGCCAGGGCGGCCGGCAGCGTCGGCGCGGTGACCGAGAAGGGCGCCGAGGTCGTGATGCCGGTGATGTTGAGGGCGCGCGAGGCCGTGATCGTCAGAGTGCCGCTGCCGGTCGAGCCGACGTTGACGTTGCCGATCGCGACCGGCTGGCCGGTCAGCACCGAGGAGGCCGGGCGGCCGAAGGCGAGGATGTGCCCGTCACGGGTGCCGATGTAGACGCGGCCGCCACTGGTGGCCGGGGTGACGAACTTGGGCGCGACGCCGGTGGGGGCGGACCAGAGCACGCTGAGCGAACCGTCCGCGTTCGGGGTGCCGTTGTAGGCGTAGAGGGTGGCGCCGTTGCCGTACATGTCGTTGGCGCGGGAGACCCAGATCACCGAACTGCCCGCGGTGGTGCCCGTGGAGGTGACGGTCGGAGAACCCTCGTTCAGGTAGCCGAAGTTGAGCGAACCCTGGCCGGTCAGCGCGAGCGCGGGGTTGCCGCTGCCGTCGGTGCCGAGGTGGAAGGCCTGCAGCGGGCCGCCGTTGCTGGAGTAGTAGACGTAGCCTCCGCCTCCGCCCCAGAAGGCCGGGTGGCAGTAGCAGCCGGTATAGGGGCCGAGCGTCTGCACGTTGGCGTTGCCGCCACCGCTGCCCTGGGCCATGCCGCCGAGGTTGTCACGGTTGAGCAGGAAGATCCGGCCGTCCTTGCCCTGGGTGACGGCGAGGTGGGGTATCGCGGAGGTGCCGTAGCCGTCGGGTATCGCCATGACGCCGCCGGAGCCGAGGTCGCGGTCGTTCTGGTCGAGGTAGGCCGCGTCGGACGGGGCGAAGAAGTCGTTGGCCTTCAGCGAGCCGTCGCCCTGCACGGTCAGCGAGATGACCGACTCGGACATGGTCGCGGGCGGGCTGCTGCCCGGTCCGGCGGGCGGCGAGATGCCGTTGCCGGTGGCGAACTCGATGTGGCCCTGGGCGTCGCCGACCAGGCCGCCGCCCGCGTTCCAGATGCCGCCGCCCTGGTTCCGCGCGCCGGTCTCGTCGACCCACATCGCCGTCTGAGTACCGGCGGTGTTGACGCCGACCACGAAGCCGCGCCAGTTGCCGTGGTCGCAGACCGAGCCGAAGCCCGCGTAGATCACGCCGTTCATCAGCAGCAGGCCGGGACGCTGGCCCTCTTGGACGGGAGTGAACACGGTCGTCGGGTCGTTGCTCGGGGAACCGCTGATGACGACGGGGAAGCCCGTCTTCTCGTTGCCGGTGGTCGGATCGATCGCGTGCATCTTCCAGACCGGCGCGTCGTGGTACTGGCCGCCGTCCTCCTTGGAGGTGAGGAAGAGGTAGCCGGAGGCCGGGTCGTAGACGGGCGTCGAGGTGATGCCGATGTAGGGAGCCAGATCACCGCAGGACCAGGTCGCACCCGGTGTGGTGACCCCGGAGGCGGGCCAGGGAGCGCCGTAGGCGTCGGTCCACTTCACGGTCCCGGTGACCGGGTCGAGCCCGTAGACGTGGTTCGTCTCGGTGGCCACCACCAGGGTGTTCCCGATGACGACGGGCTGGGCGTAGACCTGCCCGTCCACGGCGGTGGAGAACTGCTGGCCGAAGTCGGAGGAGGAGACCTGAGAGGGCGTCAGCCCAGGTTCGTTCTGGTCCCATCCGGTGCGGTAGGTGTCCTGGGACACCGTGGTCTCGTCCGCGTGAGCGGTGGTGGCGGAGACGGCGGCTCCGCCCAACAGGGCAGCGGTCAGGCTGAAGGCAGCCAGAAGTGGCGCGAACTTGCGAACGGGCATCGCGGACGAAGTCCCCCCTCGTCATGATGAGCGCGGAATGCGCGGGCCCAGGATCGCAACGGTTGTGGGGGGTGTGTGTCGGAATCTGCATGAATATACGGCCCGTTAATGCAACACTCCCCGGAATTTTACATTCCGGGGGGTGGGCGTGATTCCGGTAAGCCAAGGTAAGACGTGGGTATGCGATCAGCGTGAGTAAAGCGCCTCGACGGCCGCCGCGTAATCCTTCATCACCACGGCGCGCTTCAGCTTCAGCGAGGGCGTCAGATGCCCGGATTCCTCCGAGAAAACCGTGTCCAGTACGGCGAACTTCTTGACCGCTTCGGCGTGCGAGACCGCCGCGTTGCCGTCGTCGACGGCGGCCTGCACGGCTGCGAGCAGGTCGGAGTCGCCGGCCAGGTCGCTGACGGTGGCCTCCTCCGGCTTGCCGTGCAGCTTCTTCCAGGCCGGGAAGAACTCCGGGTCCACGGTGATCAGCGCGGCGATGAAGGGCCGGCGGTCGCCGACCACCATGCACTCCGCGATCAGCGGATGCGCCCGGATCCGGTCCTCGATCACGGCCGGGGCGACGTTCTTACCGCCGGCGGTGACGATGATCTCCTTCTTGCGGCCGGTGATGCTCAGGTAGCCGTCGTCGTCCAGCGAGCCCAGGTCACCGGTGGCGAACCAGCCGTCCTGCAGCGCCTCGGCGGTGGCCTCCGGGTTCTCCCAGTAGCCGGTGAAGATCTGCGGACCCTTCAGCAGGATCTCGCCGTCCTCGCCGATCCGGATCGAGGAGCCGGGCAGCGGCTGGCCGACGCTGCCGATCCGGGGCTCGTCGTGCGGGTTGAAGGCGGTGGCCGCGCAGGTTTCGGTCAGGCCGTAGCCCTCCAGCACGGTGAAGCCGATGCCGCGGTAGAAGTGGCCCAGCCGCTCGCCCAGCGGCGCGCCGCCGGAGATCGCATGGGTGGCCCGGCCGCCCAGCGCGTTGCGCAGCTTGCTGTAGACCAGCGCGTCGAAGAGCTTGTGACGCAGCTTCAGGCCGAGCGAGGCGCCGGCCGTGGTGTCCAGCGCCCGGCTGTAGGAGATGGCGGTGTCGGCGGCGCGGTCGAAGATCTTGCCCTTGCCCTCGCTCTGCGCCTTGGCGCGGGCCGCGTTGAAGACCTTCTCGAAGACGCGCGGCACGCCGAGGATCAGCGTCGGCCGGAACGAGGCCAGCTCGGCGGTGACCTCCTTGATGTCCGGCACGTGGCCGATTCTGATCGGCGCCATGGCGGCGGCGATCTCGGCGATCCGGCCCAGCACGTGCGCCTGCGGCAGGAAGAGCAGGACCGAGGCCTCGCCGGGGCGGAACAGCGGTTCCAGTCGCGCGGTCACATTGCCCAGCTCCGCCATGAAGTTGGCATGCGTGAGCATGCAGCCCTTGGGGCGGCCGGTGGTGCCGGAGGTGTAGACGAGGGTCGCGAGCGAGTCGGGACCGAGCGTGGCCCGGCGCTCCTCGATCGCCTCGTCCGAGACGTCGGCTCCGGCCCGAACCAGGTCCGTCAGCCCGCCGGCCTCCAGCTGCCAGAGCTGCTTGAGGTCGTGCAGCCGCTCGCGCACCTCGCCGATCACGGCCTCGTGCCGGGGCAGTTCGGCGATACAGGCGACGGCGCCGGAGTTGCCGAGGATCCACTCGACCTGCTCGGCCGAGGAGGTCTCGTAGACCGGCACGGTGACCGCGCCGGCGCACCAGATCGCGAAGTCCAGCAGCGTCCACTCGTACCGGGTCCGCGACATCAGGCCGACCCGGTCGCCGGGGCCGACGCCGGAGGCGATCAGGCCCTTCGCCGCCGCCCGCACCTCGGTGAGGAACTGCGCGGCGGTGCGGTCTTCCCACACGCCGTCCACCTTGCGGGCGACCAGGGGGAGATCCGGGTACTGCTCGGCGTTGCGGTGGACCAGATCGGTGAGGTTTCCGCCGCTCGGCACCTGGTAGAGGGCCGGAAGGCTGAACTCGCGCAAAGCTGCTCCTCGATCATCGAAGCGCCGGCCGGGTCGGGGACCAGGGGCGCTGTCACGGCCACGCTGCTGGGACGCCAGGACGTTACTAGCGGGTAGGACTTTCTGGATAGATGTACCCGCCAAGGTGTTTCCAGGGTCACACTCGGTCCAGGGTAGGGGCTGGCTAGGCTGGCAGTCATGCGGGTCCATGTGGTCAGTGACGTGCACGGCAACAGCGAGGCCCTGGCGCGGGCGGGGGAGGGCGCGGAGGCGCTGGTCTGCCTCGGCGACCTGATCCTCTTCCTCGACTACGCCGACCACGGCCGCGGCATCTTCCCCGACCTCTTCGGGGCGGAGAACGCGTCGCGCCTGGTGAAGCTGCGCAACCAGCGCCGGTTCGAGGAGGCGCGCGTCCTCTCCGCCGAGCTCTGGGCCGGCATCGGGACGGACCGGCGCGAGGCCATCGAGGGAGCCGTGCGCCGCCAGTACGCAGAGCTCTTCGCCGCCTTCCCCGCGCCCACCTACGCCACCTACGGCAACGTCGACCTGCCCCGGCTCTGGCCCGAGTTCGCCCGCGCGGGCGTCACCGTGCTGGACGGAGAGGTCGCCACGATCGGCGGCCGCCGTTTCGGCTTCGTCGGCGGCGGGCTGCCCAGCCCGATGCGCACGCCCTTCGAGATCTCCGAGGAGGAGTACGCCGCGAAGGTCGCCGCGCTCGGACGAGTCGACGTGCTGTGCACCCATATCCCGCCCGCGCTGCCCGAGCTGACCTACGACACCGTGGCCCGCCGCTTCGAGCGCGGCAGCGAAGCGGTCCTGGACGCGATCCGGACCACCCAGCCGGACTACGCCCTCTTCGGCCACGTGCACCAGCCGCTCCGACGCCGGATGCGCATCGGCCGCACCGAGTGCGTCAACGTCGGCCACTTCAACGCGACCGGCCGGCCCTGGGTCCTCGACATCTGAGGGCCTCTGTTGACGGTCTGTTGCGGGCCTCCGTCCGAGCCGGGACCCCCGAACGCGGTAGCCTCAGGGCGAGATCCATGACAGCAGGTCGAGAGGCGGAGGCCATCCGATGGCGGAGCACACCAGGTCGAGCACCACGATCGACGCGACCCCGGCCCAGGTGATGGCCGTGATCGCGGACTTCGCGGCGTACCCGGTGTGGACCGGGGAGGTCAAGGAGATCGAGGTGCTGGCCACCGGCGACGACGGTCGCGCCGAGCAGGTGCGGCTGCTGCTGGACGCCGGCGCGATCAAGGACGAGCACGTCCTCGCCTACACCTGGGACGGCGACCGCAAGGTCAGCTGGACGCTGGTGAAGAGCCAGATGCTCAAGTCCCTCGACGGCTCCTACAGCCTCGCCCCGGCCGGCGCCGGCACCGAGGTCACCTACCAGCTGGCCGTCGACGTCAAGATCCCCATGCTGGGCATGATCAAGCGCAAGGCTGAGAAGGTCATCATCGACCGCGCGCTCGCCGGGCTGAAGAAGCGCGTCGAGGGCTGATGGCGCCCCGGCTCGTCCTGGTCACCGGCGCGGGCGGCGCGGGACGCAGCACGATCGCCGCCGCGACGGCGGCGCTGGCCGCCGAGTCGGGCGAGCGCGTCCTGCTCGTCGCCGCCGACGACCCGCACCGCGCGGTGGACGGGCTGCTCGGCCACCGGCTGAGCGCCGAACCCCTCCGCGTCGCCTCCGAGCCCGGCCTCTTCGCGCTGCGACTGGACGAGCAGGCGGCCTTCCGCGCCGCCGGGGTCCGACTGCTGGAACGGGCCAAGTCGCTCTTCGACCTGCTCGGCGTCGAGCCGCTGGAACCAGAGGAGCTGACCGCCCTGCCGGGCGCGCGCCAGCTCGCCCTCCTGGACGCGCTGCGCACGCACGGGCGCGCGGACGAGTGGGATCTCGTCGTCGTCGACGCGCAGCCTGTGCACGAACTTGTGCCCGCGCTCGCGCTCCCCGCCCAACTGGACGCCTACCTGGCCCGGCTGCTGCCCGACGAACGCCAGGCGGCGCGGGCCCTGCGGCCGGTGCTGGCCGGGCTCGCCGGTGTGCCGATGCCGTCGCAGTGGCTCTTCGAGGCCCGCGCCTGGGCCTCCGCCGAGCTCGCCGAGGTGCGCGCCGCGCTGGAGGCGCCGGGCACCACCGTGCGGCTGGTCGTGGCCCCGCCGCGCGGTCCGCGGGCCCGCACCGAGCTGCGCCGGATGCGCGCCGGACTGGCCCTGCATCAGCTGCCGTTGGAGTCGTTGATCGTGAACGGCGCCTCGCCGGGGGCCGACGTGGGAATGGGAATGGACGCGGACGTGCCGGTGCACCTCGTCGCCGACCTCGGCCGCGAGCCGGAGCGGGCCGACCTGGGCGGACTGGCCGCGCCCGCCGCCCTGGTGACCTGGACCTGGACCGACGACCTTGCCCGCGAATCCGCCGCCTGGCAGGTCGAGGACCGGCTGGACACCCCGGACCGGGTGCTGGTCTGGCACATCCCGCTGCCCGGCGCGGAGCGGGGCGACCTCGACCTGGTCCGGCGCGGCGACGAACTCTCCCTCGGCGTCGGCCCCTACCGGCGCACCGTCCCGCTGCCCTCCGCGCTGCGCCGTTGCACGGTCGCGGGGGCGTCCCTGCTCGACGGCCTGCTGATGGTGCGATTCGCTCCCGACCCTTCCCTGTGGCCCGCCTCGCTCAGGTAGCGTCGAAGGCAGACGAACCTCCGGGTCCACGAAGGAGATGCACGATGACCAGTGCCGACGACAGCGCATCCGAGAAGCGCGAGGACGGGGACGTCTGGGCGGAGGCGGTGGCCGAGCAGCAGCTCCACGAGACCGAGCCGGTGCCCGTCTCGAAGGACGAGCCCGCCGCCGAGCCGAAGGCGCAGGAGGCCCCCACCGGCCCCGAGTTGCCGTTCGGTGCCGACCTGGGCCCGCTCGTCGACGAGGTGCGCAAATTCGCCTCCGCCGTGGGCGAGAAGGTCAGCGCGGTCAGCAACGGCGGCAGCGACCCGATGGAGGTCCTGCAGAACCTCGCCGCCCCGCTCCGGACCAAGAACCCCGCGGTCTACGGGCACCTGCTCGCGGCCGGCGGCGAGTTGATCGCCGCGTACCGGGCGGCGGTTTCAGCCTCCGAACGCCGTTGGTCGGCCCCGAAGCAGAACGGCTCGGAGCACATCGACCTGGACTGACCCGGACCGCGGGATTGTTTACGACTTCTGAAGCCGCCAACTGGAAGCCCAGTCACCCTGTCTTCGGCTAATGTACGCAGAGGTGTGTACCCGCCCCCCTGTGGGCGGGTACGGTACCGCCCAGCGGAGAACCACCGAAGACTGAGGGACACATGGGACTCACCATCGGCGTCGACGTCGGCGGCACCAAGATCGCAGCCGGTGTCGTGGACGAGAACGGCACGATCCTGGGACGCACGCGCGTGCCGACGCCCGCCGATCCGCAGTGGGCCGTCGGCGCCATCGCCGACGCCATCACGGAGTTGCGGCGAGACCACGAGATCACCGCCGTCGGCGTCGGTGCGCCCGGCTACATCGACCGCGGTCGCTCCACGGTCATCATGGCGCCGAACATCGCCTGGGAGAACGAGCCGCTCAAGGCCCGGATCGAGGACCTGGTCCACCTCCCCACGGTGATCGAGAACGACGCCAACGCGGCCGCCTGGGGCGAGTTCCGCTTCGGCGCGGCGGCCAGCCACCAGGACATGATCATGGTGACGGTCGGCACCGGCATCGGCGGCGGCATCGTCATCGAGGGCCGGATGCACCGTGGAAGTTTCGGCGTGGCGGGCGAGATCGGCCACCTCAACATGGTGCCCGAGGGCCTTCCCTGCGGCTGCGGCTCCAGGGGCTGCTGGGAGCAGTACGGCTCCGGCCGCGCGCTGCGCCGCTACGGCCGCGAGCACGCGGCGGCCGACCCGGTGCGCGGCAAGCGCCTTCTCGAACTGAACGAGGGCGTGGCCGAGACGATCACCGGCAGCCAGATCACCCAGGCGGCCAACGAGGGCGACCCGCTCGCCCTGGACGTCTACGACGAGCTGGCCGACTGGCTCGGCCGCGGCCTGGCCGACCTGGCCTCCCTCTTCGACCCTGCGGTCTTCGTGCTCGGCGGCGGCGTCTCCGACTCGGGCCGGCTGCTGCTGGACCCGGTCGCCAAGGCCTTCGAGAAGTACATCATCGGCGGCGTGCACCGGCCCCGAGCGGAGGTCGTGCTGGCGACGATCGGCTCGGCCGCCGGCATCATCGGCGCGGCGGACCTGGCCCGCCAGTCCTGACCGGCTCGGGTTCCCGCGCGACGCGCCCGCATCGTAGTTCGGTGCGGGCGGCGGCGTCTGCTGCCACACTCGGATCATGGACTCGCTTGCGGCGCAGGACACGTGGAGCTTGCCGGCCTCAGGACCGCAGCCGGACGGCTCGGAGATCGTCCGGGTGGTCAGCTACAACATCCGCTCGCTGCGGGACGACCGCACGGCAGTGGTCCGGGTGCTGCGCGCGCTCCAGCCGGACCTGGTCTGCATCCAGGAGTCCCCGCGCTTCTGGTTCCCCCGCCCGCAGGCGGCCTGGCTCGCCCGCTCGGCCGGCCTGATGGTCCTCAGCGGCGGCAAGTCGGCCTCCGGCCCCCTGCTTCTCGGGCGCCTCCGCGCCCAGCCCCTCTCCGTCCACGACGTCTGGCTCCCGCGCACGCCCGGCCTCCACCAACGTGGCTTCGCCACGACTGTGGTGCAGCTGGGTTCGGCGACGCCGTTCTCGGTGACGAGCTGTCACCTCTCGCTGGACGGGGACGAGCGGTTCCAGCAGTTCGAGCTGCTGCTGGATCATCTGGACGGTCTGGGCGTGCCCGGTGGCGTGGTCGGCGGCGACTTCAACGAACACCCGGGCGAACGGGGTTGGGACCTGCTGGCATCGAGACTGCAGGACGGCTGGGCGACGACCCCGTGGGGCCACGAGTTCAGCTCGGTCCCGAAGAACCCGTTCCAACGCATCGACGGCGTCTTCGCCACCCGCGACATCGAGGTACTGGCCTGCGGCGTGGTGGGAGAAGGATTCCCAGGACTCCGCGCGAAGGACTTGACCCTCGCGACGGATCACCTTCCGGTCCTGGCGGTACTCGCAGTACCTCAGGGGCGCGAGGAACTGCGCGAGTAACCCCCCTGTGCGGATGGCCCTGCGCGTTCGGGGCTCTACCTGCGTGGGTGGCTTGCCGCGCAGTTCCTCGCGCCCCTGATGGTGCAACTTCCCCGGTCAGACAACGGCACCGTGGTTCGGGTCGTCGTTATGGTCGTCCTCGTCCGGATCCTTCATGCGGGCGACGAGAGTCGCCACGCCGCCCGCCGCGCAGGCCACGCCCAGGAACGTCGCCATGCCGGGCAGCTGGCCGAAGCCGCCCAGCAGGGCCAGGATGACGCCGCCCACCAGGGCGAACAGCGCCAGCTTCGTCGCGGGTTCGGCGCTGGGGACCGGGGGCGGCTCCGGAGGGACGTAGTGGTCCTCGTCCGGGTCCTCCGCAGGAGACCACGCGCGGGGGTCGACCGGGGGGACTGCCGGAACCATCGGCAGTGGGCGGATCGCCGGTCGTGGCCGTGGCCGCGCCTGCGGGGCGAAGTCGGAGAGGTCGGAGACGTCCTCCGCCTTCGGCCAGTTCCGCTCTCCCTCGGCGACCGGGTCGTCGAAGCCGGCGACCAGCTCGGCGAAGAGCTCGTCGTCCGAACGGGTCGGCTCCGTCGGCTCAGGGCGCTCCGCGCCCTCGGGCTCGGCCATCGCGCTCAGCCCTTCGTCGCGGGGACGGTCAGCCGACGCACGAAGTCCACGCTGCCGTCGAAGATCGTCTCGGCGTCGTAGTCCAGCGTCGCGACATGCAGGCTCCGCTCCAGCAGACGTTCCTCCACGTCCTTGGAGCCCACACGCTCCAACAGCAGCTTGCCGCTGCTGGGCGAGACCACGTTGTCCTGCGGGCTGCGGAAGAGCAGCAGCGGCTGGGTGACCGTCGGGAGCTCGCCCTGGACGATCTTGGTGAGCTGCTTCATCGAGTGCGCGGCGTGCAGCGGCGTGCGCGTGTAGCCGCCCTCCTCCACGCCGGGCTTGGCGACGTCGTTGGCGATGCCCGGGAAGCTGGGCACCAGGTGCCGTACGACCGGCAGCGCCACATGCGCCTGTCCGGGCATCTTGACCAGCGGGTTCACCAGGACCAGTCCACTCACGCCGGCGCCCTGCCGCGCAGCGAGGTGCAGGGAGAGGAGTCCGCCCATGGAGAGGCCGAAGACGAAGACCTGGTCGCACTCGTCCGTCAGGCTGAGGAACTCGCGCTCGACCGTCGCGTACCAGTCCGGCCAGCGGGTGGTGTTGAGGTCCTTCCAGTGCGTGCCGTGGCCCGGCAGCAGGGGGAGCGACACGCTGTAGCCCTCGGCGGCGGCGCGCTCTGCCCAGCCGCGCATCGAGAACGGCGAGCCGGTGAAGCCGTGGCAGACCAGGATCCCCACAGGCCCGCCATGATGGCGGTACGGCTCGGCGCCGGGCAGCAGCGGCATCTGTGGTCCTTCCCCAGGGCTCGAACAAACGGCTCGAACATGTGCAGAAACGTGACACGCCAGTGGCGTCATCGTCCCATGTCGGCAACGCACCCGTACAGCATCCCTGTTCCCGGCGGCGCAGGGTGGAGGGAGATTGCGGGAAACCGGTCTAAGGTTCTCGTTGGTCAGGTGACTATGGAGGTCAGGCTTGTTCTACCGGCTGATGAAGATGATCGTCGCCCCGCTGCTGAAGATCTTCTTCCGTCCGTGGGTCGAGGGGATGGAGAACATCCCAGAAGCTGCCTTTCTCCCTGCATGATCCAGCTGGTCAGAGCGCTGACCAGCGGCTGGGTGAATTGGGACCTGGCAGAAGCTGATAGAAGCTAGCAGATTGACGTAGTCCCGATCCAAGATCACCTCCTCGCGCCTCCTGGGCTGACCGAGGAGTGAAGCCGAAGGCCGGGGCCGCCGCCTGGGGATGCAGGTGGGTGCGGCCCCGGCCTTCGGCTGTCCGGGGTGGAGGGCCGAAGGGTAGTCATCGTCGGTCTCGGCTCGGCCCGATGGTGGGAATGGGATGCGGCAGCATTGACGCGCCCGCACTCGGCATTGAGCGCTCGATCGCGCCCGAGTCGGCCGGTGGCCTGTGCCGTCAGATAGACCCCCCGTCTACCTCGTGGTTCACAAATTCCCCATGATGCCCACGACAATCGTTCACGTCATCACTTAACATGAGTACATGGCTGGCGTGCAAGGCCATGTTGAAGATCCGCGTCCGCGTTGCGTCGCCCCTGCCACTCGACCCGGCAGGGCCGCGGCATACCGCGGCTCAAAGGAGACCGTGTGACAGAGACGCCCGAACCCCGGGACGCCGCCCCCCCTACGCCTCCGGGGCCGGGCGCCACTCTCGCGGACAAGATCGAATACCTCCGGCGCGCAACAGCCGAGGACCCCTCCAAGCCGCCGTCCTACGAGCAGATGGCCGCCGAGATGAACATCCAGGCCGGCGAGCGCGTCATCTCCACTCCGTACACCTGGCAGCTCAGCACGGGCAAGAAGGACAATCCCACGCTCCGGCACCTGTCGATCATCGCCTCGCACTTCGACGTTGATCCCTCGTACTTCGTCAACCGCGACCCAGAGGCACTCCGAGCCGCGTGGGGCAACGTTGGTGGCGACGACGTCACCCCCCTCCGGCAACTGCTCAACCTGCTGGCTGAGTACTTCGGTGTCGACGCCGCCTACTTCTTCGACGACGAGGTCGCCTCCCGCATCGACGAAGAGCTGAAGTTCCTCGACGCGATCTCCAGCGGCGAGATCCGCACCATCGCGCTCCGCTCCGCGGGCCTGTCCTCCCAGGCGCTCGCGCAGATCAACGCCCAGATCGACGCCGCGCGCCGGAGGGAGGGCCTGGACGGTGGCGATACATAGACGCCGCCAACGCCAGCAGGCTGGTCAAGCTGCCAGCCTCACCGACCTCCTGGTGCGTGCTGAGGCCACCCTGGACCAACTACCGCCGCTGCCCGATCCGTTCACGGCTGACGCCTACGCGCAGGCGATAGGGGCGCTACGAGGTCGGCCCATCTTGCTGCTTCCGCTCGGCGAGTCAAACGCCGATCTGCCCTGCGGCCAATGGTTCGCCCTGGAGGACTGCGATCTGGTCTGTTACGACGCTCATGCGTCGCCCCTGCTCCAGGAGCAGATCAAGCTCCATGAGCTCTCCCACCTTCTCTGCGGCCATCGCGGTGTCATCGACGAGGCGATGCTCCGCCGTGTCCTGCCCAACCTCTCCGCTGGCCTGATCCAGCGGAAACTGCGCCGCCGCCCGGTCGTCATGGGGCGGACCAGCTACAACAGCGGCGATGAGCAGGAGGCAGAGATGCTGGCCACGCTCATCGCCGAGCGCGCTGCGGCCGAACCGCCTCGCGCTGACCAGTTTCTGCTCAACCTCACCGACCTGCGCACCGCACACCGTCAGGGGAGCAATTCGTGATCTGGTTTGTCCATATAGTCATGCCCGTCGTGCTCGTGGCCTTCTCCATCTGGGGAATGCCGTCCGCGCGGGGCACCCGGCAGCAGAGGGCTTTGATCGGCTGCTTCGCCTTCCTCGCCACAGCGCTGGTCCTGGGCATGCCCGCCGTGATCGGCGGCCTGGACGGGCTCCTGGGCGTCACGTCGATCACCACGATCCTGCTGGAACACCTCGCGATCATCGGCGCTCTCGCCTGCCTCACCGACTTCGTCTACGCGTTGTACGGCACGCAGCTGACCAGGCGCCTGCACCCTCGCTACATATTCGCTGGCGCTCTCTCGGTAGCCCTGACGGTCCTCTACGTCGGCTTCATGCCGCACAACGCCGCCGCCTTGGACTACAGCAAGACTTCCGGGCGCACCGCCGAGATCGCCTTCCTGTGCCTGTTCTACCTGTGGATGGTCTACGTCGGTACCCAGACCACGACGCTTCTGATCCGCAGGATCCGCCAGCTCCGTCAGGAACACCAGCGGCCTGGTGGGATCGTCCTGCTCGCGGCTGGCTGCCTCTTCGGCGGGCTTTTCGGCGCCTGGCGAACCGCCTACATGATCGTGCTCCTGGCCACCGGCAGCTCCATGATCAACATCATGGAGCAGATCTCCGAACTGCTCATGACCGTATCCATCCTGCTTCTCGTGGCCGGCGCCGTCACGGCACCCATCTCCGCCCTCCTGCGGACCATCCGCGCCGTCTGGGCCCTCAACCGCCTCGCACGCCTGTGGGCCGACCTCACCGAGTGCGTCCCGCACGTCGTCCTCGGACAGCCGCCCCTTACCGCCTGGGCCCAGATCCGCACCGGGCGCCCGAATCTGCAGCTTCGACGACGCGCGGTCGAGATTCGCGACGCCGCTCTCACGCTCGCCGGCTACGCGCCTGAGGACCTTCACGAGCAGGCGACAGCCGCTGCGGAAGCATCTGGTGCGCGCGGCGACCAGATCCAGATCGAGGCCGAGGCGCTGTGGATTCGTGCAGCGCTCGACATCTTCCGTAGCGGCGCGCCCGCGCGCAGTGAGACCGCCCGCGCGCCGCACGGCGACGACGTCACGCAGGAGATCAAGCGGCTCGTCCGGGTTGCCGCAGCCTACGGACGTCGCCCGCGCGTCAACCTCGTTCCGACCCTTGGAGAGCAGCCCGCATGACGAACCTCACCGTCCCCGAATCTGACGCCGCGGAACCGACGGCCGAGACGCCGCCCCTCTGGGCCCGGGCCGTCACCCGCGGCTTGGACCCCCAGAACGTCATCATCGGCGTTCTGGTGATCCTCGGTGCCGCGCACCACGGGTGGGCGGGCGTTGGATGGGCCCTGTTCGCCGCGCTCTTCGCGGGCGTCATACCGCAGGCGTTCATCAAGTTCGGGATCCGACGCGGCAACCTTGGTGACCGCTACGTGGGCGACCGCGCGAAGCGCGCGAAGGTTCTGCCGGTCATCCTCGCGTCGGTGATCGTCGGCCTGCTGCTGATGGTTGTGCTGGGCGCGCCGCGAGAGATGATCGCGATGATCCTCGCTATGTTCGCGACCCTCATCCCGATCATCGCGATCACAGCCGGGCTCAAGTGGAAAGTGTCGCTTCACACGGCGGTGTCCGGCGGGGCCGTGGCGATGCTGTCCATCGGCCTCGGCGCCTGGTGGCTGGCCGGATTCCTCGTCGTCGGCTTGATCGCCTGGTCCCGCGTGGTGGTGAAGGACCACACGGCGGCACAGACCGTGGTGGGGACAGTGGTTGGCGCCCTCGCGGCCGGGCTCGTGTTCTGGGCCTGCCGCTGACGATCCGGATTCAGTCGGCCGCCGTGGCGAAGCGGCGGCCGATCCGGCGCGAGCACAGCTCGACCTCGTAGGCCAGGGCGCCGGCCCCGTAGAAGCACAGGATCGGATCGCCGGTGTGGATCAGGTCGCTCGCGCAGCGCAGGCACCACGCGCGGCCGGTGTCTCTGTCCACGATCTCCGCTGCCGTCACGGTGCAGAACACGCATGTTCGCCGGTGTCGTCCCGCCATGAACGCCAGGATGCCACGTGACCTACAGCGGGTGCGGCGGGTCGCGATCCGGAAGGGTCCGTCGGGTGTAGCCCCGCTGCGCGAGTTCCAACGCGTAGCTGTCGCCGTCGAACTCCGTGAAGCACACGACCGGGTCGCCGACGTGGAACAGGTCCCGCGCGCAGCCGAGGCACCAGACGAGCAGGGTGTCCGCGTCTCGCAGGATGGCCGCGTGGACCTTACAGAACCAGCACGTCAAGCGGTGCTGCCCGCCAGGCAAGGTCCGCGCCGCCGCGTGCATCAGTGGTGGGTGTGGTTGAAGAGTCGGTGCTGCGCACTGCGCAGCGGCACGGCCACCTCGCTGCCCACCGTGCTGTGAAGTTCCTGTTCGGCGAGCGCGACGACGCGGTCGGCCAGCACGGGCCACGAGTCGATGTCGAGGCGGGGCGGCAGTGCATCTCGCAGAGGTACCGAGCGGTCCCCGATCTGGGCCAGGAGCTGCTCCAGCGCCCACTTCCACGTGAGCAGATGGACTCCGATCGTGATGTGCATCGACGGCTCGTGTCCGGTGGAACCCCAGTGCACCCAGCCGCGGGGAATCCAGAGGACCTCGCCTTCGCGGAGGCGGACGACCCGATCCGGCTCGTACAGTGCTTTCTTGCGCTGCTCGTCGGTGAACCCGATCGACTTCCAGGTGTGGTGCTCCAGCGGCGCGTCGAAGATGGGGGCCGACAGTCGCCACAGCTTGCTGCCCTCGACCTGAGCGAGCCAGACATGGTGGGTGTCCCAGTGGGCGTCGAAGCCCTGCTCGCCGGGAGGGGTGCGGTAGATGTTCGCTGTCATCGGGTGCCCGAGCTCGGCCTCCAGTCGCCGGCAGAACTCGTTGAGCGAGGGCCAGGCCAGGTGCATGCCGTTCAGCACGAGGGTGTCGGTCGGGTGATCGGCGGCGGGAGGGTCGCTGCTGATGGTGCTGTGCCGAACCATCCCGACCTGGAGCGGCCACATACTGCGGTCGGCACAGATGTCGGTGGCGTCCTGCGGCCGGAAGAGGGCCTGGAGGTCGTGGCCTTGGTACACGCGGGGCGTGTCTGGCCAGGCCGCGGCGAAGTCGTCCGGCTGGTCGCAGAGGTGAGACAGGGCGGTCGTCATCCCAGAGGGCTCCTTCGTCGCTAGGGTCGAGGTGGTGCCCCGGCCGCTTCTCTCGGCCGGGGCCCCGTTGGGTGAACCGCTGCTACAGGGTGCGGATCTGATCGGCGTGGCCGAGGAGGGTGTCCATCTCCTGGGCGGTCAGGATCGCGACGCGCTCGGGTTGCAGGGTGCTGGTGACGGCGAAGGAGCCGTCCGGCAGCTTGGTGACGGCCGGGCAGTGGTCCACGTTGTCGTCGTCGCACAGGACCGAGAACGTGACGCCGGGCAGCGCCGCGGTGGTGAGCTTCTTGCCCATGTTCGTTCCTCTCCGGTAGAGCTCGCCAGGACGGTCGTCCGGGCGGTCTTGCGCCCCGGCCGGCCGCGGCCCTGAATCAGTGGCCGGACGGGAGATCATCACGCGATCGCCGAAGCGGACACGTCGGGCTGGAGCTCGGCGAACACGGCGAGCAGGTCGGCTAGCCGAGTCGGCTCCCACAGCGGGGCGTCGGGGGTCTTCAGCCAGCGACCGGCCGCAGGATGCTGGCGGTCCGGCCGTGGGCAGATCAGCCAGGAGCCTGTCGAAAGTACTGCGGAATCGGAGCTGAGACGCCGCCAGATGTCGGCGTGGGTGCGCGGCCGAGTCAGCCCGTACACCCACGGAGACGCCTGGAGGAGCGGGCCGCAGTGCATCTCCCACTGCCAGACCTGGAAGATCCGCAGCCCCAGCGCCTCCGGCATGCGGACCGCGTCGAAGCGGACGCCGCACTCGATCTCGACCAGGCCCTCCTTGGCCGTCCGCTTGGGCCAGTCATCCCACTGGGATGCCCTGGGCGTGAAACCCCACACGGCGTTCCTCCATGCTCAGGCGGCGCGTCAGCCAACGCACTCGTGAGGCGGACCACGCAGGTAGAGGCGCCGGACGGCAGCGCCTAGCTTGGATATACAAGCTGAGACCACCATAGGAGCGTGAGCATGGATATACAAGCTATAGCGGACCGAATGCCCCGTCAGATCCTTGGCACGGAAGGCACTACGGGATGTCGATCACATAGCGGAACGTGTGCCGGTCGCAGGGCACGCGGGAGTCGAGAACCTCGACGATCTCGCCAGAGGCAACGTGCCCCGTGCGGAAGACCCGGGCGAGCGGCACACCCGGCGGGATCGCCAGCAGGTCTCGCTCGTCCGGCTGCGGCATCCTCAGTTCGAGCTCCTCAACGAATTGGACGATGCGCTGCTGGATCGGCCCGTCTGGGTCCTCGATCAGCTGGCTCACGCCGCCGCGGATCCGCCGGCGGTCAGCGACGGCCGTGCCTGCGAAGCGTGCGGCGAGGTAGTACGCGTTGACGAGCTGCATCGGCTCCTCGTCGGCGAGGAAGCGCAGACGCCTGACGATGACCGGCGTTCCCTCGGGCACATCGAAGCGCGCCGCGATCTCCGGCGGCGCGGGAACCGTCTCCACGTCGATGAGTTCCTGGCGGGCGTTGCGGCCTTGAGCCGTGGCCTCGGCGTTGTAGTTCGGCTCCCCGCTGTATCGGCGGCGGCGGAAGTTGGCGCCGGTAGTGAGCATCTGGACGGCCGGCCGAGGCCTGACGAAGGCGCCCTTGCCCTGCTGGCTGACCAGGAGGCCGTCTGCCTTCAGCAGTGCGATGGCCTTGCGGACTGTGACGCGGGTGGTGTGGAAGCGGTCCTTGAGCTCGTTCTCAGAGGGGATCTGCTGGCCCGGCCTGAGTTCACCGCGCAGCACGGCGTCTCGCAGGGCGTCTGCGATCTGCCGGAACAGTGGCGCTTCGGTCATGGGCAACGTGGCCTCCGCTTGCATATGCAAGCCAGGCTACGGCAGGAGCGGCCTGTCAGTCTCGGTACGCCCAGCCCGAGATCTGCTCGATCGCAATTGCAACAACGGCTCCAGAGGGCCGCGTCTGCTGGTACTGCGGGTACTTGGCGGCGAGGAGATCCAAGGCGTGCTCGCGCGCGGGTCCTTCGTTCCAAACGTCAGCACGCCCGTCGGCCCGGACCCACCAGAGCTGCTCCCAGTCGTCGGCATAGTGGTCGACGAGGACGCTGACGCTCGGATTCTCGTAGATGTTCCGCAGTCGGCGCAGGGCGGTCGAGGACTTCGGCTTGTGGTCGATGGCGAAGTACAGGCGGTCGACCTCCAGGGCGAACGTGATGGGTACCAGGTGGGGCACACCTGCGGCGGAGGCCGTCGCGAGCTGCGCTGAGCGCGCCGCAGCCACCCGGGCTCGGCACTCCGCATCGACAAGATTCATGATTTGACCGTAGTCGGGGCCTCGGCCGGGACGCAGCAAGCTGTTGACATTGCCACCTCCGCGATCTCGTCGGTGGTGCGCCGTACGCTCGGACGCATGGCTGACGCTCTCCCGATCCCCGATGACCTGGTCCAGCTCCAGCGGGACCTTGACGCCGCTGGCGCGGCCCTCGCCGAGTACAGCCAGCGCAAGACGGCTGAGTACCGCGAGCGCTACCCGGAACCGGAGCAGTACCGCGAGCGGAACGCGTGGACGGAGGAGGAATCCGCCGAGCTGGCGCGACTCCGTGCCGCCCAGCTGGAGCTCGTCATGACCATCCACCGGCATGCGACCACGCAGCAGGCCCTCGCGGGGCGAAGCGCGTGGCAGACCGAGCAGGCCCGCAAGAAGGCCGCGCGCGAGATCGCCGAGGCGGTCTGAGTGCCGGTTCGGCAGAGCTGCCCGATCGAGGAGGGACCACCCCTCAGGCCGAGCAAGTGCGGCCACGGCTCTACCTGCTGGCGTCTAGATCCTCGAGTCGCGTGTTCAGGGCTTCGAGCTCCAGTATTCCCTGGTTGATCATGTAGGTCGCACTGCCCATAGCCTCGACGCCTTGGTTGGATCCTGGGCCACACTGGCTGGCGCCAGGCAGGATGTCCTGGAGGGCACGTGTGAGGTGGGCCTCCGCCGGACCGTCCGGGATCGGGGCATCGTGCTGTACCTGAGTCGCGTCGCTGGAAATGGCTGCGCAGTCAGCGGACAGGACATCTCTGGTTGTGCCCTTGCTGGCCATGTCCTTGCCGGTTTTCTGCACCTGGCTGATCAACGTTATGAGATCTTGTCCACCCGTTCGATCCCACTGCCAGACCTGGGCGTCAATGGCTTTGAGAGCGTCGCGGCTAAGCGAAGGCGTGTTGATCGGCGCGGGCGACGAATGGCTGCTGTTGGCTGAGCCGTAGGCGACGACGCCGAAGACAGCGGCAGCTGCCACAGCTATGAGCAGAACGTTCGGGGAGATGCGCATTCGCGGAGTCTCGCACACGCGCAAAGCACCTGGTCAACGGGGTAGTTCTCGGCTCTGACGATAACCTCGTGGACCGGTACTTTCGGCACATCACCCGCGAATTGAACTTCTTGCGGACGAGGATGAGGGTGAGGAACCCGAGCGCCCCCGACCTGAGACGGACCAAGCACGTTCGGCCTGGGAGTCTGGGGGACCGCTCCGCAGGTCAGAAGAGGCGCAACGGCAGGACGCCAAGCAGTCTGCAAAGCCGCTCGCCTCTTGATCGCGTCCCTGGCGGCGTGGAGAATGCGCGTCGTGACTTCAGGACTCGACCAGCCCAGGTGGCGGTCTGCTTTTCGCAGCGGCGGGAGCTTCGCGGTGTGCGGAGCGCTTGGGATTGTCACGTATGCCCTCATCTCGCACCGCCCGGGAGGGCTGACGGGGCTGCCGTGGTGGGGTCTCTCGTTCGGAGCCATCGTCTCAACGACCCTCGGTGCGCTGTTCCCGAACCGTCATCCGCGGAGGAGATGAGCATCAAGCCGGTTGAGGGGCTCAGCCCTCGCATGGTCCGCGCGCCACAGCTGCGCCAGATGGGACGGGATCGCTCGAGTAATCCCGGGGACTCACGGGCAAGCCGTGCCAGTTTCCGCAGGTGGCCGGACTCCAGGTCGGCCTAGGTTACCTAGGCGGAGCCTCCCAAAGCCGCTGTTGCCGCAATGATGAAGCCGCCCCCGTTCCTGCCCTGAGGCAGGAACGGGGGCGGGTTTCAATGGTGGGGCCACGCGGACATGAACGCGGCCCCGGCAGCAGCGGCGAGGGAAAGCCACGTCATCGTGGACTGCGGCAGGCGCCGCTCTTCGAGGTGGCGTAGCCGGACTTCGTGGTCGGAGAGCTGGACGCCTTGCGCGGCTAGAGTGTCGATCTTGGCGTCCATGCGGTTCACCGTCTCGGAGACGCCCTGGAGCTGCTGGTACATCTGCGCTGTCGAGATGTAGACGCCGGTGTCCGGCGGAGGTGATGTCACTTCCCACCCGCCACAGGCGGCTCGGGCGCGCTGACGGCTGCCTGCTGCACGGCTTGGTCGGCAGCGTGCAGCTTCTCGGCGACTTGCGCCCACGGAACCGTCGGCGCCCACTGCCGGTACGCGGTCTCCACGACGCCGACCATAGCGGCTGCGAACGCCTTGCCGTCGAGGTGGCTTGTGCCGAGCAGCGCGAGCTCAGCGACGAACCCGGCGACGGTCAGGCGTGCGAACCGGCCGAGCTGCGCGCGGACGAACCGGTCGCTCAGCTCGGTCTTGATCTCCTGTACGAGCGACGTCAACGCCGCCCCCCTTCTTCTGCATGACGAAGGCCCGCACGCTGGCGGGCCGGGCTGGGTGCTGTGCGAGGTCAGCTGGTCTTCGGCGTGGGCTTCGGGACGGGCGCCGGTGCGGTCTCGGTCTCGGTCTCCAGCGTCTTCACCGCTGCGTGGATCGCCACGATCGCCGCCGCCGCTGCCGGCGACGCCCCGGCGGGCACGACCCCGGAGATGGCGTGCTGCCACCACCACAGGTTGTCCGCCACGCGCTCGGAGCGCTCAGCCTGGATCGCCGCGGCCGCGCCCTCGCGGGCGAACTCCACCAGCTGCATGGGGGTGTAGGGCATGTCGTCCTCCTGGGGGTCGATGCCGGGCCAGTAGTCGGCCACGGACGAAAGGTCGTACGGGCCTGGGTCGGCGTACTGCTTGGCGACCGCGCCCGTCGGAATGGTCGGATCGTCGTCGTATTGGGCGATCCAGTAGTGCGGCTCGGCAACCCCCGCCGCCTGGAAGGCGGCCCGGACTGTTGGCCAGGTCGAGGAGTTGCAGTAGATCGTCGGATCCACGCCCGCTGCACGCCTGCGCTCCACCCAACCGGGTGCCTCGGCCGGAGTGGCGTCACCGGTCTCGACGTCGAGGACCTGGCCGAGGTCGTGGTGCGAGGAGACTGCGATCTCGACGATCGTGGCGTGTGGGAACCGGGCCCGGAACTCGGCTGTGTTCTGGTAGTAGCCGTCGCCGTACCCGGCGATCAGCGTCGCGGAATCGGGCACGTTGGTTGCCGTCACTGCGTCGTACATGGTCCGGGCCATCAGGAGCCCTCCTCGTCCTGGTCGTTGTTGGCCACGGCGGTGCCGAGGCGCTGGAGTGCCGTGTCCTGGCGGTCGAGGCGGTCCTCGACGGACCCGATCCAACGGCCTGCCCGGATCAGCGCTGCGATCAGCAGCGACGCGGAGACCGCGACGCCGAGCCCGACCGCCAGTCCGCCGGCCCCGGGGGACGCGGCGAGCGGGATCACGCCGACTCTCCGGCGCGGACCGGCGCGGTGGCGGGCTCGCCCCGCAGCAGTCGGACCTCCTCGACGACGGCGTCGTGAGTCTCCCGGAGCAGCTGCATCTCCTCACGGACCAGGCCGAGGGTCTCCGTCTGTGTGGCGGTCATCTCCTGCTGCGTGGTCAGCTGCTTCATGACCGTGTCGTGGGTCTCGCGGATCAGCGCGTTGATGCCCCGCGCGGCTGCGTTCGTGCCGACGAGCAGGAGCGGCAGCGACCACAGTTGGATGGTGTTGCTCCAGTACAGGAGCGTGACCATCAGGGACGGGACGAGCGCGGGGACGAAGCCGTAGCCGAAGAACAGGTACGTCATCCCCATGCTGCCGAAGACGTTCGTCGCCTTCACGGCCAGCCACTCGTTGAACCGCGCGATGCGGCTCACCGTCCGGCCTCCCGTCCGGTGACGACCTCGGCGGGCGGGGCCATGTCCGCGCGCCACACCCTCAGCGGCTCCCACAGCGGTCCGGGCAGCGAGTGCACGCCGAGGTGCGTGCGGTGGTGCACTGCACACAGCGGCTCCAGGTTCCCCGGGCTCTCGATCCACTGGGCGAACTCGTCGTCGTCCGCGAAGTGGTGGCCATACGCCTTCGAGGCGAGCTCCAGGTCGACCCCGCCTTCGAGGGAGAACTCGATGTGGGTGTGGTGGAGCTCGATCGGGCCTGGGAAGTTGCAGCCGGGGATCGCGCACCGGAGCAGGCCGAGGCGGCGCATCCGCTCCTTCGCGGCGTGGAACAGGTGGTAGTGCGGGTCGTGCTCGCGGGGCTCGTGGGCGGGGACGTGTGCGATCCAGTGCGCGGTGCCCGCCTGGTCGTGGGCGGCGACGGGGCCGTCGTGTGCGTGGGACATGCGGGTGCCTCCGGGCATGCGAAAGCCCCGCGCGCTGGCGGGGCGTCAGGGATGGGGGTGACCGTCAGGGGGTGATCTGCCAGCCGGTGGTCAGGGTGGCTAGGGTCGGCAGCTGGGTGGGTGTCAGCGGCTCCGGTGTGCAGCCGCACTGCGGCAGCGTGCCCGCGTTCGGGCCCGCGCAGGTGGAGGAGTGCACGTGCGCGGCCAGGTCCAGGCCGATCGCGTGTGGCCCGCACGCGTGCACCAGGCGCCGCATGTCGCTGGTCTGCTGCTCGGCGGGGGTCGCCGCGAGCTCCTCGGCCGTCGGTCGGCGGGACCAATGAACGACGGCACCGGCGGTGCAGCCGGTGCGGTCGCAGGATGGTGTGGCGGGTGTGGTCATCCAGGGCTCCGGGGTCAGACGTGGATGAAGAACGCGGCGAAGTTCGTCACCGTGATCTGCGTGTTCAGGGACACACCGGAGTTCTGCGCGGCGCCGATCTCCAGGTAGTCCGTGGTGCCGTTGCAGTACACGGGGAAGACGATCGGAGCGTTCGTGGCATAGACGGAACCGGCACTGCCCACGGTCGACTGGGCGAGGGTCGAGCCGTTCTTGTTGATCGCCGCGCCTCGTCCGCCGGTTGCGTTCGGGGCATAGGCGACCGTGGCCATCGTCAGGTAGTAGCCGGCCTGCTGGGGGGTGTACCGGGTGGGACTCCCAGCGGAGTAGCCGCCGTAGGTGTCGACGGACGGGGTGGGCCAGGTGATCGCGGTCGCAGTCGTGGAGGCCACGGCTTGCGCCGAGGTCTGCGCGTAGATCGCGATCGGGGGTCCGAGCAGGAACGTCAGCCCCGTGTACAACTGGGCGTTGAGCACCGCGGCGGTGGCAACGTCGGCGACGGACCACTGATAGGGGCTGGGCGGGGCGAGGCCGGACACGGGCACCTCCAAGGGCGTGGCGGGAGCCCGGCGGCATGCTGGCGGGGCCGGGCCGATCGGGGTCAGTAGGCGGCGCGGGGGCCCGTCGAGCTGAGCGTCGCGGCCGGATCCAGCGAGGCGGGGAACCCGGCCGCCGTCGCGGCGGGCAGCTGGTAGCCGCCCGGCAGGGGTTGGCACACGGTCTCGCCGAGGGCGTGCGGGTTGACTGTGCTGGTGGTGAAGGTGACCGCCACGTTGGTGTAGCCCGCGACGGTCGCGGCGACGGACTTCACGGTCAGGTTTTCGGCGTTGGCCGTGCCGTAGCCGACCGTCAGCACGGTCCCCGCCACGAGCACCGCGGCCGCCGGGTTGGTGGCCGCGCCGGTCAGCGCTCCCAGCGTGAGCGTCGCCTGCCCAGAGGGGACACCGACGGTGACGGTCGTGTGCAGGCTCGCGGCGACCCACCAGTTAAGGTACGGGGCCGCCGGGGTGAGCTGGACCGTGGCCTTCAGGTTGCCCTGGTTGTCGCCGGACCAGGTCAGGTGCTCGACGAACTGCTGCACGCTGATCTGCGCCGCCCCTGGACCCGATGGCGGCCGCCGGTTGACCTGCGCTCTGGTCCCGAAGCCCAGCCCGAGGACCGTGGCCCACAACGCCGGGTTGCTCGCGGGGTCGATGTTGAGCGCGGCCACGCGCGGTAGCGGCTGGCCGTACTGGGACACCAGGTACTGCGCCGCCGCCAGGGCCAGCGTCTGATCCTGTGTGTTGATCGACCGCTGAACGGTCCGCGGCAGATACGACGCCTGCGAGGAGGTGTTGTTGGCCGGCTGCACGGGTGGCTGCGGAGCGCCCGGAGCCACCACCTGCGTGACCTGCGCCGCGTTGTAGATGTGCGTGGTGTCGAAGTCCATCGCCACGTCACCCAGGTAGGGCACCTCACCGTTGCCCTGCTGCTCGCCGAAGACGACGGTCGGGCTGGGCTGCAAGTACCGCCACAGACGGCCCGTCAGCCAGATCGCCCCCGCGCCGTCCACGTAGGCCTGCCCGGCCTCCGTGTCCCCGACCAGAGTCAGGGCCGACATCGGGTCGGTGCCCGCCAGGGAGGCGCCGCCCATCGCCAGCGCGGCGCCCTGGGTGTTGATCGTGCCCCCGTACCCGGCCAAGTTGAGGATCCGCTGCGCGCGCTGCGCACTGCTCTCGCCGGCCCAGCCCGTGGCGAACCCGGCTCCGAGGTCGTACGCCGAGCTGTTCCCGATGGCGTACGGGAACTGGGCGGCGAAGGCGAGGTCACCTTGGAAGTACTGCTGCCAGGAGTTCGCGAAGGGGTTGGCCTGTGCCCCGATCGTGTCCGCGTTGCAGCCCGACGGCGTGTAGTTCCCTGCAGTCGTCGCCTGGTAGCCGTGGGCGTCGTTGGCGACGGTGAACGTCTTCCCGTCGGCGGAGAGTTGGACGACGGCGATGTGCCAGTTCCCGTCGCAGCTCGCGATGTCCGGCACAGGCACGGTTGCCCCGTAGGCGCCGGTGGGGTCCTGCACGATGCCGTACAGGTGCTGGTCCGCACCGATGTAGATCCCAATCCAGCCCTGGGAGCCGCCCGCGCCGTAGACGCCTGGGCCGGTCGCGGCCCACAGGCACATCGCGCCGCCGGTGGCCGGGACATTCGTGGTGCGGTAGCAGATCACCCGGGTGAAGCCGCCGCTGGGTGGGCGGCAAGTTCTTGCCCGGCTGCGCCGCCAGCAGCACGCCGGCCTTCGTCGTGCCGTTGATGCCCCAGTTCGGGTTGGTGAGCGTGATGACCGGCCCAGAGGAGCCGACGCTGCCCGCGCCCTGCACGCTGTTGCCCGCCGAGATCGTGCCGCCGCCCGCACCCAGTGCGGGCGGGCTATAGGTCAACCGGTGTGGATTCGCGCCCAGGAGATCGTGGAACTGCGTCGCACCCGCAGCCTCATTGAGCGGGAAGACGAACGTCGGCTTGAGTGCGGTGAGCGACGCGGCGAAGTTGGGCTGGAGCGTGAACTGAGCGAGCCCTGCGAGGGCATCGATGCAGGTCAGATCCGCCATGCCGTACGTGCCCGAGTAGTCCCACTGTTGCGGCCAGCGCTCGACGTATCCGGCCCACAGCGGGTAGACGACGCCGCCAGCCGTCCACGGGGTCGCGGTCGCGGCCTGCTCGAACTGCATGCCGGTCAGGTAGATCGTGTTCACGGCGGTCGTCGCCGCGTTGGTGAGCCAAGTCCCAATCCGCGCCGACACGGCCGTGGCCGGGGCCGTGCCGGTCACGACGTTCTGCGCCCAGGCCGGGGAGACCGGCACGCTGGGGAGGCTGCCGCCGGACACGGTGATCTGCGCGCCGGTCTGGTCGTACCAGAGGATGTTCTGGGTGATGCCCAGGCTGGCGTCCCCGCCAGCGGAGCGCGACGCCCACCCCGACCAGGTGTAGGACTGTCCTGCGACCACGGGGAACGCGGTCGGGTCGGCGCTGCCGCCGGTGACGCCGGTCAGGATCGGGTACTGGTTCGCGAGGCTGCCCGTGATCGGGAACTGCCAGGCTGTCGCGGTGGTGTGCCCGGTGGGCGCCGGGGCGAGCCCGGTCGCCGCGGCGACGGTGCCGTTGTAGGCGTACCAGGCTGATGGGGGCGCGGTGCCGTTGCTCATCGCCTGCGGGACCAGGTTCCGCGTCGGCGGCCACACGGCCTGGAGCCGACACGGCCGCATCGGCAACACGTTCGGGCTGTACGCGGAGCCGGTGTTGAGCGCGTCCAGCGCACCGTCCAGGTTCCACAGCGTGCACGTCATCTGCCCGGACTGCACCTGGTCCAGCTCGTATTGCCGCCCCGACGGCGTCGCCGACCAAGATCCGCGCAGCCGCCACGACAGGTCCACGAACGAGGGCTGTCCACCGGTGTTCGCGCCCTGGTTGAACGCCACCTGGAACCGGATCTTCGGCCAGGAGGGCATCACCGAGCTGGTGCCGAGCGGGGTGTTGACGTGCTCGACGTACGCGGACTGGCCGGACACGGTGGACGACCCGGCGATGAAGTACGCCAGCACGGCGTGCGGGGACCAGGTGTAGGCGATCGCGGCGAGCTGCGTCCATGCCGCGCCGTCGGCGGACACGGAGAACAGCCACTGCCCGGCCCGCTCGGTGAGCTGCCACCAGGCGTGCTGGGCGGGATCGAACGTGGGCAGTGGAACGGTGGTCGCGACGCCCGCGTTGTAGACGACGGCCTGCCAGGAGGTCCCCGGGGTGCAGACCAACGCGGCGTAGTTGTTCGGGTCCTGCTGGACCCTCATGGTCGTCTGCACCGCGCCGCCGCCGGTGCCGGCCAGAGCCGGGGTGACCCGGGCGTAGAGCGCCTGTCCGGTCGCCTCGTACGGGCCCGCCGCCCCCAGGGCGGGGTATGCCGCAGTCGCCTGGACGGCCACACGGCCGGGCGTGGCCAGGGTGACCAGTCCGCCGCTGGACGTGGCCGTCCACACCGCAGTGTTCAACGCCCCTGCGGTGAAGGGGTCGATGAGGGAACCGAGCAGCGGGAGCACGATCACCTCCCCTTGTAGACAAGGCCGGTGGTCGGGTTCCTGCGGCCGTTTCGCAGCGCCTGGGCCTGGAGGATCTCGAAGAGCTGGTGGCCGTCGACGTTGACGACGATCGGCGGCAACTGCCCACCCGCACCCGAGTTGGCGGCCGCCATGCCGCCGCCGATCGCGAGCATGCCGAAGCCGCCGCCGCTGCCGCTGATGGCCATGGCGGCGGTGCCGGCGAGGAGGTGTCCCGCGCGGGCGACGTGGCGGGTGGAAGAGGTGAGGCCGTCGGCGACCATCTGGCCGATCTTCGCCCCGGCGATGTCGGGCGAGCCCGAGCCGGAAAGTGGGCCCTGCTTGGCCGGGGAGAACGGCAAGAAGCTACGGATCGTCTTGCCGACGTCGCCCATGGCGTTGCCGATGCCGCCGATCATGGACTTGATGCCGCTGATCAGGCCCTTGATGATGTTCGCACCGGCGTCCCACAGCAGCGTGCCGAATTTGGCGGTGACGTTGCCGATGAGGTTGAGCATGTCGCCGAACGCCTGACCGACGAGCTTCTTCAGATCGCCCCAGACCTTGCCCCACTTGCCGGTGATGACATCCAGGACCAAGCCGATGGTGTTCATCACCAGGTGCATCGCGAAAGTGATCACGCCGGAGATCGCCGCCCATACGACTTTGATCGTGTCCTTGATGACGCCCCAGACGACCTTCCATACCGCCATCAGAATCGCGAGACCGGGCTTGATCGCCCCATCCCAGACGACCTTGAACGCCGTCTCGATGATCTTCCAGACGACGCCCCAGATCTGCGCGATCTGCTGGCTGTGCTCGTGCCACCACGCCGTCAGATCAGCGATCCGCGCCTTGATCCACGACAGGACGTTCTTGTCGAGCCAGACCACCAGGCCGTGCACCGTCTTGACCAGGCTGTTCCAGGCGCCAGAGAAGCTGCCCTTGTGACCGTCGAACCACGAGAACACCGCGCTGATCGCCGACTTCAGGAACGGCAGGACCGTCGTCGAGAACCAGTGGATGACCGCTCCGGCGACCTGCCAGGCGACCTTGAACGCGCCGCCGAGGAACTTCCCGACCTCGTTCACGACCGTCCGAAAGGTGCGGAAGTGCGAGTACGCATAGACGAGCGCCGCGCCTACGGCCATCACCCCGGCCGCGATGGCGAGTTCCGGCCCCAAGGCCGTGGCCATCGCACCGCCCACTGCGATGATCGCGGCGACCAGCGCGGTGCCCAGCGCCCCGGCCAGGGCGATGACTGCGCCCTTATGCTGGGACAGCCAGGCGACGCCCTTCTGCACCCAGCCGAGGAATGCCTGCACGTAGGGCATCAGGACCGTGCCGAGCTTGATGCCCATGTTCACCAGGGCTGCCTCGGTCTGCTTGAGCTGCACCCCGAACGTCTGCTGGGCCTTGGCCCACTCCGAGCCGAACTTCGACATGCTCGCGTCGGCGTTGACCTTGTCGAACTTGCCCTTGAGCCCGTCAAGGTTCTGCATCAGCGACATGATCGCCTTGTCGCTGCGGCCACCACCGAAGATCTTCGCCAGGACCGAATCAGCCTCAGTCCCCGACACCCCAGCTCGGTTCAGCGACTGTCGCAGATCGTTCAGCGCGACGTAGATCCCATCGGGCTTCTTCAGGTCCATCGCCAGCTGGTTCTGCGTGATCCCGGCCTTCTTCATGGCCGCTTCCATCGCAGAGCTGGACGCCTTCACGTCCGTCGACGCAACGCCCAACGCGACGAGCATCTTCGTGGCCTTGGCCGACGGGGTCGTCATCATCGACAGGCCCATCGTCAGCCGGGTCGATGCCTCCTCCGCGCTGTTGCCCCGGTCCGTCAGGTAGCCGAGCGCGGCGCCCATCGAGTTGATCGAGATGCCCATTTGCGCGGCCGTCGGTGCCCAGTTCTTCACCGAGACGTTGAAGTCCTGGAAGCGCATGTCGCCCTCGCCGACGATGGCGTTCAGCGACGCCATGGTCGGTCCGGCCTGTGCGGCGGACAGGTTGAACGCCTTCATCACCGACGACAGCGAGTAGGTCGTGTCGTCCAACGACGCGCCGGAGATCTGAGCCTCCTGCGCGGCGTACTTCACAACCTGCAACGCCGACTTCAGGTCCAGGCCAGCGGAGATCGGGTGGTACAGCGCCTCAGCCATCTGCTGGCCGGTCATGCCGACCTGGTTGCCGAGCTTGAGGACTTGGTCATCGAGCTGGCCGGACGTCATGCCCGCCTGCTTGAGCATGCCGTTCGTCAGGCCCGCCGCGGTGAACAGGCGGGTCATCTGGGTCTGGAAGTCGGCGGCCCACTTCACGCTGGCCACGCCGATCGCGATCGCCGCGCCTCCGGCGACCATGCCGATGCTGGCGAGCTTCTTGAACGCCCCGCCGATGGACGAGGTGGATGCTTCGCCTTGGACGGAGGCTTCCTTCATGGACCGCTTGAACGGCTCGGTCACGGCGCGGAGGACGACGTACAGGTCGCCGATCTCGGAGGCCAAGAGGGCACCTCCGATCGAGCAGTTGTGAAGTTCTCGTGCGCGGCCCGCCGGTGCGGGGCTACGGTCCAGTGCCGTGTCGCGCCGCAGCGGGCGCGCGGGAGGAGCGGGTGCAGTGGCCGGTAGGCGAGGCGGGGCGCGGCAACCGATGACCCGCAAACAGCAGGTGTGGCTTGGGATCGGCGGGTTCTGCGCGCTGTCGGTGGTCGTGTACGGGGTCGGCTCGCTGGCCGGCTATCACGGACCGCAGGACCCCAACGCGGCGGCGTCCGCCGTCAGCGGGGCTACGCTGCCGGCCCCCAGCTCCAAGGCGTCGCCGCGACGGAGTGGCGCCCCGCTCGTGAGCGCCACCGTCACGGTCACCCCGAGCGCCGTCCACCCAGCAGCCGCGATTGACCAGGCTGGCGACCCGGGCACGCCCTGCGCGATGATCTACCGCGCCGACGGACAGACGACCGTGGTCCAGTTCCAGTTCTCGACGGCAGGGGAGATCATCACGCACCTGGACAGCACCGGCGGTGACCTGCTCCGCCACGACGACCAAGTGCAGGCCGGCCCGCGCACCTACGTCGACGCCGTCGCGCTCACCCAGGTGGACGGCGCCGGTGCGATCCTCCAGGACCCGGACGGCACCCGGCACGTCTGCTCGATCGGCCCGCAGCGCTAATCAGAAGATCCGGCCCCAGCCCCCGTGGCCGTAGGCCTTGTTGTAGATCTTCGGGGCGTTCACGCGGCACGCGAACTCCGCGGCGGGCTTGAGCCACGGGAACGTCGTGCCGTTCTTCAGACCGGTCTCCAGGTAATAGCCGTACCGGTCAGCCGGAGTCCGGGAGTTGTACTCCGGGAACTGGTTGACCTTCGGCCCGACCTTCGTGGCCCACCCGGTGGCGTCCTTCGCGATGTGCGAGTGGTCCACCGAGTTCCGCAGCGTCCCGGAGATCCGCGCGGGCCCCTGGCCGGGCCGGGCCGGGGTGGGCGTGCCGCGCGGGTGGGTGCCGTTGGTGGCGTTCGCCTTCGCCTTCCGCTGTACGGCCAGGGCGAGATCCTCCAGGCCGAGCCGCCCCCGGATCTGGCCCTCGGCGTCGAGGCGCGCGAAGCCCGCAGTGAAGACGCCGGGCCGCAGCTCTGTCGCCATCAGCTGCCTCCGTTCGCGCGCTGCTGGGCCGCGTCCTGGGCCTCGCGGCGGGCGATCATCAGGTCCCAGCACACCCGCCGCACGTAGGGGGGTGTGGCCAGGTACTGGTCCCAGGACCAGGGGTACTCGCGCATGAGCTCGGCCCACTCCACCTCGACCGGGATCGGCCCTGACGCCCAGGTGTCCGCGTAAACGGACTGGGCGGGCCACAGGACGTTTTCGAGGTATGACGAGCCGAGCTCTACTGAGGGACTTGGAGCTCCGCGACGGCCGCGAGGATCGCCTGGATCGCACCGGAGGGCGCCCGCTTGAGGTCGTCGATGCTCGCGGGGGGCGATGGGAGCAGTGGCGGGTTGTCGTCCGGGCTGGTCGCGTCCCACATCGTCCACGCGGCGATCAGGCCGAGCAGCTGCCTGTGGAGCATCGGGAACGCCTGAGCCTTGTTGACGGGTTCGCCGTCGTCGTCAAGCTCGACTGTTTCGACAGCGGCGACCATGTCTTCGGTCGCGCCGTGGGCCATCATTCCGGGGTTGCGCAGCTTCACCTGGCAGTCGATGCCGGGCAGGTTGAACGTAGGCAGGGGGACGGTGACGAACCGCTGCGCGTAGCCGCCCTTCGGGATCTGCACCGGGGCCGGCGGCTGCGGGGTGTCGGCGACGAGCTGCTGTTCGTAGGCGGGCAGCGGGACGGCGGCCTGCGGCTGGAACGTCGGAGGCACGTCGACGGGCTGCATCGGGGCCGCCGGCATGGCGGGCTTGGCGGGGTTGGGCATCGGGGCCGGTGTGGGGTAGGGCTGGTCGGTGGGCGGGTAGACGGGCATGGGCGTGGTCATGCTGTGGCTCCTGTGAGGGTGTCGGGGGTGGTTGGTCCCGGTGCGCGGGGGCGCGCTCCCCGCGCCCTCACACGTCGTAGCGCTCTCGCCCCACGCACCGGGAGTCAGATAGGCGCGGCCGCGCCGAGTTGAGGTGGAGCAGCGAGGGGATAGGGCCTGCAAGGGCCTCGGGGCCATCCCCTAGGATCGCGGCCTGGTGATCGCAGCGATCACAGGGGAGGGGACTACATGGCCATCAAACGAAAGCGCGCTGCTGCGCTCGTCGGGACGTTGGGACTGCTGTGCGGGCTGACCTTGAGCACTCCAGCCGCCCAGGCGCGGGATCGCGCGGCCACAGTCAGAACAGTCGGGAAGTTCCACTACGCCCCACTGGGCTTCCCCAGCGCGTTGAAGCGCGGCGGAACGATTCACACGCGCGTCTGGTACATGGAGCGCTCGCCGGAGCGGACCCTGCTTGAGAGCTTTTACGTGGTGGCAGGAAAGCCCGTCGAGCAGCCACAGCGGGGCGTCAGCGTACGCTGGCTCAACCCCTTCACTGGCCAGTGGCAGAACTCCAATCGCAGCGACCGGTGGGGGGACTTCTGGCTCGACCTGGCTCCTCAAGGTCGACAAATCGTGATGACGCCGGGCCGCTGGTACCACGTTGACGTGCAGATAACCTTCAGCAATACCGCTCCCACCGGTCTCTGGACGGTCCTCCCAGAAGTCTTGGGCAACTATCAGATGATCAACGCCCACGGGCAGCTGGTCCCTGACATCCTTGATCTCGCCAGCGGAGTGAACTCCCTGAGGCTCTACCGGTGACCCTCTGGGGTCAGGCCGCCTGCCAGCCTGGCCCCAGCATCCCGTGCCCCGGCGAGCGTCAGTAGGCGGTGGTCTGCCAATTCGCCAGCGCCACCTGGAGGACGCCGCCGTCGGTGGTGTTGGCGATGCCGTCGATGGAGAAGTCGGCCTGCGCGTAGGGCTGCGACAGGTCGCGCTTGCCCTTCGTGAAGGCGCTCTTCGAGCTGGTGACGGTCAAGGACTGGCCGCCGCGGACCACAGGCTGCTGCGCGGACACGATGAACGGCAACTGCGTGTTCTGAAGGTACAGATTCAGGTCGAGGCCATTCTCGTAGATCGCCTTCAGGGTGCCGCTGTACTCGATCGCTCCCGCGAAGACCTCACGCGGTGCCTGAGTTCCGTCCGAAGCCTGGATGGCCTCGACAGCGCGCTTGATCGTGGCGTCGTACGACAGGCCGCGCGTCGAGCTCGCGCCGCCGCTCGTCATGTTCCACGACCAGCCCATCAGCGGGTCGTACGGGCTGAAGGCGGGGGCCACCAGTGAGGCCGGGACCGACGGGAAGCTCATCGCCTTCGACGAGAACGAGATCGCACCCTTGGGGTCGATCTTGATCTGCAGGTCCGAGAACCGGCCGTACGAGCAGGAGATGTAGCCGACGGTATCGAAGTAGGTGAACGAGTACGTCGGCAGCGCGATGGCGGGGTTCTGCTTGAACGTGTGCAGCGTCGTCGTCAGGACCGGATCACCCGAGGTGTGGGCGTTGAGCAGCCCGACGCGGTTGACGCCGGTCCGGCCGAGGACCGTGGTCACGTTCGACGTGTAGGGGCCAGCACCGGTTGCGGCTCCGTCGGTCCACGCGTACTCGAGCGCCAGGCCGGTGCCGACCTTGACGACCGTTCCGGCGGGGAGCGCCACGGCCGAGGAGACAGCGGTCGCGTTGACGAGCGTATTGGCGCTGAGCGTGGTCGCCGTCGCCGCGGTGACGGTGTCCGGGCCGACGGTCGCGGCGAAGAGGTGCCCGACCAGGTCCGGGTAGGCGTGGTGGTCGATCGCCCATTCGGCGTGCGCCGGGCCCTGGTAGACGCCGTGGAGGACGGAGTCGTCCGCGCGGACCGACTCGTCGCGGATCGACGCGATCATGTCCTCGAAGCCGGAGGAGCCCGTGTAGGGGAAGTTGATCGTCGGCGGCAGGTAGACGCCCGGCGAGCCGGACGCCTCCTTCGCGGCTCCGAGCCAGCCGTTGCGTGCGAGCAGTGCCATCCGTCAGCCCTCCGGGGTCGTGGCCGACTTCGCGGCGCTCTTCTTCGCTGGGGGTGAGGGCACGGGCTCGCAGCCGACGATCGGGTCGTCCCAGTCGACCTCGTCGCCGGGCTGGAGGGTGATGGGGACCGCTGGCACGTCCAGCGGGTGATCGGTGATGTTCCGCTGGAGCGGCACGGGTGCCTCCGGGCATGAAGGAACCCCCCGGACGCGGCGCGGTCCGGGGGCGTGGGGTATTGGTGTGTCACATGACGTACTCGGCGTCGTCCGCCACGTATGTGGCGAAGCCCTCCAGGAAGGCGCCGCCCGACATGCTCTGGCCCGGGTCGCTCATCTCGACGTCGAATCGGGTGCCGCTCGGCGACTCCGCCACTGACAGGAACTTCCCGCCGTGGGTCTTGTCGCCCACAAAGCCCTCGACACGCTGCCGGACCAGGTCCAAGGCGTTGTCGAGGGCCTGCTGCTCAGACTCGGCGAGGTTCGTGCCGACGGTGGTGGCGCCGATCGGCCAGTAGAACGTCAGGTGGAAGGTGTACGTCGCCAGGCGGCGCTGCTGGGACATCCGCTCGGTCTGGAGCCGTCGCCGCAGCACATAGAGCTGGGACTTCCGGGCGGCCGGGGTGCGGGGCAGGTACGCCTGGACGATGTCCCACGGGCCGCCGTTGGCGGTGAGCAGCGCTGGGAGGCCGTCGCCGTGGCCGGCCAGCCAGGTTGCCTCGCGGGCCACTGCGTCGGCCGTGGTGAAGCCGCTCATCGGCGCCTCCTCCGCTGGCGATGCCGGGCGGCCGCGCGGTCGGTGCGGCGCGCGATCCGGCCGCCTGCGCGCAGTGCGCGGGGCCGGTAGTGGGTCTGCTTGCCGTGGTGGCCGGGCTTCGTCCAGCGCTTCACACGGTGCTTCAGGTGCTTGTACCGGTTGTGGTGGCGGCGCGGGTGGGTGCCCCAGTGGCGCCGACCGTGCTTGCGGCCGCGCGGGCCGGCCCGACGACTCGTCGCACGACGGTGGTGCGCGGTCGTGCGGTGGTGGCCCAGGCGACGGTGCGAGCCCTTGCGCTTGTGCTTCAGGTGGTAACCGCGGCGGCGGTGCACGGGATGCTTCAGGTGCCTCTTGTGCTTGAGGTGGTAGCCCTTGCGCCGATGGATCTTGTGGCGCAGGTGGCGCTTGTGCTTGAGGTGGAAGTGCCGCCGCTTGTGCTTCAGGTGGTAGCCGCGCTTGCGGTGCACCTTGTGCTTCAGGTGCCGTTTGTGCCGCAGGCGGTGGCCCTTGCGGCGCTTAGCCTGTAGGTGGTGCTTGTGGTGGCGGCCGGTGCGCCGGTGGTGGGTCCCCCAGGCCACGGGTCACCTCCGCGCGGGTAGGGTCGCGGCCATGCGATCAGGAATCTGCCCCAAGTGCCGCAGCGCCTCCGTGCACTTCACGCGGAACGGCATCCGGCGAGGCCAGGCGTTCGGCCTGACCGTGCGCGGGGCGTGGAGTACCGCGCAGTCCGAGGACTTCGTGTGCACGAGCTGCGGCTACTTCGAGCAGTACTTCACGCCCGGGGGCACCTTGCAGAAGATCGCCGAGAAGTGGCCGCTGATCCGGCCCGCCAACCGGTCGCAGCCCGGCGACAGGTAGGAGCGGGCCGCTACCTGCCGTACTCGGCCAGGGCCTCGTGTGCCCAGTCGAGCAGCGCGTGGGGGTCGTGGCCGTGCTGCTGGCCGGTCGGGTCGAGCTCGCGGGCGGCGATGCTCCCGGCCATCCACTTGCCCGCGCGGACCAGGCTGGCCGGCATGGTGGAGTAGCCGCCGCCGTACACGTAGGTGACCAGGCTCCCGATCGGCAGGAACGTGCCGATGTTGTACCAGAGGTGCCCGGTGTCCGCGTCCGGACCGCGCACCGTCGAGAGGTTCACGACCTGGTCGCCGCCGTAGGAGCGGTGGATCGTGATCGACTGCAACGAGTAGGTCCACAGGTCTTGGTACTTCGGCGCCCACTGCTGGAGCCAGCCGTGCCGCACCAGGCTGGTCGTGCCCATCGCGTAGGCGTACGACCGCCCCAGCGTCCCCGCCAAGTCGAGCGGCACGTTCCCAGCGTCGATGTACTCGTCCGGGTCGATGCCCGTCGACCGCTCGGTCTCGATCAGGCCGGTGAACGGCGCGAGCCTGCGGTCGGCGATGTCCTCACACAGGCGCGTCGCCTCGGCCAGCAGGTCGGCTTGAGCCTGGCCGGAGGGGTAGGAACGGACCAAGTCGCCGAGCGGGCCCTCGGTGAGCTGCGCCCAGGTACACAGCAGCGCGGGAGCGTCGGCGACCATCGGCTACTCCTCCGGCGTCTTGCCGTCGTCGCCGTCGTCCTCGGCGGCTGGCTTGTGGAGCTTCCCGCCGCGCGGCACTTCCGGCTGCGCCTCGAACTCGTCGGGCTGGATCGTGACGAGCTCGTGGGCGTGATCGGCGGGCATCTCCACCCACTCGCCGCCCTTGGGCCACTGGTAGCCGTGCGAGGTCCCGCCGGGCTTGCGCTTCTTGACGAACATTGCTGCCTCCCAGGCAGTTCGAGGGGATAGAGCACGGCCGCCCCCGGGAGTAGCGGGGGCGGCCGGACGAAGGAGTCAGAGCGTCGGCGCGAGGCGGGTCATGCGGCCGACCCACTCCGGGCCCCGGATCGCGAGGCAGGTGTCCGAGACGACCGCGAACGGCATCGAGTCGGGCGACTGGGTGGTCGGGAAGACGTCCTTCGGCTGGATGTCGCGGACGTACGGGCGTAGCAGGTTGTCGCGGTCCCGGGAGATCAGGTACAGGTCCTCCTGGCCCAAAGAGCGCGGCTTCAGCCCGGCGTTCGTGCCCACGTAGGTGGCCGGGGTCTGCGCCGGGACCGTGGCGCCGTTCTGCGGGACCAGCGCGGTGCCGGTGTCCACGATCGACGTGGTCAGGATCGGCGTGACCTGGTCCGCCGCGAGGCCCACGGTCGCGTCCACGACGCCGAGCAGCGTCTCCGCACCTGCCGCTGTGCCCCGGTAGAGCATGTAGGTCTGCGGGGTGGAGGTCTGGAACCCGGCCGGGGTGGTGAACGCCAGGGTGACCGTGCTGGTGGCCGTGGTGGTGGTGACCGTGACCTCGGGGCACGCGGCGGCTTCGCCCTGGCGCGACAGGACCGGGGCCAGCTTGTAGTAGTAGGTGCCCGCCGCGAGGGTGCCGCCCGTGGTCGCCGGGGTGGCGGTCACGGTGCCCATGGCGTTGCCCTTGGTCCCCAGGAACGAGGACCGGATGATCGGGATGTTCCGGTACGACGGCACGACGAGACCCGGGGCGACCTCGACGTCGACGAAGCGCTGCTGGTTGGTCAGCAGCGACGCGAGCGCGCCCTCGGCCGTGCTGGACATGACCAGCATCCAGTCGGAGCCGCCGCTTGTGACCTGCTCGGCGGTGTAGCTCTCGACCATGTCGATGATCTGGTTCAGCAGCGAGATGCTGATGTTGCTGCCTGCGGCGTCGATGCAGTTCTGCCCGAGGCTGCCGGTGGCGGTGAACTGTCCAATCTGGGAGGCCAGGCCGTCAAACTGCGGGTACGGGCCGAACTGGGTGGCTCCGGCGTTGCCGTACATGAGCATCTGCTCGGTGTCCCAGCGCAGACCCTTGACGGCGCCCATGATCTCTCGGGCGCGCAGGTCACCGATGACGTCGGCGGTGACCTCCTCGGCGTAGCCGGTGACCGCGCCGACGACCTGAAGGTTCTTGATCGTCGCGCCGGTCTGGAAGTACGAGCCGGTGGAGACCTGCCGGGCGCCGCCGTCGGAGACCGCGCCGCCGGACGCGAGGCCGTTGCGGGTGTTGAAGTAGTACGTCGTGGTCTTGATCTTCTGCGACGGCAGGACCTCGATCAGCGGAGAGTATCGGCGCAGCTTCTCGAACAGGTTCGGGTCGATGACCTTCGGGACGAGCGCGGATGCGCCGGCTGCGGTCAGCGCCTCGCGGAGCTCAACGGACATGGGGGTGCCTCCAGGGCAGGGGGTGGGTGTGCGAAAGCCCCCGGCGCGAGCGCGCTGTCGGGGGCGGGCGACCATTCCTGCCGTGCGGCACCACCCGGGTCTGGGTGGCGGTCAGTCAGCTATGCGATGAGCGAGTCAGTCCTCGTAGTTGCTGTACCGGCCGTTGGAGACCCAGCTGAGGAGGGCCTCGTTGCTGGCGGCGCGTACGGCCTCGGGGCTGGTTGCGTCGGCGGTCTCGGCGACACCGCCGGGCTGCGCGGTCCGCAGGCCCTTGCGGGCGGGACCGGACTGGCGGACCTCGCCGCGGAGCTGCTCCAGGAGCTCCTCGCGCTGCGCGGCGACGCCCTCGGCGACGAGACGCGCGATGCGCTGGTCCTCGGTCTCGACGACCGGCGCGGCCGGGGCAGGCACTGCCGGTGTGGTCTCTGCGACCGGGGCCCGGCCCATCAGGGCCTGGAACTGCTCCTGCGTCAGCTGGATGACGGCCGGAGCAGCGGCCGGGGTGGTGGCCGCCTGCGCGGCCGGAGTTGTGGGCTCGCTCACGGCGGGCACCTCCTGGGCTGTGGTGGTCTCCCCAACCGGTGCGGCCGGGGCGGTCGATGCGAGGGCTTCGGCGAGCACGGCCTTGGTGACGACCGTGCCGGGTAGCAGGCCCGCCGCCTGGAGCGCTGCTGACTGCTCGGAGGTGAGCGCCCGCGAGGCGGTCTCCATCTGGTTGTCGTCCGGCCGGCGAGCGGCTTCCATGTCGCCGTCAGTGTCCGCGTTGGGTGCGCCGGGGACGTCGATGTCGGCGTCCATGTCCGGGTCCATCGCGCGAAGCGCGGCGCACGCGGCCGCCATGGCGGCCTTCGCGATGACCTCCAGCTCGGCGGGCTCGATCCCGTCGTACGCTGAGATGTTGACGTTGATCGGGCCGTTGCGGGCGCTGATGGAGAACCCGGCGCGATCGTCGCCGTAGCATTCGGCCACGGCCTCCCACATCGCGTTCTCGGCGAGCGGCACCAGCGGTGCGGTCTCGGCTGTCACGGTCACTCCGAACTGGCGCAAGGCCTTCTTGATGCGGCCCTTGACGCGCTTGAGCTGGCGGGGGGTGTACCGGCGCGCGTTGTCGGCCTCGTTGATGTGCGACCACGCCGCGCGGGCGCGCCGCTGGGTCTCAAGCTGGTACCGGGGCTGCCGGTCGAGGTAGCCGGGATCGGCGTAGTCCACATCTCCTCGCGGAGCCTCGGCTGGGGCGGCGGTGGCCTCGGTGACGGACTCGTAGACCAGGCGCTCGACGGTAGTGGCCTCGGCCGGGCCGGTTCCGGGCTCGATCCGCGCAAGCGGCACCCCGGGGGTCTTGGTGAAGTCCAGGCCGTGCAGCTCCAGCTCGTCGGCGACCTCCACGGCCTCGCCGTCATGCTGGACGCGCCGGACCTTGCCCAGCCACGCCCCACGGATCGAGACGCCGTCGAGGAACGGCGAGCCGCCGGTCACCAGCGCGGCGATGTCCCGGCCGTGCGCGGTGTCCGCGATCTCCGCCTCGAACGCCACCGACCCGTCGTCGCGCTGCTTCAGGCTGGTGACGCGGCCAACGATGCGCGTGGAGTCGTCCTCCGCGCCGTGATGGGTGAGCATCGTCATCGGCTCACCGCCGGTCAGCCGCTCGTTCGCGCGCTTGACCGCTCGGGCCAGGAGTTCTTTGGTGTAGAGGCGCTTGTTGCGGGACACGCCGGGGGCGATGGCCGTGCCCCGGATCGTCGCGATGGCCATGTGACCTCCCGTCAGGCTGGTTGCAGGGTGCAGCGGCAGTTGGGGTGCAGCGGCGGTGCGGGCACGCTCGCGACCGGATAGGGGTTGGCGTCCTCGGCGGCCGCGCACGTAGCGCACACGTTGGTGTCGCCAGCGGTGATGAACGCGAGCTCGCCGGCGCCGAAGGCGAGGTACGCGGAGGTGAGGCCGGCGGTGAACGCCACCGCAACGGCTGTGGCCACGGCCAACGTCAGGGGGAGCGCCTCAGCGAGGACCCCGCGCGCGGCCTTGGCCAGCTGCGCTGAGGTGGCGCCGTCGGCGGCCCCGGCCAGGAGCACCCGCGCGACCGTCGCGGCGAGGCCCTTGAGCGCCTGGGCCGCCAGCAGGTACGCCGCGACGTCCTCGCCCGCACCGGGCGCGGCCGGCTGCCCGGCGGCCACCGTGTCGGCGCTTGAGGTGACCGCGTCGCCTGAAGCCGCCCCAGTGGCGTTCGCTCCGGCGAGCCCCGAAGCGAGGACCGCCAGGAAGCGGGCCCAGCCGGGCGCGCGACTGAGGAGCGTCAGGCGGGCGAGTACGGCGGCGGCGAGGGCCTGCTGGAGGTGCTGGCGCCGCAACCTGGCCTGCTCGTCGCTCCCGGGCGGGGGCGGGTTCTCGGCGGCCAGGGCGACGACGTCGGCCAGGTCCACGTCGCCGAGCAGCGCCCGCCATGCGGCGAGCGCGTCCCGATCGGCGTCGGCCTCCAGCCGGTCCCGCTCCGCGTAGACCGTCGCCCAGGTGCCGGTGAGCTGACCGAGACGCAGCGTCGGCGGGCGCCGGGTCATGCGCGCGGCGGCCAGTTCCAGCGGCCCGGCGTCGGCTCGTTCGCGGGCGTTGCGCTGGTGACCCACAGGTCGTCGTTGCCGTCGAGCAGCACCCGGATGTTCGCCGAGCCGCTGTCGGGCGACCACACGCGCACGACGATCGCCGGATAGGTCTGGCCCTCTTCCACGAAGTTGGCCAGCGTCCCGGCCTGCTTGCGCCGGTGCTGGATCGCGGCCGCGTCGTGCTCGTGGAGCGTGTAGTGGACGATCCGGCCGATGGTCGGGGCGGGCTGCGTCATGGTCGGCTCCTCAGAAGATGGTCTTGCGGATCAGCGGCCAGGCCCCGGCCGCTGTGAGTGCGCCGTCCGGTGCCCGCGCGGGGCCATCGATCGGCGGTTCCGGCTCGGGCCCGGTCGGGCCTGGTGGCTCAGGCGGCGAGAGCTCGGCGGAGCCGGTCGAAGTATTCATACCGATCCGGCTCCTCGTCCTGGTCCTCGTCGAGGTAGTGCTGCCAGTCGTAGACCGACTCCGCTGGTGTGCCGGGCGGTGCCGGTGGCTGGCCCGGCACCGGTGGCTGGCCCGGTACGGCGGCGAGTTGCGGCGGGATTGGCTGCGGTTCCGGCTCGGGCTTCATGTCGATGCCGTCGATCAGGGCCCCGGCCTGAAGCCCCGGTGCGGCGTTCTTCGCGATGATCGCCTTGGACATGATCGCGATGTCGCGCCACAGGACCAGGTTCTGGCGGTCGATCAGCACCGCGTCGTCGCCGCCGTCGACCGGCGGCTCTCCGATGTCCGCGCGGCCCCGGTTGAGGATCCACAGGCCGTTGCGGATGCGGATGTCGCGGATCTGCTCGATCGTCAGCGAGTCCCGCATGTCGACCTCGCGGAGCTTCAGCGTCCAGCCGTCGATGCCGAAGCCGCGCTTGGTCAGGAAGAAGTTCAGCTTCTCCAAGATCAAGGAGGCGATCGGCCCGCAGGTGTTGGTGAGGAACGTCTTCCGCTGGGAGTCGCCGGTGCCGCCTCCCAAATTGCCGGACTCGATTACGCCGACGAGGGCCGGCGGGACACCGTACTCGGAGAGGATCTCGTCGCGGGACTGGGTCTTGATGGACTGGAGGTCGACGAGCTTGGACGGCTGGAGCTCGGTGACGTGCGCGCCGCCCTGGGTGATGATCGGCTCGCCCTTGTTCTTCGGGCCGAGCACGCGGACCCGGAACTGGTGCAGCCAGCGGCGGATGGCGTTGTCGCTCATGGAGTCGGGCATGTCGATGTGGAGCATGGGCGGGTCGCCCTTCCGCATCGTCTCCTTCAGCAGCCCCGACGCGTACAGCCAGGTGGTGATCGGGAGGATCGCCTTCTCCGTCGGCGACATGCCGTGTAGGCCGGACCGGGGTGTGTCCATGGAGACGTGGATGATCTCGTCCGGCTTGAAGGACGCCTTCTGGCTGTCCTCGGTGACCTGGACGTACTCGGTGACGACGCCGTGCTCGTCGGAGATGATCCGCATGCTCGCGGCGTCCAGCGAGTACAGGGCGATCGGTTCGCCGAGGAACCACACGACCTCCAGGTATGCGTCCCCGGCGACCTGAAGGTCCGTGATCATGCCGCGTAGCAGCTGCTGCATGTCCTCGTACGGGTTGCAGTAGTCGATCAGCTGCTGCAACCTGATGACCTCAGCCGGGCGGGCGGGGGCCTTCGAGCCCTCCTGGTCGTCGGAGGCCCAGTCGATGTACAGCCCCCCGGCCGTCACCGTCCTGGCGATCGCGTCCACGCATGCCGACGACCAGGTGCACGTCGCGTACACCTGGTACATCTGCTGGAGCTGCTCGCGGCGGTCCCCGCCGAGGTCCCCGCCGCCCTGGTTGGTCTCGGTCGTCCCGCCGCGCGGGATGCCGTACTCGTAGCCCCTGCGCTGCGCCTGCGCGTCCGTCGGCCGCCCGTTCCCCGCGTAAACGGTCGGGGCGGCTTCGGCGACGTCTTCGGCGAAGGGCCGGGTGAAGCGGCGGACCGCGTCGATCACTGCGCCCACGGCGACGTCACCACCTTCCCCCGCTGCACGGGCTCATCGTCGAAGTCGTCCGGCACGGGTGTGTCCGGGTCCGTGGTCTGCGCGTAGCGGCTGCCGAAGGGCGCCTTCAGCTCCTGCTCGACAAGCGGCGCGGGGCCGTTGTTGACCATCGGGAACTTCGGGCCGCCGCCGAGGTTGATCAGCGCGTACCGCAGCGCGTCGGCCGCGTGGTCCGAGGCGTTGGTGTCGACGTCCTCCGGGTCGCCGGTCGTGGCGAACGGCAGTGCGGGGATCTCGCGGGCGAGGTTCTCGCAGGTCCGGAAGACGTGTAGGCGCGGGCAGGTGACCCAGCCGAGTTCGCGGTGGTGGGGGCACGCCGGGCCGTCGCCGAGGTAGGACCGCACGCGCTGCCAGCCAGCGACGCGGCCGCCCTTGCTGGCCTCGGTGAGGTGCACGCCGTGCTCGGCGTAAATGGAGGCGATCGGCCGCGCGCCGCCCCGGGTGGCCCACATCGCGTCGTCCGCCCACCGGGGTGCGACGTGCTCCCCGGGGGCTTCGGCGGCGAGGATCATCTTCGCCTGGTCCTGCTCGCCGACCTTCGTCTTGTACGCCTCGCGGTAGACCCACACGCGGTCGTCCTCGTCGACCGCCAACCACAGCGCCGCCCAGGGATTCGCGAAGCCCCAGTCGACGCCCATCACGCGCCGCCATTCGGCGGGCAGGGTGATGGGGTCGAGGGTGTGGCGGTCGTGGGACCACTCGCCGAACGCCTGGCCCATGAAGCTGTCCCAGTCCCCGTCCAGGAAGGCTTTGCGCAGCTGCTCGGGCAGGTTCCGCAGGTCGTCCGCGTACTCCGGGTTGACGTGCGGGTTGTCGGCGAGCTTCGACGGGATGAAGCGGACGGTGCGGCCGCGCCGGTCGGTGATGATCCGCTGGCCGTAGGCGGTCGGCTCGATGTAGCGGGTCTTCACCGTGCCGTGCCCGGGGCCGCCCGGGTTGGTCCCGGACCGGATGCCCAGGACCGGCCGGTCGGCGCGCCCGGACCGCAGCCGGGACTCCAGGAACCCGCACACCTCCGGGCCGGTCAGAGTGCGCTCGTCGAAGAGCAGCTTCTGGTACTGGCCACCCTGCCGGCGGGTGGCGTCCTTGATGGTCTCCGCGTACCGGAACATCAGCAGGCTGCCGTTGCCGAAGCGGAGCTCGTACTCGGTCCCGTTCCAGCTCGCGCCGAGAGCCTTCGCGTAGCCGACCTCGGCGAGCTCCGCGAGCAGCGACTCCTTCAACTCCCCGTAGGTGCGCCGGAACGCACCCACCCGAATGCCGGGGTAGCGGACGCAGTCTCGGATGCCGTCCATCAGCAGCGCGCGGGTCTTCCCGCCGCCGGCCGCGCCGCCGTAGAGGACGTCGAACTCGGTCGCGTCGTGGAACGCCTGCTGCCTCGGAGTGGGGACGTAGCCGAGGAGTTTGAAGACGTCGAGGTTGCGGAGCCGCTCCGTCTCCAGGCGGCGGAGTTCAGCCCTCTTCCTCTTCAGCTCCTTCAGCTTCCGCCGCTTCGCTTCGAGCAGCGGCGAGCTGCTGTTCCACGTCAGCGAGGGCGGCATCGATCGCCTCCAGCGTCAGCTCGTGCCGCTGCGGGGCGTCCAGGCCGAGGAGCTTCGCGCGGCGGTCCATCAGCCGCAGCGTGGTGTCGATCGCCTTCGTGTCGCCGTCCAGGACCTTGTCCCAGAGGGCGTTCTGGATGGCGTCGAGGCGGTCGAGTTCGAGCTGTCGGTGTGCCTCCAGGGGGATGGCGAGCTTCTCGACGGCCTTCTCCAGCGCCCGCCGCACGTCCGTGCACGCCGCGCCCTTCGAGCTGTACTCCAGCTGGTCGGCGATCTGCTGCCAGGAGCGGCCGGCGATGCGGAGCTCGACGGCCTGGCGGCGCCGGTCAGCGGTCTTGGTCTGCTGCGCGCGGTTCGCTGGCATCGGCTACTCCAGGGCGGCGCGGACGAAACAGTCCTTCGCCTCCAGCAGCTTCCGCAGGCCTGCCGTGAGCTCGGGCCCGTCCGGCAATCGCTGGAGCAGTTGCTCGGCGAGGTCGTGGCAGGGCTGACTGATCGCGCGCAGGTGCTCGGGGAGGTGCTCGAAGGCGAAGTGCTTCGCGACTGCGGCGGTGGCGGGGTGGCGGCCGGTGAGGTCCATGCTCAGCCCGCTGCGATGAGCAGTCGGTCCACCTCGAAGGCGGCCCAGAAGACGTTGCGCTGGTTGCGCTTCGCGTTGATGCGGGCCTGCCCGGACCTCGGCACCGCCCCGCCGAGCGCGGACATGATGCCGTGGTAGCGCTTCGGGATCGGCCGACGGGCGTTCACCTGGCGGGGGACGGCGTCGTGGCGCGGTGGCCGCGGCGGGACCGGGTAGGCGCGGGCGAGGTCGCGGGACACGTAGCGGCGGATCTTGCGGGGTTCGCGCTGGTACTCGGCGAGGAGAGCAGCGTCGGGCGCGGGCATGAGGGTGCCTCCGGAGTGAGGTGGTGGGTCTTGAGGGGCCCGGTAGGGGCGGACGCCGACAGCCCAGACGCAGGGCTTATGCTCCAGCGATGCTCATAGGGGTGCTCATCGGCTTCGTCACCGTTGGCCTTGGCCTGGCCTCGTTCCAGGCCTGCAAGCGGCGGTGGCTCGAAGCCGCTCGCTATGCCGTCAGTACGGCGATCGGTGTCGCCGGCTACGCCTCGATGCTGCTCCACAAGTCGTGGATCGGCTTCGCCGCGCTGCCTGTCGCGCTGATCGCTGCCGTCGGCTACGTCGTGGTAGCCAGGTCGCAGGCCCGGAAGCTCGGCGCTTCGGCCGAGCGGCCCTGAAGCGCCGAGGTGGAAAGCGAAAGCCCCGCACAGGGCGGGGCTTCGGTGGGCTTCCCGTTTCCGGGCATGCCGCTTCGAGACGTGACTATAGACGATCAGCCGCCGAATGTCACGAAGGGATAACGCGGCGACGTGGCACGCCAGAGGCCAGCAGTTGCTGTGCTGCCGCCTGGGAGATGTAGATCTCCCGAATCCGGGCGGAAACGGCTGCCTGTGTCTCGTCCAGAGCCCGAATGGCAGGCTCGAAGGCTCGCTCAGCCTCAGCCGGCGTGGAGTTGTGCATCGAACTGGGGATGTTGAGCAGCCTTTGCGTCTCCGCCACCTTCTCGCGAAGCTCGTCATCGAGCACAAGGCCTTTGAGAGTGTGGACCGAACGGTTCGCGTCTAGGAGTGCTGTCGAAGCGTCTTCGGGCACCCCAGGTCCGGCGTAGATGCCAGTCTGATGGCTCGCCATGGTGTCCAGGTAGTGCATTCGACCGGCGGCACGTCCAAGGTCTTGCAGTGCGTCGTTGAGCCTTTGAAGATGGTCCAGCTCGAATGCCTCCCGCCGATCGAGCGTTACTCGCGCACGCTCGGCTGATCGTTCGGCGGCGAGGCGGTGCCGCTGCCGCTTCTCTGTCAGGGCGTCGCGAGCGTAGGAAGAGAGGCCGCCCAAGAAGAAGGCGAGCGTTGGCCAGATGGTTGCCCAGTTCATGTGCGGACGCTACTCCTGGTACTCGGCCTGCGCTGGCCAGTCTCCAGTTCGGGCGAGAGGCTGTTCGTTTCACTGGTCACCAGTGCCGGCCGCCGACGCCGGATGGGGAACCGTCGGCGCTTCTGCATCGCGGCCTCGGCGTCGAGAATGGCTCGCCGCAGTACGGCGAGTGCTCGGTCCATGGCCTCATCATCATCGTCTGGCAGCAGGCCAAGAACCTTGTTGGTCGCGGAGGCGACCTGCTCGAAGTCCGAGCCCGCCAGCGGGATCGCCGCCCGGACTACCTCGTTCATGGGCCCGAGGACGGACAGCTCTTGCTCGTCTACGCGCTGGCGCCAATCGGTGATGTATCGAATTGCAGGTCCCACGGCTCGGAACCTGGCGACGCTCCGGTCGGTCGCGGCGATCTCGTAGGCCGCAAGGGACTCGTACACAGCGCGCATCGCGACGTTGCCGCGCGCCCGCCAGCTCATTCTGACCTTGAGGTGGGCTACACGCTCCATACGGAATCTGGCCATGGCTGCCAGGAGGGATTCGTAGTCGCGCCGCAGGGCCGCACGGGCCCCCTTCTCATCATCCCTGCGCTTCTGCGCACGTGCCGTCCACTGGCCGAGGAGCAAGATCAGCACCGAGCTGGCCGCTGACGCGAGGGTTGTGATCAGGATCTGCATGGCGGCCATGCTCCCTGATGTGAAGCGCTACTGAGGGTTTGTCACGTTGATGTGATGCTGCTGTGGCTGATGCGCTACTGGGCGCGCCGGTGCGGGTCGGTAGCGGGGCGCAGCACGGGTCTTTTCGGGGTGCGGGGGCAGGGTGCCGCGCGCGCGGGCGGGACGCCCCTGCGGGCGCTGGTGCGCCCTCCGGGGTGGACGCCGGGCGCACTTCGTGCGCGTTCACCGGCATCCATCCGGCCAGGGGGCCGGACGCCGTGGCCCTGCGCCTTCGGCGCGCACCGGGCCACCGTCAAAGTCGCTGCTCGCTGACGCTCGCGCACCGCGACTTTGCTCCCACCCGCCCACACGGCTGCCTGACCCCGCACCCCGCACCGAGCGGGGCGCGGCCCACACCGGGGCCGGAACCCCGGACGGGCCACCAACACCCAACCGAAGGGAAGGACCAACGTGTCCGACCATGAGGACCTGATCTACGCGGGCGTGGCCGCGCTCGCCCGGAAGGTCTACGAGGTCATCATCATGGCCTCCAGGATCCTGCCCGTCCCCGTTGAGCTGCCCTCCGGGGAGGTCTCGCCGGAACAGGTCAAGCCGAGCGTGATCCAGCTCGCCGAGTTGGCCAAGGACCAGCCCATGCCGCAGGATCAGCAGGTCAAGCTGGAGATGGTCGCCCTGCTCTTCGTGGGCGGCATGGACCTGCTGGCGACCTACGACCACCACCGCAGGAAGTACCTCGCCGGTGCGGCGATGTGCTCCTTCCTCGCAACTGAGGAGTACGCGCTGGAGCTCGCCCGCTGGCTCGTTGACCGGTTCAGCAGCGAGGAGTAGGCCCGCTCGGTCGCCCCGGCAGCCAGCCGGGGCGACCCCCTTTGTGATCATGAACGGGCGGCTGCGGCGGTAAAGGAGCGCCTGCGGCGCACAATCGGGACCAGCCCTAAGCGCCCTGCGGGCGCGGCTGGTCGGCCGCCCCCTAAGCGCCTGCGGCGCGGGCGGCCAAGCCCGGCCCGACGGCCGGGGCGAGCCCCCACCAGCTCGCTGCGCTCGCGGGGCTCGCGGCCCTTCGGGCCGAAGGAAGCGGCTTCGCCGCTGCTCACATTCGCCCTGACGGGCACACAAATGACCGGCAGGCCCACCCCATCAGGGGCACCCCGCTCCGTGCAGGAGCTAGGCCGGAAAGCCCGCCGGTCACCAACACCCCGAAGGGATGCCGCACAGCCTACGGCAGTCGCCAATTCGTCAGCCGGTCACCCGGCCCGACGTCCGCGAGCATCCGCATGCCCGGCAACTCCTTCGCTGCCACTCCGAGCGCGGCGGCGATCTCCGCCGCCGGATACCGCTCGGGCTCCGACCAGTCCGCCGCGTCCGCGCGGACCTCAGCATCCTCGCCGAAGAGCAACAGCACCTGGACGCGTACCGTCTCGGTCTCGCTCATGTTCAGTGTCCCTCTCGTCAGTGCGGAAGCGAGGCCAGGAGCCCGATAAGGACTCCCGCCATCGCAGTCACCATCCCCGCCAGCAAGCCGATGACCTCGCGGAATCCGGCGTCACGTCGTGCCTGCCGCCGAACACTGTCGCCCCAGCACTCGGAGATCCGATCCACAGAACGCATGGGGCCATCCTCCTCTCGTTTCGTCAGTGGCTGTGTCGTTGGGTCCACCAGCCGCACACCGGGCAGTACGTCGGCACCCGCCGCAGCGCAGCTGCGAGGCGTCGCATCATCAGGGGTCGCCTACGCGGGTCTACATCGGGGTCTACGGGGGTCCTACGGCGGGCCTACAAGGCGCTACGACCTGCGACTACGCCCGCTCCTACGGGTGGGGCTACGCCTCGGGGGAGGGGGCGCGAGCCAGGTACGCCACGAGGGCCTGAGCGGCGTCGTCGCGGTGCACTCCGGCCACCCCGGTGCGCACGCCGACGCGCAGCTGCGCCCGAACCGGTACGCGGAGCGCAGCCAGCAGGTCGCGGAGGTCGTCCCGCGTCATGTGCTCCAGCCCTTCCTCTGCCTGCTGGATCGCGGGGAGCAGATCGGCGAGGTGGATGCCGGTCTCATCGCCGATGTGACCGAGGATGAGCCGCAGGTACAACTCATCCGGGCTCTGCGGCGTCGGAGTCGGCTCGGGCGCGCGCTCGGGCTCCAGCGGTGCGGCGCGCCACGCGGCGAACGCCCAGCACGCGCAGAACAGCCACGGCACTCGCCACGACAAGCTGCCGATCACCGCGAGGACGATCAGCCGGCCCAAACGGCTGCCGCCCTCGGCGGTCGCCCACGGCCAGCGCGCGACCCGCCAGCCGATCACGACGCTGCCGTCGTACACGCGCGCCGAGAGGCGTCGGAGCCAGTTCACAGCAGGCCCACCAGCCAGCCGCCGACCTGATCGACGACCGGCGACAACGCCACCGCCGCGAGTCCGCCGATCCCGGCCGTCGGGCCGAGCGTGACGCCCGACAGCATGCCGCAGAGCAGGTCGCGGTGCATGCCCCGGCCGGAGCCGCGCCACCACACGATCGCCCCGACGACGAGGAGGACCAGGACCACCGCGCCGCCTGCGGTGAGCCGCTGCTGCGCGTGCCGGGCAACCGCCGGGGAAGCCGCGCCGGTCAGGACCGCGAGGACATTGGAGCCGATGCTGCTGCTGCCGTTGCCGAGCTGGTGTGCCATCGCCCCGAGGAGGCCGCCCGAGCACAGGGAGCACAGGGTGCCGATGGCGAACGCGAAGCCGAACGGGCCGAGCTGCTTCCAGTTCCGGCCACCCCGCCCGGCGCTCTTCGGCGGGCCGCCTTTGGCCAGGTCGACCTTCGCCGCGCCGCCGCCGGACTTCCGGTACCAGGGCAGCAGTACGATCAGCGCCGCGATCAGCCCGAACAGCGCGCCGCCCACGGTGGTACTCACCAGACGGCTCCCGTCAGCCAACTGACGGAGTCGTGGAGGACCGGCAGGTCGGTGACCGCCCCCGCGACGGCGGAGCAGACCAGCGCGTGGCGGAGCCAGGTCGGGCGGCGGTGGTGCAGCCACCAGGCGAGGCCGGCCAGCGCCCACGCGCCGCCGTACTCGTCGCCGCCGACGTGAAGCACGCGATGCCACCACGGCAGCAGCATGAGTGCGGCGGCCCCGGCGGTGGCGTGGAAGAGCAGTCCCCGGCCGGGCCGGGACGCGGTGTCGGAAGTTGTCACAGGTAGGGGCCGTTCTTCGCGGGGGCCGGCTGATGGTCCGGCTCGCCGTCGGTGTCTTTCTTCGCCCGGGACAGCACGGTCCGGACGTAGGCCAGGTCCAGGTCCAGGCCGTGGTTCCGGCCGATCAGCTCGGCGATGTCGGCGGGCTGCGCATCAGCGCCGATCGCTGATGCGGCGGCCATGATCGCGGCGGCGAGCGTCGCCGGGCGTGGGCCGCTGACCTGCGGCGCATCACCGCGCATCAGGTCCGCATCACCGGCCTCCAGCTCGCGGCCTAGCAGCACCTCCCGGGCGGTTTCTGCGGCGGGGAGGGCGTGGTCGAGGCGCGCGTCTAGGTGCGCCGTGTACGCCCGCCACGCGCGGCCGCGTCGCACCACCCAGGCATCCACGCCGTATGCACGGCGGGGTGCGAAACCGAGGCCGAGCTGATGCCGCGCGGAGGCGTGACGGGCGCCGAGGCGCAGCTCCGCCATCGCCCACAGCACCATGCCCGGCGCTGCGAACAGGACGGCGGCAGGTGGGCCTTGGTGTTGCCACGTGGCGTGGGTGACGTTCAGATAGATGCTCGTCGTCAGCAGGGCGACCGCGACGATGCGGGGCCGGAGCGTGGACTGGCGCGGATCGGCGGCCGCCGACGACCAGGCATCGAGGGCGAGGAGCGCAGCCCCGTCGTAGACCGCGCCAGCGAACCCGGACAGGACGGCGGGCACGCCGTAGCGGCCGTGCGCGACGGAGAAGAGCGACCAGGTCGTGAACGCGAAGGCAGCACCCAGGACCACGGTCCAGCCGAGGACGCGGGCGATGCGGACGGGCCAGAACGTCTTCATCACCACCACCTCCGGGTGCGCTGGGGCGCGGAGTCGGCGCGGCGGTTGTTGTCCTCGGCGGCGGCGACCTGCCGGTCGAGCTTGGTCGCGGCGCGGCGGTGTCCACGGACCGCGCTGGCGCGGCGCACGGTCTCGCGCTCGGCGGCCTTCCGCTGCTGGCGGGCACTGGCAGACTCCCGGCCCGCGTAGGTGCTGCTGGCCATCGTGCGGTCGTTGCCGAACAGGCCGAACAGGGCCATCACAGCACCGCCTTGACGTGGACTCGGACCAGCTCGGGGTCGTACATGAGCGTGCTCGGCTTGTCGGCCTCGATCGTGGCGAAGGCGCTGCGGAGTCGGTGGACGGCGATGTCGACCTCGTCGGGCGCTCCGACGAGGCGAATGCGCAGTTGGGGTGGGGTTGGGCGCGCGGCGCCCGTACGATCAGCCATGTCGGCCTCCCGGTGATGTCGGGATGGTTGGCCGGCCCCGACCAACGTTTCCTAGGCGAGTGGTCGGGGCCGTTCTATGTCGGCAGCATGCGGCTGCCTTCCTCTGAGTGTATGGACTCCATACACTCAATGGAAGCGGACCGCCCGAAGAAGGGCCTCCAGGGTGAGCGAGGAGACGAAACGGGTGTCGGATGCTCTCGATGCGGTGGAGTCGATCGCCGACCCGAGTGAGCGAGTGCGGGCGATGGGCGAGGTGATGGCGGCTCAGGCCGCGCGCAACAAGCGGTGGCAGTCAGAACGGCAGCAGCGCGTCGTCGCTCTCCGCGATGACGGCGTCTCGCTGCGGAAGATCGCAGCCGAGGTCGGGGTGTCGCTGGGCACCGTTCAGGACATCCTGCGCGGCTATTCGCGCTCATGGTCCTCGCGGCCAAAGAGTCAGGACTCCTCGCGGCAAGACGGCGGCGCCGAGCGCGGCGATGGCACGGCCGGCAAGCTGTAGCGCCGCACTTTTGGAGCCGGAGCCAGAGGTTGCCGACCGCACAGCCAGTGACCTGGGCTTATGGGAAGTCCGGCATCCAAGCTGACACATAAACTGGGGCTCGGAATCTGCAAGAATGCCGCCGGGGTGCATTCCTGAGCTAGTCTGTAAATTAAGAGTCGACAGCTCACGCTGTCGCGCCCTGACGTGGCGTGAGGGGCTCGGTCTGCCAGGACCGGCCCCCCACCCTTGCCAGGCGGAGCAGCCCGACCGCTTAGGAATCGCTCGGGCTGCTCTTCGCAACCCTCGCCCGGTCGTTCATGCCTTCACCCTCCACCTAGTGCCTCAGCAGCACTACGGCGACCACCTCGGCGACGCCCACGAAGAAGCCTTCGGCCGTGCTGCGGACAAGCCAGGCCCACCAGGGCCGGTGTTCGCCGTCGGGCGGCCGGTGCTTCTTGCGGTTGCACTTGCTGGTCACGGCTGACCCCTTTCGCCAAGGCCCTCTGTCGAGAGCCCGCCGCTGCCCCTGATGAGCAAGCGGCACATCCGGGCGGCGATCGTCGTCAACCACGCATAACTCTAGCGTCGCACAAAGCTGCTAAGTGACTATCAGCTGCTTTGGCCCCCCGATCGAGGCATTCGTCTCAAGTCTGACGACGTAGGCCGACGGGGGCACGCTGCATCGCGCGTGTGCGGCTCACAATCCGGGCAGCGTCTCAGCCTGTTCGCCGCGCGGTGGCTCTGGTAGTCGGACTTCGGTGCAGACGGGGCCGTGGCCGCGGGCCCGGGAGGTGGGGTCGCGCAGGGGTCGGCCGCAGCCGGTGCAGCGCACGAGCTGTTCGGTGTCGGGCTCGATGGCGAGGCCGGGCAGCGGGGTGTCGGTCACGGGGTCAGCGTAGGGCGGCAATCGGAGCGCGGCAGACTGGGCCTGAACTCAAGCCGGATCGGTTCAGTGTCCTGTGAACCGCTCGATCGTCACGCTCCAGCCGTCTGCTTCCATCAGGGCTTGTATCTGTTCGGCCATCTCCACGGATGACGCCTTGAGCTCGTAGTAGGGCACGTCATCGCGTACCTCGCGCAACGTCACGTGGTCACGCCAGTTCAGCGGTTGCGGCCCCTGCACGACGATCAGAGCGGACGGCTGGCTGACCGCGGTGTTTTGGAGAGGTGGAGGAGTGGACTGGGGCGCTGAGGTATCGGCCTTCAGTTTGACCAAGAGCTCGAAGTCTTCCTCAGGCGGCTTCACAGCTTCACGTCTGATGGAAGCGATCCACAAAGCCAAGAGGCTACCGAGGACGAGGATGATCGGCAGCGAGATGTACCACCACCGGATGATCGCAACAAGGACGCCGATGGCGACCGTGGCGAGCGTAATCCACGCGCAGCCGTTGCCCTGCTGTGATGGCCGTCGTGAGCTGCCCAGTCGGGTGCTCCAGCCGATCGGGCCCAGGTGCGCGCGCAGGTAGAAGGGCATCGCGGCTCCCTTGCCGTATTCCATTCTCCGCCCGGGAGGACGGAGGGTGCGCGCCGGAGCGGCTGGTACGGCGTCCTCCGTAGTGCTTCACTCGAACACGTGTCCGACTTCAAGCCCACGCTCCCAGCCGACTGGCCCACCCAGGTCGCCGGCCCCGGTCTGCCCGACTGGGAGAAGTCCGCCTCGAAGTGGCTCATCGACCACGCCCCCGGCGCCTGGCGCGACGGCCTCTCCGGTCAGATCTACCGCCGCGCGCCACTCATGCTCGCCCGCGACGTCCGCTACCTCGTCGAAGCCCACCTCGCCGGACTCCGCGACGCCTACCGCCGCGCCCGCGTCGAACTCGCCGACCACTTCGAACCCAACCAGATCGAGGAAAAGCTGGAGCAGTACAAGCAGGAGGGCGCCCGACTCGCTGCCCTGCACAAGCAGGTCCAGCTCGTCGAAGACGCCCTCTCCGGGGTCAGATGGGTCCCGAGGAGCGTGGACTTCTCCTAGGCCGACCAGCCCTGCCGTATAAGCGGTCGCGTAACCTGCACGCGTGAACCACCTGCCCCTCGCCGCCGTGAAGCCCATCGGCACGCTGCACCTCGGCAGCCTCACCACGGGCCAGATCTGGACCATGTGGGGCGTACTCGCCTTCGTCACCGTGGTCCTCTTCGGAGTAGCGTTCCGGACCTGGCAGGACGGGCTCGGCGCTCATCCGGGACTCCCGATCACCTTCAACGGCGCGGCGATCCTCTCCGGGCTGGGGGCTGCCGTGGCGACGGCGATCACGGTGGTGTCGCTGCTCCACGGCCGCTGAAGATCGACCTGCCGAGCTGGCCACCCAGGCTTAGCGTGAAGTCATGGGAGAGCCCATCGCGATCAAGCCCTCGTGGACCGGATCGATCACCTTCGGCCTGGTCGCCGTACCGGTCAAGCTGTACCCGGCCACGGAGTCCCACTCCGGCCCGGAGATGCACCAGTACCACCGCGCGGACTCGGGCCGAGTGCGGAACAAGCGGTACTGCATCGCCGAGGACCGCGAGGTCGAATACGGAGAACTCGCGAAAGGCTGGGAGGCGTCGGACGGCCGCATGGTTGTCCTGACCGACGAGGACTTGGAGCAGCTGCCGCTCCCCAGCAAGAACGTCATCGACGTCCACGCATTCGTGGACGAGACCTCGATCAACACTCTGAGCTGGGATTCCCCATACTTCGTGGGGCTTGGCGACAAGGCCCCGGCGAAGCCCTACAAGCTACTCGCCGCAGCCATGCGCGGGTCCGGGAAGGTCGCCGTCACCAAGGTAGCGCTCCGTGGACGTGAGTCCCTGGCGATCCTCCGCGAGCGGGACGGCCTGCTGATCCTTCAGACCGTGAAGTGGCCCGACGAGATCCGCAGTGCTGAGGGCATCAAAGGCGCGCCCGCTGACGAAGAACTCCACCCGGCCGAGCTGAAGATGGCCCGCCAGTTCATGGACAGCAAGTCCGAGGGCTACGACCTCGACGCCGAAAAGGACGCGTACGTCGTCGCCCTTGAAGACGCCCTCCGGGCCCGCGCCAACGACCTGGAGCCCGCCCACGAGACCGTGACCACCGGCGCGGCCAAAGCCCCGGTCCTCGACCTCATGGCCGCACTCCAGGCATCCATCGCCGAAACCCAAGCCGGACGAGACGCCGCGCCGGCCAAGAAGACCACGGCGAAGAAGCGGGCACCAAGGAAGGCGTCGTGATCTCGCCCGCCGACTACGAACTCCGCGTCGAACACCGCCACGAGCCGTTCGCCGACGAGGAGACCGTGGTCTGGCACATCACCCGCGCAGGCAAGTTCACCAGCGTCTGCGACCAGCTGCTCAGCCCCGTGGCCGCCACCGTCCCCATGAACCAGATCGAGACGGTGCCGCCCGAGGCCCTCTGCCCCGAATGCAGCGGCTGGTACAGGGCGATCCTGGAGGGCGGGTGACCGGACACCACGTCACCGTCTGGGGCATCGAATCGGGGCCCGGACACCCCGTCGGCCGCGTAGTTGAGGTCGACGGCGAGGACATCGGCGTCGCGGTCAGCCTCATAGGTCTGCTGGTGCTCCTCGAAGAGCACGACGTGTACGGCGTCGCCGGCATCACCTGGCACGACGGCGGACCGGAGGAATGGCCGTGAACAGCGTCGGGCAGAATGACGACGGCGAGAAGCCCGGCCCCGATGACCGCGGGGCCGGGCTTCACTGTCAGATCGCCGCGGCGATCGCGATGGCGATGACGACCTTCGCGATCTCGATCTGCCACTGCGGGGCGTTGATCTTCTTGCCCTGGCGTTGGATCGCCACGTCCGCGGCCTGGGTTACGGCCCATACCAGGATTGCCTTCTGCTTCTTGCTCACGGTTCCTCCTCTCTCGATCATTTGTGCGGCCAGAGTCCCAGCCAGCACTGACAGTTGACCTGGCGTCGAGACTACGCATAGAGAGGGTGTGACCTGAAGTGATCAATCGGCGTGACCGAAGTCACTTCAACATCAGAGAGCCCCAGCCGGAAATGCGACTGGGGCTCTCGATTCTCACTTCTTCTGGCGATGGCTCCGCCAGTCGAGGCGAGTCTTCAAGTGCATGGCCTTGACGACCCGGGGAATGTCCCGTCGTCGGCAACGCAGTACGGCGGTCACGAGCACAGCTCCGATCACGAGGATCAGGAGCATCGGAGCGCAAGCGAGCAAGATCAAAAAAAGCAAGGTGACTGCGCCTTTCGCATAGCGAAATGGCGTAGTCACCCGGAGAAGAAGCTGAGCCCGCTGAGACTCAAGGCACCCGGGCGCTACGTTGACAGTGAAACCATCGAAGTAAGCGGTACTCCACTTTACCAGCTCCCGCTGCGCCATTGGGCGCCTCTCTGCCGGGCGGCCTGATCAGGAGATCGCGTAGCTTGTCGTCAGCTCGCCGTGGCGTCAGGGCTGGCGTCGAGGATTGCGTGGCCTGCTCTGTGGGCCCGACGGAGCGGGCGAGCCGCTGCTCATACTCGCCGAGCTGAACCCGGCCGTCGTGGCGGAGTCGGCCGAGGGCGGGGCGGGAGGCGCCGCCGTCGGGCCGGCGGGGGTCGGGCTTGACGACGATATAGCCGAGGCTGCTTCGCGCGGAGGCCACGATCCGACGCGACCTGTGGCTGGGCGTGTTGCGGAGATGCCGACATGCTGAGTGTGTTGCATCCTAGAAGTGGCCGGTGCTCACTATTTCTGAAATGCAAGACGCAGACAAAATTGCGAAGGTGCATTGTGAACACGCCATGCGATTCCGAGCATAGGAAAGCTGTAACCGACCTGGCCCTGGATGCTGCGGTCCGAATCCTGGATCAGCAGGGCAATATGCTGGACAGTCTAAGAACAAGGGCGGGCGGCCTCTTGGCCGTTTCCGCTTTGGGCACTTCGTTCGGGGCGGCCCTCGGGCGATTTCACGTCGCGCATTCGGCAATTCCCGGAAAGGCATTTGCTGCCCTAGTCATTCTGCTACTGGTCCTGGTCGCATACTTTAGCTTCTCCATTCTGGGGCCGACCGATTGGCACGTCGGGGTTGATCCTAAAGCGATCCTGGAATACGAACCTGGCACTTGCGCGGATGCGAAGGCGACGCTTGTGTTCGCGTTGGCGGTCTCCGCCGAAGCGAATGATAAGACGCTGAATGAAATGTCGGGGTCCTACGATCTTTGCATCATCCTATTGGTAGTTCAGATGGCATCGATCGTGGTGCTGAGCTTCGTGCGCTAGGGAGTGAGAATGCCAAAGATTCGAGTTTGGCGACCGTGGCGAAAACCAAATAGGGTTCCCGGAGAACATGTTAGTCACTTCCGTCATGGCGGCGAGACGGCCTTGCTTGTAGGGGGTGCCACGGTTGTCACGGTGATGGCTTCCAGTCCCTGGGCCAGGATAAGAGTAAAGAACGTCGCTGTATCTGTCCTATCGGAAGTTGATCGGTTTAGTAGACGTGAAGTCTATCGGTTTCGTGAGCATGCCTCCGGACGCATCGAAGAAAGCCAGGCTAGGCCTCAAGAAGGCGGTGCGAGCGGAATCGGAATGGTTCCGTAGGCACCCCTACGGTCTAATCGAAGTGAGGCCAATGAACTACTCCGACAGGAGGTTGCCCTCACCGCGCTCGAGGGCGTCGAGGGCGTTGACCAGCGCGCCGAGGTGCAGCCAGTCCCACACGGCGCGTCCGCGCTGGTCGCGGGTGACGGGGGCGGTGCAGTCCGTGCCGGTCTGGCAGGTGATCGACGGCGACTCGTCGGCGGGCTGGTGGAGGATCAGGACGCCGCCGCACCAGGGGCACGGCCGGTCGGGGATTGTGACGCGGCGGTCGCCGATGCCGAGGATGGTGGCGGTGCGCTGCCAGCAGTCCCGGATGACCTCGCCTGCCTCGCGGCGGGTGCGGTCTGGCATCGGCAGGAACAGCGAGTCGGGCTCCCAGACGTCCTCGTCGGCCAGGCGGCCGTCCACGTAGACCGCGGCCCAGTGCGCGCCCTGCTTCCAGCTGGCGTTGTAGTGCCAGCGGCGCGGGTCGGTGTGGTCGTTCCTGGCCCGGAGGATGTCGATGGGGCTGGACTTGACCGTGAGCGTGGGCACGGGCCGCTGGCAGGTGTTCGCCACGATGTCGGCCAGGGCGAGGAGTTCGGCCTCGACGTGCTGCAAGGTCTCCATCGCGGTGAGGTTGAGGACTGGGGCGGGGGCGTCGCCGAGGGCGTACTCGTTGCGCTCGGCACGCTCGGCGGCGGCTTCCTGGTCGCGGATGGCCCACATCTCGGTGGTGAGGCGTTGCGGGGGCCAGACGGGGTTGGGGTCGGTGTATTGCGCGGCCTTGAGGTCTCCGAGGTGGTCGCGGAGGAGCTTCAGGGTGTTGCGGGTGTCGGCGGTGCTCACGTGGTCTCCCTGGTTGGTGGGGTTACGGTGATCACTGCCGGGGGCGCGCCCGAACCTTGGCCGGGCAAGGCGCGCCCCTACGCGGAAGTCAGGGCCGGCGCTTGGTCAGGAGCGCGCCGAGGGGAAGTACCACGGGCCACAGGCCCACGACGATCGCGGCGACCAGACCGGCGAGCGCCGGACTGCTCTTCGCGGCGCGCCCGATCGTGGTCGACAGGTCCTTCAGCTGGTCGGAGGTGTGGCGGGTGAACCCGACGACGCCGATCAGGTAGAGCGCGAACAGGGCGATGGCCACGAGTCAGCGCTCCTCGTGGTTCTGGCTGGTGGGGTTGAGCGGAGCGTGGAGCAGTTCGGCGAGCTCGGCGTCGATCAGCTCGTCCCGGAGGTCGTCGACTGCGGCGAGAACCTGCTCGCGCCAGGTGGGCCTGCGCCACCAGCTCCGGACCTGCCGGGCGGCGCGAACGCTGCCGGTTCCGACGGCGACCGCCATGAGCGCGAAGCCGAGGATCAGCAGCGGGATGGCCAAGCTGAGGGCGCCGACCGCGGTGATGCTGACACCGGGCCAGAGCAGCGCCTCCGGGTTCGGGCGGCTCACGGGTTGGTCTCCGACGTGCGCTGCTCGGCGCCCTGACGTTCGCTGTCGGCCAGCTGGTAGTCCGCCAGCTCGGAGCGGAGCTCCTGGATCAGTCGCTGATCCTCGGCGCGAGCGTTCATCAACCGGTTGACGGCCTCGCTGAACTGTTCCGAGTCGGCGTGCTCGCTGCGGGCTTGGGCGACGGCTCCTGCCCAGCGGCGCTTCCAGCGGCGGGCCTCGTCCGTGAGGTGCGCGATCCGGAGCGCTATGGCCCGCGCGACGTCCTCCTGGATGGCAAGGTCGACGCGGGTGCGCTCCCACTCGGTGTAGACCGCGGCGAGGCCGGCCGTGGCGATGAGGCCGGCGAGTTCGGGTTCGCTGATGCTGAGGAGGGCGTTGGCGAGGCGTTCGCGAAGTTCGGGCTGCGGGGCTGGGGTCATGGCCTCTGTGTAGGTGTCGGTCACGGCTGGTTGTCTCCGGTGGGCTGGTGAGGGGTGGGGAGGTCGTTGCGGCCGGGGATCTCGCCGGTGTCGATGAGGTGTTCGCGGATGGCCAGGGCGACGGCGTGGGGCAGGGTGGCGGCGCCGAGCTTCCTGGTGGCGGCTTCGGCGATGCGCCGGGCCTTGGTGCGGCCGATGCGCAGCTGGGCAGCGGTCTCTCGCTGCGACATGCCGGACGCGGCCGCCAGGAGCACGGCGAGCTCCCGCTCCGTCAGGTCGGCGCTCACCGGAGGTCACCGCGGCGGAACGCGACGCCGACGAGGCCGGCTCGGTTGTGGGTGCCGTACCGGCTGGTGATGCGGGCGAGGTGGCTCTTAACCGTGAGCGGCGACAGGTCGAGGGCCTGCCCGATCTGCTGGTTGGACTGGCCTTCGGCGACGAGCTGGAGGATCTGGCGTTCGCGGTCGGTGACGGGGCTGCCGGTCGGTGGGGTGCTGGTGGCCATCGGGGCTCCGGGTGTGTGGTGTCGTCGTGGGGGCTGTGTGATCGTCTGGCGGCCTGCGGGGTGCTTCGGCGGGGATCGCCCGGGTGATCATCTGCGGGGGCGTCAGGAGGGCTCTGGTGGCTTCGGCTTCGGCCCGGGGTCGGCGCGTAGATCGGTTTGCACGTCGCCGCTCGACGCCCACAGGGCTTCGAGTTCGTCGACCTCCCAAGCGCGCTGATCCGGGCTGATGAGCAGCTGCTCGGTGTCGAGTCGCTGGGCGGCGAAGGGGCCCTCGGGCGTGATGGCTTCGCCGCGCTGCTCGATCAGCCCGACGTCTGCATTCGTCTGGCGCTCCGCTTCACTGAGAGCGGCGGTGGCGCGGCACCACGTGATGAACCCGATGACGGCGATGAGCACGGTCAGGAGCGTGACGGTGTTGGTCTCGGTCATCGGCGTGCTCGCTTCGCGCGGCGGCGGGCGGCGAGGGACACGACGCCTGCGGGGAGTCGGTGCTCGGGGACGGCGCGCTGGTTCGGACAGGTGGCGGCGTGGGGCATGAACAGGCGTTCGTGTGCGGCTTGCGGGAGTTCGGTGGTGGGTCGGCGGGAGCGCCACACGCCGAGGCCGTCGCAGAAGGCCACGGTGTTTCCCCGCTCGTCGGGGTCGGGGTTGAGGGCTTGGCGTTTTCCGGCGGCGGTGATGGACCAGCGGACGGGTTGGCGGCACGTGACGCACAGGCCCAGGCCGTGACTCGAGAGCCTCACGAGTTCCTCCAGGCGATGACGCGTTCGGTGTGGGAGCTGTTGCGGCGGCGGCCGCGTGCGCTGGTGCAGGCGGTGCCGGGTTGTGCGTGGCAGCGGGTGCACGCGACGGAGCGTTCGGGCTGCTGCATGGACCGGTAGCTGGGCATGGCGGCCGCGATGGCGATCCGGGCCTCGGGCGGCATGGGGCGGCCGGTCATGTCGCGGCCCGCGCGGCGAGGGCGGCGTCGAGACGGGAGGGGTGCACGTCTGCGCGCTTCGGCTGGCGGCGGGACTTGCAGAGCTGGCCGGCCGGGACGAGGCAGTGCGGGCAGGGCACGCCGAGGGCGTTGACGCCGAAGAACGGTTGCCCCGCCGGGGGCGTCTTCGGGGCGGCCTCGGCGTAGATGTCGCGTCCGACGTCGGCGAGTTGCGCGATGAGCTCGGGCGAGGGGCGACCCGTACCGGCGGTGAGCGCGGCGGTGATCGGCTGGGCAGGAATGCGGCCGTCGCCTGCGGCGCGGATCAGCTGCCGCAAGCCCTTGGCTGACTCGCGGCCGGTCTCGTCGGGGGTGCCGTCGTAGACGAGGTTCGCTTCGCGGATGCGGGCAGCGCGGATCTCGGCGCGGTGGTGGCGGACGTGGTGGGGCTGGATCCACCGCTGGCCGGTGTCGCCGCTGGTGGCGCCGTAGAAGCGGGCGACTGCGGCGAAGGCATCGGCGTCGAGAGGTACCTCGGCGAGGGCGACGGCCCAGCCCTGCATGGCGATCTGGGAGGGCTTGCGGTTGTCGAACACGGCGCAGCGGGCGAGGAGCTGTCCGGCTTCGTCGGGGGTCATGCGTGCTTCTCCTGCGGTGTGTCGGCGAGTTGGTTGGCGAGGGCGAGCCATCCGGCGACGGTGGTGTCGGTTCCCGGGAGTGGGCGGCCTCCGGCGGTGGCGGGGATGCCCCCGTGGTGCACCTGGAGCAGCGGGGGCTGGCGGTTGGCGCGGTCGCTGGCGTACTTCGCGGAGCGGCGCATCCACTTCTGCCACTCGTCGGGCCAGGAGCGGCGGCGGCCGCCTTCGGCTCGGTGGTGGCTCATGAACTGCTGGGTCTCGTAGTCGGGGTCGAGGCCCGGGAAGGTGGCGGCGGCCCAGCGCCGCATTGCGTCGGTCAGCGTGAAGTCGTCCGGGATGAGGTGACGGCCGTCAGGCCGGCATCGGGCCGGTTCCGGTTCGCGCGCGCCCGCGCTCTCTTTGGTGGTAGGGGAAGGGGTAGGGGCAGGGGCAGGGGAAGGCGCGTGTGATGCGCACGCGTGCGCGTGCGTAGAGGGTTCCGCAGGGGCCTCGGAAAGGGTTCCCGAGGGGTTGACGAGGGGATCGGCAGGGGTATCGGAGGGGGCTGCGGAAGGGTTCCGAAGCGGGTTCGGCGGAGTGGGCTCCGGCGGCGTGATGGTCCGGCGCAGGACGGCGATGTGATCGCGGATCTGTTGCCTCGGCGAGGGGAGCTTCGGGCCGGGCACGTCGCTGAGTTCGTTCAGCGGGATACGGTCCATCTCGTCGAGCAGTGCCCGGCGGAGCTGATGCGAAGAGATCTCCTGCGCGCCGGAGACCATCGCGCCCATGACCTTCGGCATCTTCCACACGCCGTCGTTGCGGACGAACGTCCGGATCAGCAGTTCCTCGGTGTCGTCGTCGACGAGGACGAACCGGGCCGCTTCCAGGGCCGCCAGCTGCGAGCGGAGCTCGTCTGCGGTTAGGTCGCCGGCCTTCGACGACCAGCGTTTGATGGTGAGCGGGAGCAGCCCGGCGTGGTTCAGATTCGGCTGGCTGATCAGGAACAGGTACAGGCGCTGCTGCGCCATGGTGAGCGCGAGGAAGTCCGGGTCTTCCCAGATGCTGGCCAGGGTCCGGCCGTGTGCTCGTGCCATCGGGTCGTGCTCCAGGGGTGAGGTGTGGTCAGCGGCCTGTCGGGCGCGGGGCTGCTGAGAACGGCCAGGCGGCGGGCGCGGTATCGTCACGTGGCTCAGCCCTCGGTCGGCGGGAGCTGGGCGAGGAGGGCGTGCGCGGTGGCCATCTGCGCGAGCATCTGAGCCTCGCGGATGGACTTCTGGCGCGCCTCGAGCTCGTACTCGACGACCCGGAGCCAGTCGTCCTTGGTCTCGTAGTGCTCGCGCTCGGCCGCGTCGTTCGAGGTGTCGAGGTAGGCGCCCTCGGCGAGGGCCAGGAGGCGGACGGCCTCGGCGCGGTGGTCGGTCATCGGGATCGGCCTCTCTGCGGCGGTTCGGCGGTCTTCTGCGGGTGCTGCTCGGCGCAGACCTTGTGGGCGGGGCGGCGGTAGTCGTCGCGCAGGTGCGTGGGTTGCCAGCAGAATCGGCAAGGTGCCGCCGCCTCCGCCCAGTGGCCGGTGCGCCAGTCCAGGAGCGTCACGGCGGATCCATCAGGCAGCCACCGCCGGGACGGACAGCCCGGCGCGGTTGAACGCGGTGGTGATGGTGCCCCAGGACCTTCCGACGCGGGCCTCGATCGCGGCCCGGACCTCGCCCTGATCGGCGAGCTCGCAGACCTGCTCCAGCAGCGCCTCGCTGCCCTCCCCGGGAACGGGTTTGGCGTATCGCACGGCCCACTGGACGCTCGGCGCGGGATGCTCGTCTGCGTCGATGTCGCTCCACGCGGACGGCGGCGCCCAGTCGTGCTTCCGCGCGTACCTCACGCCGCGCTGCACAAGCCAGGGTTCGACGCCATGACGGACCGGGTTCTGGTCGTGCAGGTCCTCGTACAGCTCGACGATCGCGAGGTGCGTGGATGCCCACACGAACGGCGAGCTGAGAATGGCGCTCAGCCTGTCGCGGGACCGGTTGCATCGCCAGGCCAGCTCGGTCTTCGGCCAGCCGTGTGCGCTCAGGGCCTGGAGGCGGCGGACCGCGCCACGAGGCGGCAGGAACGCTTTGGGGTCCAAGCCGCGCGGGTCGGGCTTCACCGCGAGGATCGCGGCGGCGGTCTTCGGCCGGACGCTCGCGTGGTCGCCGCGACGGATCAGGTGGAGCTCCCACAGGGTGAGGCCAGCCTGGATGGCGATCTGCCGGTAGGCGATGCCGGAGTCGTGAACGGCCTCAATGTGGGCGAGGACGGGTTCGGCATCGATGAAGGGCTGCCAGGTGCCGTATGCCAGCTGGCGACGGCGGTTGGCTGCCCAGGCGGCGGCGAGGTCGCAGCACTCCAGGCAGCGGCAGTTGCGCGGATGGCCGGCGACGCTGGCGGGGAGCACGCGGTGCCCGGTGCTGGTGGCCTGCCCCGTGGGGTGCGCTTCCAGCAGGTCGGTCATCGGGTGCCGCCGAAGGCGTCGGCCAGCGTCATGACGCGGATGGGGATGGGTGGACGTGGCGTCTCGACGGTGCGCTCGCCGCCCCAGGCCGGGACGCTGACGGAGCGGGCGTTGGCGAGTTCGGTCCGGGCCCGGGTCGCGGCCGCCTCGGCGAGGCGGGTCCGCTCCCGCTGCTCCTCCAGCTCGGCGGCGGCCGCGCGGGCGAGGCGGGCGTTCGTGTCGCGCTCGTCGACGAGGCGGCGGATCAGGTCGTCGGCGGACTCGAACCAGGGGCCGGAGTCGTCGAGCAGCTCCTCGAGTTCGGCGGTCCGCTCCTCGAGCGCCGCCCACATCTCCCGCGTGCGGCGGTGGGCGCCGGTGCGGCCCCACAGCCTGTCGATGAGCTTCATCGGGTTTCTCCGTTCCGGCAGTTGAGGGACTGGTGGGGTTCGCCCTGGTGCAGAAACGGGGCGGGCGTGGGCGGCGTGGGTGTGGTCCAGCGGCGCGGCAGTACCCGCACGATGCCGGCGAAGAGGCCGAAGGTGCCGAGGCCCGCCAGGACGCTGATGACCTGCTGGTTCATGCCGCACCGTCCTTGCGCTGGCCCGGCATGTCGGTCGGGCCGCTGCCTGCGGCGCGGGCGGCGAGGCGCCGCTCCAGCGCGGCGTTGGCGCTGCGCAGTCGCTGGTTGGCGGCCTTCGCCTTCACCAGCTCGGAGCGCAGCGCGGCGGTGCGGGTGTCCGCGAGGTCGCGGCGGGTCAGGGCGGTGCGGGTGTTGTACTCGTGGGTGCGGATCAGCGAGTCGAAGCTCGCGATCTTCCGCACTGCCGCAGCAAGCTGGGTCTCCAGCTCGCGTGCGCGCTTCTTCCAGCCGAACACGTCGGCTCCCTTCTACAGGGGAAGTGGTGGGGTGGGGGCCGGGGCCGCGCGAGGGGGTGGCCCCGGCCGGTCAGGCGGCGGGCGCGAGCTGTACGGCGAGGTTCTGGCGGCCGCGATACTTGAGCGTCTTGGTGGCGCCGACGAGGCAGCCCATTTCGGCGGCGATCCGCTGATCTGGCCAGCCCGCCCAGTAGTGGAGGAACAGGGCCTGCCGCTGGCCGCTGGTCAGCATCGCCATGGCCTGTCGTACTTCGCCGGCCTTCAGCGCGGTCATCACGGCGTCCTCGGCGGAGCCGATGGTCCGGTCGTGGTCGCGCATGTCTGCGACCGGCACCTCCCGGCGCATGCGGCTGGACTTGAAGTGGTCGGTGCACAGGTTGCAGGCGATGACGGTCAGCCACGGGCCGATGCCTCGGCCGTCGTCCGTCCACTGCCGTTGGGCGCGGATCGCGCGGGTGAAGGTGTCCTGGGTGAGGTCCTCGGCGAGTGGCCGGTTCGCGGACACCCGCCGGTAGACGACCCGGAAGACGCGGTCGTAGTGCTCCGCGTAGACGCTGGCCCAGTCGATGCTGCTCACTCGGCACCGTCCCCGGCTGGACCGGTGGGGAGCGCGAGGGTAACGAGGTCGGCGAGCTGGCCAGCCCGCCACGCGGCCGCCACGTCGGCGCGGCCGCTCTTCTCGAACCGCACCGAGTGCGAGCGGGCACGGGTCGCCTTGATCTCGACGCCGGGCACGGTGTGGACCTCACCAGTCTCTCGGTCGCACCACTCCGGCACTCCGGCGGCGGTGATCTCGCCGAGCAGCGCGGTGGCGAACGCCGGGCGGACCTCGACGACGAGTTGGGAGTGGAGCTGGTGGGCGTGGTGCTCGCGGACCCAGTCCCGGAACGCGACCTGGTTTGTGACGACGGCGGCGGGCTTCGGTTCGCTGATGCTGACCTTGGCGACCTTCGTGCCATCGGGGAGCTTCGCGTCCGCGCCGTTCAGTCCGCTGCTCGCGGCGGCCTCGTCGAGGAGCTGCTGCACCTCGATCCGGACCGTCTTGTACTCGGTGTCGATCACGTCGAGGAGGGTCTTGAGCACGGCCTCGCGGGTGACCGCGTCGGGAAGGCTGCTCACGCCGCACCCCGTGTCAGGGTCGCGGTCATCGCGCGCAGCTGCTCGTCGGCGGCCTCGGTTGTCGGTTTGCCATACTGCGCCTGGAAGCCCTCTTCCAGGTCCTGCGGGGTCATCCCGGCGGCAGACGCAGCTGTGCGCAACTCGTCGAGTGCGCTGGCCTGCTGCTCTGCACCGCCTGGAGGGACGCTGGCGAGCGGCCGCGCCGGGGTCTGCGGCTGCGCGGACGCCGCGCGAAGAGCCCGCCCCCGCTCGGTGATGAGCTGGCCGAACGTCAGCGGCTCACCCGTCACGGGGTGCAGGATCGCCGCACCGAGGAGCCGGTACCTCTCCGCCTTCTGGTGCAGCTCCCGCGCACCCTCGAACGTCAGGTTCGGGTCCTGCGAGGCCGCGACCAGCTCGGCAACGGCCGGGACGCTGGAGCCGTCGGCGAGCCACTCCAGCACCGTCGCCGCCAGATCCTCGCCAGGACGGTTGATGACCCCGCCGGTCAGCTCCGGGCAGCGCGTCTTCGAGATGACGAGGGTGTTCTCCTGGTCGAGGTCGCCAACGATGTCGAACTCGTACTCCAGGCCCTCGCGCTGCTCGGCCTTCGTGCCGATCTTCCGGACCTGCTTCTTGCCCCGCGCGTCCTCCTCGATGACCCACTCGGCCTTCGTGCGCATCGTGACGATGATGTGCCCGGGGTAGGCGAGCAGGGCGTCGATCATCTGGCGCTCGAAGGGACGTGCTTCCTTCCAGCCGCCGAAATTGCCGCCTCCGCCACCGCGCTTGCCGATGGCGTCGACGAGTTCGAGCATGCCGCCGATGCCCATCCAGAAGTGGCTGAGCGAGTCGACAACGACCGCGCCGTACCCGGCCTGCCCGGCGGCGGCCAGCGCGCCGACGAGGTCACGCGGGTCGAACTTCGTCATCTGCAAGGTGTCGAAGGCGAAGCCCTGGCCGTTCTTGCCCACGGCGTACTTGCTGGCCGAGCCGCGCTCCGTGTCGATCAGCGCGACGCGGTCGTCCATCGTGGTCGCCAGGGTCAGCGCGGTGAAGGTCTTGCCGCTGCCGGACGGGCCCTCCAGCGCGATGCGGGCCTTCGACTGCTGGCGCGTGGCGGGGGTGAAGCTGAAGTTCATCGCGAGGGCTCCTCGGCGGCGGTGCTGGTGGTGGCGCGGGCGGTGGGGCACTGCTGGAGGCGGGCCTCGTAGTGCGCGGCGTTGTCGAGGCCGCGCTCGCGGGCCGAATCGAGGGAGTTGCGCGTGCGGCGGCGGTCGTCGCCGTCCATCGCGTGCCGGATGCCGGTGCAGTGGCAGGTCAGGATCGTCACGACGCACGCCCCAACCGGCCGACGAGCGTCCGCCGCGCGGCACCCATCAACTGGGCCGACAGGTCGCACACCTCGCGGTGGTTCAGCTCGACCGTGACGTGCTCGCTGAGCTGCTCCGTCAAGTCCTGGTGCAACCGGTCCACCTGAGCGCCAAGCGACTCCGTCACGCAGTCCGCGATGTCGCGCCGCTCCGCGTCCTCCTGCGCCTGGGCCAGCTCGCGGCGGACCTGAGCGAGGTCAACCAGCAGGCCAGCCACCGTCTCCGGGTCGTCATCGAACGCTGAGGCCAGCAGGTCGAGGAACTGCGGCAGGGCGGCGTCGAGGTGGAGCTCGACGGCGAGACCGGTGGCCTGCGGGGTGGCGGTGATGGCGCTCATGCGGCAACCGCCGTCCGGGACTGGGCGAGCGCCGCGTACTCCGCGCGCTCCGCCTCCGACCACTCCGTCGGGTCCGTCGAGTGCGAGCGGGTGAACGCGTCGAAGTCGTACGCGTCGGCCCGGACATAGGCCACGCAGTCCCACTGCGCGCCGTCGAACTCGCCATGGGCGCTGAGCGAGACCCTGGGGGTGCCGTCCCGCTTGGCGTAGCGGGACACCTGCGGCTGGAGGCCCAGAACGCCGGCGATCTCGTGGATCGCGGCGAGCGCGCCGTCCGCGTCGACCCCGGCCGTGCCGAGCACCCCGCCGCTGACGTTCACTTGGAAGTCGAAGAGCGGGTTGTCGGCGATGTGCGGGTGGCGGAGCAGGAGCCGGGCGAGCGCAGCGGCGGCCTGCGCCCTCGGCGTGAGACTGGGGGTGTCGGTAGGGTGATCGGCGATCATGCCTACTCCTCTGGGAGGTCAGAGCGATGGGGTGTGATCAGGGCCATCTGCCGGGGTACGACCTGGCGGGTGGCCCGCCTCGTTTCAGGCCGCCGCGCGGGCGGCGGTTCGCGCCAACGGGCGGCGCTGGGTCCGGCGCGCAACTCGGCCGCCGTGGCGGTGCATATCGGCGATCTCGGCGCGGTCCTGCGCGCTGAACATCAGCCGGTTGCCGAAGCGGTGGTGCGGGTAGCCCTGGTGGTTCGCGCCGTCGCGCAGTCGGCGCTTGCCGATGCCGAGTCGGCGGGAGGTCTCCTCCACGTCAGTGAAGTCCTCAGGGGTGGCGCTCATGGTGTTCGCCTCCGTTCTCGTGGTCTGCGAGAAGTTGTTGGTCGCTGGCTTCGAGAGCCGTGCGCAGCGCCGCATAGACGCGTGGTCGGACTTGGCGACGAGTTCCGGTCTCGATGCGGGACAGGTAGCTGCGGGTGATTCCGACTCGGTCGGCGAGGTCGGCCATTTCGCAGCCAGCGAGCATGCGGAGCTGACGGATCGCCGCGCCGTCCACCGTGACGGTGGGTCGGTTGGGCATGGCCAAGAATCTAGTAGGTCATGGCAGGTCTGTCTAGTAGCTTCTAGCATCTGTGTCAGATTGCAAGCAGAACCTAGCAGGAGATGCTAGAAGCTTTATCGACTCATCGATGTGAATTCGGCCAGCTCAGGACAGTTCCTAGATGTTCCTGCGCGGTCCTGTCATGATGTGGGCCATGGGAACCGCCGAAGACCTCAAGCGACTGGGCCGACTGGTCACGTCTCGGCGCGCACAGCTCGGCATCTCCAAGGACGAGGCGGCGCGCCGCGCCGGCATGAGCAACGTCACCTGGAAGCGCATCCAGGACGGGCTCCCGGTGCGCGACACCAGCTACGCGAAGGTGGACGCCGTACTCCACTGGCCGCCAGGCACGAGCCTGGCAATCGCCAACGGCAGCACGGACGATCCCCTCGCGAGCGAGGTCACAGGCGACGTCCGAATCACGCGTCTGCCCGACGCGGAGGACTCGCTCAGGACCGCGGTTCAGGACGCCGTCATCACCACCGCCCCCGACCTGACGGGAACCCAGATTCGGGCGATCGGCGACCGGGTCATCGAAGAGTTGCGCCGACGTGGCGTGCTTCCTGACGACCCGCAGACAGGCGCATCGTCTAGTAGCTAGCGGAAGTTAGGCGCACTTTCTCGTCGCATCTTGTGGCATATGCCGTCACAGTCTGCGAGGATCGAACCGCTTGGGGATGCTTCCTTCATCGGGGAGCGCAAATGCACGTGTGCCAGACTGCGGACTTTGGCCCGCAGTTCTACTGCTGGTCGGCCGTTGTCGGTGGCGCCCGACTGTGCGTGGTCTCACCGCGCGTCCACACCGATGAGGCATTGCGGGCCAAGGTCCGCCAGGCGATGGCAGCGCAGGGAGTTGACTGCCTATCGTGCGGCGGCTGCCCAGCTTCTGAGTCAAATTCGTGATCGGGTGCCGGCCCCAAAGGGTCGGCACGCCGATGCCCGGAGGCATGATGGCCTACGCCGAGAGACGCAAAGACGACTGGCGCGTCTGCTACAAGCGGCCGGACGGAACCTGGGCCTGGGAGCCCGGTTTCGCCACCAGACAGGAGGCACTCGACTGGGGCCGCGACCAGGAAGCTGACATCCGTGCTGGAAGGTTCTACGACGACCGCGACGGGGCAATCTCGTTCGAAGCGTGGGCCGCCAAATGGCTGGAGGCAGCCGACGTCATCCCGAACACCGCCTACAGCTACCACAAACGTATTCGGGGCCAACTGAACCCCCGCTGGGGCACCATGACGATGGCGGAGATCCACGAGTCACCGCTGGAGGTCCGCAAGTGGGTCAAAGACGTGTACGCGGCTCACTCCCGGAACTACGCGGACGGCATCGTCGGTGTCTTCAGGATGCTGATGGACGACGCGGTGGTCGAGAAGCTGATCCCGACGTCGCCTCTGCAAGCTCGCCGCAAGCGTGGGCGGTACGTGCGCCCGGAGAAGGACGAGCCGGTCTTCCCGACCGCTGTGCAGGCCCTGCTCCTCGCGGACAACGCCCGCGTCGTCTGGGACCTCGCCGGCTATGTCTTCATGCTCACGAAGGCGTATACGGGCCTGCGGCAGGGGGAGATGTACGGACTTCGACGGGAGTACTGTCACCCGCTCTGGCCGGGCGCGGACCCCGACCGCACGCAGCGTCGCAAGGCGGCGGCGCGCTACCGGGACCTGCCGGCGATTCGGGTGGAGTGGCAGTACCTGTACGAGCGGCCGACGCCCGAGGAGGCGGCGGTGCCGGTGCTTCGCCCGCCGAAGTACGGGTCGAAGCGCACCGTCGTGATCCCCGTCTTCCTCGCTGACCTGCTGGCGCTCCTGCTGGACTCGCACGACTCGGAGTGGGTGTTTCCCTCGCTGTCCGGCGTGAACCTGCTCCTGACGGAGTTCTCCACCACGTACTGGCGCCCCGTCGTTGAGGGGAGTGACGCGAGGACGAGCAAGCTGTACGCCCGGCCTGAGATCATGCCCGTTGAGGGGATGGAGGCGCTCGTGCCGCATGGTCTGCGCCATGCCCAGAAGGTGTGGCTGGACGAAGACCAGCACGCAGAGGTAGCGAAGCACGAGAGGATGGGCCATCTTCTACAGGGCGTCGACGGCGTTTACTCGCACGCGACGGTCACCATGGAGAGGCGGATCGCGAGCATGCTTCAGAAGCGCTGGGAGCGGTCCGAGAAGGAGAAGCAGCGGGCGCTCGCCAAGGGGGCTCGCGAGTGATCGTCTCCTGTTCGCCTCCTGGCGGCCTGTCCGATCCGTGCGTGTCGCGGGCCGCAGGGGGCCCGTGGTGGGCAGCGTAGGATGCGTGCGGTTTGGTAAACGTGGAGGTCGGGCTTGTTCTACCGGTTGATGAAGATGATCGTCGCTCCGCTGCTGAAGATCTTCTTCCGTCCGTGGGTCGAGGGGATGGAGAACATCCCCGAGGAGGGCCCGGCCATCCTGGCCAGCAACCACCTCTCGTTCTCCGACTCCTTCTTCCTTCCCGCGATGATCCCGAAGCGGCGGGTCACCTTCATCGCGAAGTCCGAGTACTTCACCGGGACGGGTATCAAGGGCAGGTTGACGGCCGCGTTCTTCAAGGGTGTCGGCCAGCTCCCGGTGGACCGTTCCGGGGTGCGCGGCGCGGGTGAGGCGGCGATCCAGAGCGGGATCGCGGTGGTCGAGAGCGGTCAGCTCTTCGGGGTCTACCCCGAGGGCACCCGTTCGCCCGACGGCAAGCTCTACCGCGGCAAGGTCGGCGGCGTCGCGCGCATCGCGCTGGCCACCGGCGCGCCGGTGATCCCGGTGGCGATGATCGACACGGAGAAGCTGCAGCCGCCCGGCCAGGTGCTGCCCAAGTTCGGCGTCCGCCCCGGGATCCGGATCGGCAGGCCGTTGGACTTCTCCCGCTATCACGGCATGGAGAACGACCGCTTCATCCTCCGCTCGGTCACCGACGAGGTGATGTACGAGATCATGCGCCTCTCCGGCCAGGAGTACGTGGACATCTACGCGACGGCCGCCAAGCGCCAGATCCAGGACGCGAAGAAGCAGCAGAAGAAGCAGCCGTAGGGATGAGCGGGGGGAAGGCATGAGCGGGACCGGCAGCAGCACGTCGCGGCAGCGGACGGTGGGATCGTTCTCCGTCGAGCAGCCGCTGTGGATCGCCGTCAGCGCCTTCCGCGTGCTCACCATGCTCTACGCCATCGGTCGCTACGCCGAGCACGAGTGGCACTACACCAACCAGCTCGGCGCCTGGATCTACCTGGGCGTGCTGGCCGCCTGGACGCTCGGCACGGTCAAGGTCTTCTGGTCCAAGGCCAACTGCAGCAGGCGCTGGCTCGCCGGGGACCTGGCCCTGATCGTCGCGGGCATCCTGCTGACCCGGGCCTTCGACGGACACGCGTGGGTCGTCGGCGGCGACGTCACGCTGCCGACCATCAGGGCCGCGGGCAGCGTGCTCGGCTTCGCCGTGTACGGCGGCTGGCTGCCCGCCGCCTTCGCCGGGCTGGTGGTCGGCGTCGCCAACATCGTCGAGGCCACCAAACTGACCTCGTCCAACCTGCACAACATCGTGCTGCTGCTGCTCGCCGGAGTGGCCATCGGCTTCGTGGTCGAGCTGGCCAGGAAGAGCGAGGAGACGCTCGCCCGCGCCCTGGAGATTCAGGCTGCCACCCGCGAGCGTGAGCGGCTGGCCCGCGACATCCACGACGGGGTGCTCCAGGTGCTGACGCTGGTCAAGCGGCGCGGCACCGAGCTGGGCGGAGAGGCCGGCGAGATCGCCGCTCTCGCCGGTGAGCAGGAGGTCGCGTTGCGGGCCCTGATCGCGGAGGGCCTCGGACCGGTCGGGCCGCTCGGGCCGTCCGGATCGGCCGCCGCGCAGGATCCGGACGCGCCGCAGGACCTGCGGGCGCTACTGGCGCCGCTCTCCGGGACCCGCGTCAGCGTCGCCCAGCCCGGCACGCCGGTGCTGCTGCCCGCTCGGACGGCGGGGGAGCTGAAGGCGGCTGTCGGTGCCGCCCTGGACAATGTCCGGCAACATGTGGGCGAGCGGGCGCAGGCCTGGATCCTGGTCGAGGACGAGCCGGACGCCGTGATCGTCAGCGTCCGCGACGACGGTCCCGGCGTCGATCCGGCACGGCTCGGCCAGGCGGAGCGCGAGGGCCGGCTCGGCGTCTCGCAGTCGATCCGCGGGCGGCTGCGGGATCTGGGCGGCACCGCCGAGATCTTCTCCGCCGCCGGACAGGGCACGGAGGTCGAGCTGCGCGTGCCGAGGCCCGTCCCGGGTCAGCGGGGCCGCAACCAGGAGACGCTGTGACGAAGGAAGAGACGGGGATGAAGGATGAGAAGGCGGGCGCGGGCGCAGTCCCGGCCCCGATCAGGGTCATGGTCGTGGACGACCACCCGATGTGGCGCGAGGCCGTCGCGCGTGACCTGGCCGACGCCGGGTTCGACGTGGTGGCCACGGCGGGCGACGCCCGCGAGGCGGTGCAGCGCGGCCGTGCGGTGCAGCCCGGCGTGGTCGTGCTCGACCTGAACCTCCCGGACCAGCCCGGCGTCGAGGTCTGCCGCCAGCTGATGGCGGCCGAGCCCGCGCCGCGCGTGCTGGTGCTCTCCGCGAGCGGCGAGCACGGCGACGTGCTCGAGGCCGTCAAGTCCGGCGCGACGGGCTACCTGGTCAAGTCCGCCAGCCGGGAGGAACTGCTCGACGCGGTCCGCCGCACGGCCCACGGCGACGCGGTCTTCACCCCGGGTCTGGCGGGTCTGGTGCTCGGCGAGTTCCGCCGCCTCGCCGCCGAGCCGGTCCCGGCCGGCCAGGCGGAGTCGAACGCGCCCAGGCTCACCGAGCGGGAGACGGAGGTGCTGCGGCTGGTGGCCAAGGGCCTCCCTTACAAGGCGATCGCCGACCGCCTGGTGCTCTCGCCGCGCACGGTGCAGAACCACGTCCAGAACACCCTCGGCAAGCTCCAACTGCACAACAGGGTGGAGCTGGTGCGCTACGCGATAGAGGCGGGGCTCGACGAGGAGGGGTGAGAATCCGCCGCCCGGCCCTACCGTGAAGTGACGCAGCGTCAAAATCTCGTCACGATCGCGGGAGGGGAACGGCATGCGGATCGGAGTGCTCACCGGCGGTGGGGACTGTCCCGGGCTCAACGCGGTGATCAGGGGCATCGTGCGCAAGGGAACGCAGGTCTACGACTACGAGTTCACGGGCTTCAGGGACGGCTGGCGCGGACCGCTGGAGAACGCGGTCACCCAGCTCGGCATCCCCGAGGTGCGCGGCATCCTGCCGCGCGGCGGCACTATCCTCGGCTCCTCGCGGACCAATCCGCTGCGCGAGGTCGACGGGGTGCGGCGGATCAAGGAGAACCTGGCCAAGCGCGAGGTCGACGCGCTGATCGCGATAGGCGGCGAGGACACCCTCGGCGTAGCGGCGGCGCTGGGCGCGGAGGGCGTGCCCGTGGTGGGCGTGCCGAAGACCATCGACAACGACCTCGCCGGCACGGACTACACCTTCGGCTTCGACACCGCCGTCGGCATCGCCACCGAGGCCGTCGACCGGCTGCACACCACCGCCGAGTCGCACCGGCGGGTCCTGGTCATCGAGGTGATGGGCCGTCACGCGGGCTGGATCGCGCTGCACTCGGGGATCGCCGGCGGTGCGAACGTCATCCTGATCCCCGAGCGGCGCTTCGACATCGAGCAGGTCTGCGCCTGGGTCGAGCAGCGGTTCCGGATCAACTACGCGCCGATCGTGGTCGTCGCGGAGGGAGCCATGCCCATCGAGGGCCAGATGGTGCTGAAGGACCAGACCCGCGACGCCTTCGGGCACGTCCGCCTCTCCGGGATCGGCGAGTGGCTGGCGGCCGAGATCGAGCATCGCACCGGCCAGGAGGCGCGCACCACCGTCCTCGGCCACCTCCAGCGCGGCGGCACCCCGAGCGCCTTCGACCGCTGGCTTGCCACCCGCTTCGGCCTGCACGCGGTGGACGCGGTCCACGAGGGCGCCTTCGGGCAGATGGTGGCGCTGCGCGGCACGCAGATCGTCCGGGTCCCGCTGGCCTTGGCGACGGCGAGCATCAAGACGGTGTCGCCGGAGCTCTACGAGGAGTTCGACGTCTTCTTCGGTTGATTCAGGGCTGCTTCGTGAACGTGGCGCTGACGGTGACGGCGGTCAGGCCCTTGAGCATGCCGAGCTTGTTCCAGCCGAGGCCGAAGCGGTCGCGGTCGATCGTGGTCTGCGCGGTGAGGGTGACCGAGTCCGGGCTGCTGCCGGTGACGGCGGCGGTGAGCGACAGCGGCTCGGTCACGCCCCGGACGGTGAGGCTGCCGGTGACGGCGACGCTGCCGTCGGCCTGCGCGCGGGCCTCGGTGGCGGTGAAGACCACCTCGGGGTGGGTCTCGGCGTGGAAGAAGTCGGCGGAGCGCAGGTGCGCGTCGCGCTTGGCGTGGGCCGTGTCGAGGGAGGCGGCGGCGACGGTCAGCGTGCCGGTGGCCGCACCGCCGTCGGCCGGGATCTCGCCCTCGCCGGACAGGTCGGCGAAGTGGCCCTTCACGGTGACCATGCCCCACATGGTCTTGTGCGCGATGCGGACCTCGGAGCGGGCCGGGTCGAGCCGGTAGCGGCCGGTCGGCAGGGCCTTCAGAGCCTCGGCGGCGGTGGTCGTGGCTGCGGGAGATGTCATGACGTATCAACCTTTCACTGAATAGCTATCCAGATATTTACTAGCTGGTTAGACAATAGCCAGTGTTGCTAATCTGGGCAAGAGCAGGACGCTGACGAGGGAGGATGCCGACATGGCGGAGCAGGTGGGGGCCCCGGGGGGCGAGCAGGGGTGTCCCGGCGCGGCGGATCTGGCCCTGTTGGAGCAGTGGAACACGCTCCAGTCCGGCTTCCGTCGGCTCACCGACCAGCTGCTCGCCGACGTCGACACCCAAGCGGGCATCGCGCCCTCGGAGTTCCAGGTGCTCTGGTACCTGCTCACCTCGCCCGATCAGAGCGCGCCGATGAACCAGCTCGCGGCGACGCTGAACTTCACCACGGCGGGCACGACGAAGGTGGCCGACCGGCTCACCGACGCCGAGCTGATCCGACGTCAGCCCTCGCCGACGGACCGGCGCGTGGTGTTCGCGACGCTCACCCCGCAGGGGCAGGAGGTCGCCATGGCCGCCGCGCTCGCCCTGGCCGGCGCGCTGCGCGACCGCGTGGTCACCCCGATGGGCCCGGACGCCTTCGCCGCCCTCGCCGACCGTATGCGCGCGCTCGACCCCAACCCGCAGCGGCCCTGCCGCTAGGGCACCTCCCGGCATAGGGCTGGGGGATTGTCAGGCACGCCATGTACATCCAGTACGAGGCAGACCCTCCGCCTTGCGATGCACCGCACCGAGGGGGCACCTCCCGGCCGAAGGCCGGGGGAGACCCGGGCTGATCCGGCGGGGGTTCGAGGACGGGCCCGTCGCTTCAGGCGCCGGGGGTGAAGGTCTGCTCGGCGACGCCCGCGATCTGCAGGAGGCGCTCCTCCTGGCCCCTCGGGCCGGAGGCCCAGAGCGTGTAGGTGCGTCCGCCGGAGGTCCACAGCGCGAGGTCGGAGACGCGCGCCCGTCCGTTCGTGCCGTCCCAGGTGAACGAGCAGGTCGCGACCGGGCCGCCGCGCAGCAGCATGGTGGTCGGGCCGATCTGGCGGTAGCCGGGGTAGCCCTTGGCGCCCGGACAGACCTGGGCCAGCGGAGACACCGCGCTCACGCTCTGCTGGACGCGGACTCCCACGCGGTAGAGACCCTCCGGCTCCGTCGCCGAGAGGGGCGAGTTGTAGTAGACCCGGCTGCCGTCGGTGCTGTCCACGGACCGGTCCCAGCCGGTGGGCACGGCCAGCTGGAAGCCGCGCGGGTCCCGCACCAGGCCGAACCCTGCGGGGAGCGTCACTGAAGCCGACGCTGACGCCGAGGCGCTGCCCGAGGGCGAGGGCGAGAGCGAGGGCGACGCCGGTGGCGCGGTGGACGCGGTCGCGTGCGAGGGGCCCAGCCAGGCGTTCACCGCCAGCCCGCCGGCGACCCCGGCCGCCACGACGAACAGCGCCGCGCCCGCCAGTACGGCAGGCGAGCGCCGCCTGGACGACGACGGCGGCGGCCCCAGCGGCAGCGTGACGTCGGGCTCGCCGCGCAGGAACGCCTCCAACTGCCCGCGCACCCACGCCGGATCCGGCCGCCTCGCCGGATCGCGCTCCAGCAACGGGAGCACCACGTGCGCCAACGGCCTGGCCCGCTCTGGCAGCGTGATCTCGCCGTACGCGACGGCGTGCACGACCGCCGTCACCGAGGTCCGCTGGAAGAGCGACTTCCCGTCGAGCGCGGCAGCGAGCAGCGCGCCGACCGACCACAGGTCCGAGGCCGGTCCCGCGTGCTCGCCGTGCAGCCGCTCCGGTGCGGTGAACTCCGGCGAGCCGAGGAACGCGCCCTCCTCGGTCAGCGTCGCGGCGCCGTCGACCTGGGCGATGCCGAAGTCGGTCAGCACCCAGCGGTCCTTCGCCCGCTCCCACAGCACATTGGCCGGCTTCACGTCACGGTGCAGGATGCCGAGCGCGTGCGCGGCCGTCAGCGCGTCGAGCACGGCCAGGCCCATCCGGGCGCACTCCGCCGCAGGCAGCGGGCCGCCCGCTGCTATCCGCGCCGCGAGCGAGGCGCCGTCGACGAGTTCCATGACGATCCACGGCCGCCCGTCCTCCTCGACCACGTCGTGGACGCCGACCACGCTGGCGTGCGCGACCCGCGCCACGGCCCGTGCCTCGCGCAGCGTGCGGGCGCGCTGCTCCAACCGCTCGGCCTCGGACAGGTCACCGCGCAGGTGGACCTCCTTGACCGCGACCTGACGCCCCAGCAGCTCGTCCTCGGCCCGCCAGACGGTCCCCATGCCGCCGCGTCCGAGCTGCGCGAGCAGCCGATACCGCCCCGCGACCACGCGCTCCGTGCCCGACACCGTGCCCTCCCCGTGCTTGCCTCACCGAACCGAAGGCCGCACCCGGGCCAGATCGTCAATCCAGTGTTGACGGTGTCCAGGATTCCCGGACAACGTCAACATCGGATTGACGGCCTGGCCCAGCGTCGGACTCGGGCTCAAGCAGATTGTGGCACCAAGCGGCCGAGCAGCTCACTCACGATCGTCACCCCGTCCAGCGTCAGCACCGACTCGGGGTGGAACTGCAGGCCGGCGAAGCCCGGGCCGCGCAGCGCGTGGACGTCGCCGGTGAGCGGGTCCCGGCTCAGTTCCACGCCGCGTTCGGCCAGCAGCCGCTGCGCCGTCGCGTCGTCCGCGCGGGCGGTGAAGGTGTTGTAGAAGCCGACCGTCTCCTCGCGTCCGAAGAAGTCGATCCGCTCCTGTGCGCCCTGATACGGCGTCGCCTTGCGGTGCAGCGGCAGACCCAACGCCTCGGAGAGCAGCTGATGGCTCAGGCACACGGCCAGAAAGCCCTGCGGGCGGCCGGTCGCGACCAGCGAAGCCAGCAGCGCGCGCATCGCGTTCATCTTCGGGTCGTCCGCCGCCGGATCGCCGGGCCCGGGGCCCAGCACCAGCGGGCCTTCGTGCCCGGCGACCGCCTCGGCCAGGCCGGGGAGGTCCCAGCGGCGGACGGTGACCCGGTGGCCGAGCGAGCGGAGCAGGTGGGCGAGCATCGAGGTGAAGGCGTCCTCGCAGTCGATCACCAGCGTCTCGAACTGCGCGGGCTGCGCAGGCTCTGCGTGCGTCTGCATCCGGAGCCAGAAGGGCGAGAGGTTCTTCCGCCGCGCGTCCAGCGCGGTCTGGACGCGGTGGTTCTCGGCGAGCACGGGGGCCGGCTGCGTGCCACCGCCGGGGCGGCGACGCGAAGGGACCGCCCCGATCGCGGCGAGGACGCCTGCCGCCTTGGCGTGCGTCTCGGCGACCTCCGAGTCCGGGTCCGAGTGCCGGACCAGCGTCGCGCCGACCCGGACCGCGAGCCCGCCGGTCGCCGGGTCGATGTCGGCGGTGCGGATCAGGATGGGGGAGTCCAGCGTCTGCGCGCCCCCTGCGGTGCGGCCGATCAGCGCGAGCGCGCCCGCGTAGTAGGCGCGGCCGGTGGGCTCGTAGCGGGAGATCACCCGGGTCGCGTTCTCGACCGGGCTGCCGGTGACCGTCGCCGCGAACATCGTCTCGCGAAGCACCTCGCGCACGTCCAGCGAGGTGCGGCCGCGCAGTTCGTACTCGGTGTGGGCGAGGTGGGCCATCTCCTTGAGGCGCGGGCCGAGGACCTGGCCGCCCAGGTCGCCGACCGTGCACATCATCTTCAGTTCCTCGTCCACGACCATGGTGAGCTCCTCGAGCTCCTTCGGGTCGTGCAGGAAGTCCACCAGCGAGGAGAGCGTGGGGCCCTCGGTCGGATAGCGGTAGGTCCCCGAGATCGGGTTCATCACCACCGTCCCGGCGGTCTGCCGCACATGCACCTCCGGACTGGCCCCGACCAACACCCTCTCGCCCGTGTGCACCAGGAAGGTCCAGTACGCGCCCCGCTCCTGCTCCAGCAGCCGCCGGAAGAGGGTCAGCGCGAGGGCCGGCGTGAAGTCCTGCAACGTCCCCGTGAAGTCGCGGCGGATCACGAAGTTCGCGCCCTCGCCGCGGCCGATCTCGTCCTCGATCACCCGCCGGACGATTCCCGCGTACGTCGCGTCGTCGACGTCGAAGCCGCCGTCGCGCAGTTCGACCGGCAGCGCGGGCAGGGCGGCACGCAGCTCGGCGAGCGGGAGGGTGTGTGACTCGCGGATGCGCATCGCGCTGAGCGGGGTGCCGTCGTCGCGGGCGTCGAAGCCGCGTTCGCGGATCTGGCGGTAGGGGACCAGCGCCAGCAGGTCGTGGGTCGGCCGTCCCGGCGCGCCCTCCGGCAGCGGCAGCTCGGCAAGCGTCCCGTACGCGCCCACCTCGCCGAAGAGCAGCTCCACGGTGTCGGGGGCCAGGCGCGGCGTGCGGCGGTGCAGCAGAGCGAACGGCTCGTCGGCTTCGGTCAGACGCCGGATGAGGGAGCTCGTGTCGGTCACGGTGAGCCTTCCTGGAGCGAGTCGGGTCGGGGACGGCGTCAGGTGACGTCGCCGGGTGACCGCCACGGGGAGGCAGCTCGTCGCAGACGAGAACGGCCGCCCCGAGGGGCGGCCGTGGAAGTCTGCGTGGGTACGCTCGCTAGTGGGCCGCCTCGGGGACGGTCCACCACCAGCTGTACGCGCTGAAGGCGCTGTAGGCGTGCGACTGCGTGCTCACGGTCGTGAGCGTAGCGGACGGACGTCAGGGGCGGGGCCGCGTCCATCATGTGTCTCACTGATCGGTCAGCTGGGACCGGTCGTTTGCGTGACCACGTAGCCTTGCAGCGTGACCGTGAACGTTGACACCCACGCCCAGGACTACTCCTGGCTGTCCCTTCCCGCGGCGCAGCAGCCCGAATGGCCGGATTCCGAGGCTCTGCGCAAGGTTCTTGCGGACCTCACCTCGTATCCGCCGCTCGTCTTCGCAGGCGAGTGCGACCAGCTGCGCGCCCGCCTCGGGGCCGTTGCGCGCGGTGAGGCGTTCCTGCTCCAGGGCGGCGACTGCGCCGAGGCCTTCGACGGCGTCTCCGCCGACCACATCCGCAACAAGCTGAAGACGCTGCTGCAGATGGCCGTCGTGCTCACCTACGCCGCCTCCGTGCCGGTGGTCAAGGTGGGCCGGATCGCCGGCCAGTACTCCAAGCCGCGCTCCAAGTCGACCGAGACCCGCGACGGGGTGACCCTCCCGGTCTACCGGGGCGACTCCGTCAACGGCTTCGACTTCACGCCGGAGAGCCGGATTCCGGACCCGGAGCGGCTCAAGCGGATGTACAACGCCTCCGCCTCGACGCTGAACCTGGTCCGCGCCTTCACGACCGGCGGCTACGCCGACCTGCGCCAGGTGCACGCCTGGAACCAGGACTTCGTCCGCAACTCGCCGTCCGGGCAGCGGTACGAGCGCCTGGCCAAGGAGATCGACAACGCGCTCGCGTTCATGAACGCCTGCGGGGTGGAGCCGGAGGAGTTCCGCACCGTCGAGTTCTACGCCTCGCACGAGGCGCTCGTCCTCGACTACGAGACGGCGCTGACGCGCACCGACTCGCGCACCGGCGACCTGTACGACGTCTCCGGCCACATGGTCTGGATCGGCGAGCGCACGCGTCAGCTGGACCACGCGCACATCGAGTTCGCCTCGAAGATCCGCAACCCGCTGGGCGTGAAGCTGGGCCCGACCACCTCGGTGGACGAGGCGCTGACGCTGATCGACCGGCTGGACCCGGACCGCGAGCCCGGCCGCCTCTCCTTCATCACGCGGATGGGGGCGGGGAAGGTCCGCGACCTGCTGCCGAACCTGGTCGAGAAGGTCACCGCGTCCGGCGCGCAGGTCGCCTGGATCTGCGACCCGATGCACGGCAACACCTTCGAGGCCTCCAGCGGCCACAAGACCCGCAACTTCGACGACGTCCTGGACGAGGTCAAGGGCTTCTTCGAGGTGCACCGCGCGCTCGGCACCCACCCGGGCGGCATCCACGTGGAGCTGACCGGCGACGACGTGACCGAGTGCGTCGGCGGCGGCGACGAGGTCTTCGTCGACGACCTGCACCAGCGCTACGAGACCGCCTGCGACCCGCGCCTCAACCGCAGCCAGTCGCTGGACCTGGCGTTCCTGGTCGCCGAGATGTACCGGGGGCAGTAGCAGCTCCCGCGTGCCGAATGTGACGAAGGCCCCCTCGGTTTCGACCGAGGGGGTCTTTTCGTCTCGCCGGGGCTCTGGGTAAGGTAAGCCTTAGCTCATCTCACAGGCCTGGAGGACCCCGATGTACGTCTGCGTGTGCCACGCGGTCACCGAGGACCGGGTTCGCCAGGAGATATCCGAGGGTGCGAAGACCCCGCGCCAGGTGGCCAAGGGCTGCAAGGCCGGCACCGACTGCGGCTCCTGCGTCCGCCGCATCCAGGCTCTGCTCGGCCACGAGGGCGCCCGCCCCTGCCCGACGGCCCGCCTCGCCGCCAAGCTGGGCATCCCGTCCGCTGCTTCCTCCGCTGAGGCTGCTTAGCACTGCGGCTGCTTAGCGCTGCGGCTCTAGCTCTCCGGCTGCTCGATCAGCTGCGCGATGTAGAGCGGCTCGCCGAGCTTCTCCAGCAGTTCGAGCTGGGTGTCGAGGTAGTCGATGTGGTGCTCCTCGTCCTCCAGGATGTGCTCGAAGATGTTCGCCGAGGTGACGTCCCCCTTGGCCCGCATCACGACGATGCCGCGGCGCAGTCGGTCGATCGCCTCGACCTCGATCTGCCGGTCCGCCTCGAACATCTCCTTGACCGTCTGGCCGATGCGCAGGTGGAAGAGGCGCTGGTAGTTGGGCAGGCCGTCGAGGAAGAGGATCCGGTCCGTGAGGATCTCGGCGTGCTTCATCTCGTCGATGGACTCCGAGCGGGTGAACTTCGCGAGCTTCGTCCAGCCGAAGTTCTCCTGCATCTTGTAGTGCAGGAAGTATTGGTTGATAGCGGTCAGCTCGGCGGTCAGCTGCTCGTTCAGGAACTCGATGACCTCGGGGTCGCCCTGCATGGGTGCGCCCTTTCTATCCCTTTATGCCCGGTTTTGAGGCATCGTTCCACTCGCGGACCCGCGAATCCAGCAAGGTCACCCTCAGATGTCGCGCGGCACGCCCTGGCGGGATCGGTTCCGGCCATCTGTCACCATTGGGCCATGGGTCAGTCCGAAAACGAGCAGGCCGCAGCTTCGGAGGCCCAGCAGCTCCTGCCTCCCGGGCAGCGCCTGCAGCGGGGCTGGCCGGTGCTGCACTACGGGCCGATCCCCCGGTTCAAACCGGCCACCTGGGAGTTCCAGATCTTCGGCGCGACCGCCGATGGCGCCAAACACAGCTGGAGCTTCGAGCAGTTCACGACGCTGCCGCGCACCGAGGTGAGTGGAGACTTCCACTGCGTGACGCGGTTCAGCATGCTCGGCAACCGCTGGGGCGGCGTCGCCACCTCGACGATCCTGGAGCTGGTCCCGCCGGCCCCCGAGGTCACCCACGTGATGGTCTGGGCCGAGTACGGCTTCAGCTCGAACCTCCGCCTGGCCGACTTCGCCGCGCCCACCTCGGTCTTCGCGACCCACCGCAACGACGAGCCGCTGACGGTCGAGCACGGCTTCCCGGTCCGCCTGGTCGTCCCGCAGCTCTACGCCTGGAAGGGCCCCAAGTGGGTCCGCGCTGTGGAGTACATGACCGCCGACCGCCGCGGCTTCTGGGAGGAGCGCGGCTACCACAACCTCGGCGACCCGTGGCGCGAGCAGCGCTACACCTATCAGGAGGAGCCGGGCGAGGGCCCGGTGGCCTGAGTCGCGGCCTGCGTCGTGGCGCGCTCCCGCCAGGCGCGCTCCCACTGGCGGGTCAGCGCCGGGTAGACGATCAGATGGCGGAACGGCGCGATGAAGGCCAGGTAGAGCCGCCCGAACCGGCCGTTGGGCTTGACCAGCACCGCCATGTGCAGCTCGTTGCCGCCGTCGGCAGCTCGCGCCCACCCCAGGTGCATGACGCCGTGGACGGTGTTGTTCGCGATCTCGAGCGCGGACTCGTCGTGAAGCAGGTACACCGGGCTGAACGGACTCCCGTCGGACTCGGAGCCGTCCACGGTCTCGCTCAGCTCGCGCGGCAGCCGCTCCCGCAGCGGCCGCACCCGCGTGCCGAGGCCCGTCTGGGGCCGGTCCCACCCGCACAGCGCGCCGAGCTTCCAGCGCAGCGCGAACAGGAACCGGGACGGAGCGGACTGCGTGGCCAACCCGCCACCGGCCCGCATCGCGGCGAGCATCACGGGAAAGTCGTCGGGCCCGGCGCCGGGAGTGCGGAAGGACCACACGTCCTCGATCAGGAAGTCGCCGGTGAACTCGTGGATCCGCCACGGCTGATCCGTATGGGCTGTGCGAGGAAGTCTCATGGCCGGTGCCGCCTCCCTGTGTACGCTCCCGTACGAGACGAGACTATCGGCACCCTCCGCGGCTACCCCAGCTCGGTGGCCCCGGATGCAGGCAGGCGCCTCCGCCGACGTCCGAGCAGCACTGCTGCGGCCCAGCCGGCCGTCAGGAGCAGCAGACCGGGTAGGTAGGGCCCGAAACCGAGCGGGGCAGGGGCCGCGGCGGACTGGAACGAGATGATGAACGTCCAGACGACAGCGGGCAGCAGGAGGGGCGCCCACCACGGATAGCCGGTTCCCGGCCTCCGGCGCCGAGAAGCCACGGCCCACGCGCCGCAGAGCAGTGCCGCGCCGGCGAACGCGATCAAGGCGGTCAGGGGCGGCGTCACCCAGAGCTCTGGTGCCTCCATGGTGGGATAGGTACGCCCCTGATACCGGACTTCGGTGACGGCGGTGACATCGGCATTCATGGTGATGAAGACCGGGTCCCCGGAGTGGGCTTCTTCGGTCAGGCCGTTCGAGGCGCCGAAGCGCGCGGTCCAGAGCAGCCCGTCCGCCTGCCTGACGGTGACGGCCGAGGTCCCGAACGGCGTCGACTGCGCGGAGGTGGACACGACCCGTGCGTCGTTTTGCGCGAAGCAGAAGGTGGGACTCTCCGAGACCGGGCCTCCGCAGCCCGGCACCGCCTCGTAGGCGTGAGCCGCCGAGGCCTGCCCGGCTGCCGACACCCCCGCCGAGACGGCCAGGCCGAGGCAGGCCACAGCGAGAGCCGCGAGCCCGAGGCCGCGCAGCCGCAGCCGCCAGCCCCTGCGGGGCGGGGCTGTCAGGCGGGTTGCGGCGTCGCTGTGCAGCTCCCAGTAGGCGACGATCTGCTCGAACTTGGTCGACAAGTCGGGGTCCGGATAGAGCTCGCTGCTGCTGACGGCGGGCAGCGAGCGGCGCCGCCCGCTGCTGAGGGTGATCCGGACGGTGAGCGAGGTGCCGTACTGCGTCCGATTGGTTCGGACCTCGATCCACCGGATCTCCTGCCAGCCGAAGGTGCGGCCTCGGCCCAAGCCCCAGTCGACGGTGATGCCCTCCGGTCCGACGCCGGTCGAGCTGTGTCGTTGAACCACGCAGAGCAGCAGCACCAGCAGCGCCAGTGCGAGCGCGACGTAGATCCCCTTCGAGCCCATCCGCGCAATCAGAATGACGACCTGCACCGTGCAGACGACGAGAACGGTGGCCAGCTGGGCAAGGCGCGGTCGCGGCCGCCCACGGTTGCTGAAGTGCAGTTCGGTCATGGCGGGAGAGGCTACATTCCTCGCCGAACAAAGCGGGATGCTGGGTTCCGCTTCGTTATTGCTTCGTCTCCCGGAGAGAGCGGGTGTGGCCGGAAACCATTTGCCCGCGAATGAGCGCTCGCGGCAGGATCCCGACATGGAACGCGCCGCTGAAATCCTCCATCACGACCGAGTCGTCCTGCGCCGCTGGCGTGCTGACGAGGTGGACGTGTTGACCGACCTCATCGACGGATCCATGGAACGGCTGAAGCCCTGGATGCCCTGGGCGGCCGCGCACTCGCGGGACAGCACCGCCGCCTATCTCGTTGAGGCGGACGAGGCGTGGCGCACGGGAGAGATGTTCAACTACGCGATTCTGGACGGTGACCCGGACGGCCCGCCGCTCGGTTCCTGTTCGATGATGGCGCGGATCGGCCCGGGTGGCTGGGAGATCGGGTACTGGATCCACCAGGACGGCGGTGGGCGGGGGCTGGTCACCATGGCCGCTGCCGCGCTCACCCGGCAGGCGTTCGCGCTGCCCGGTACCACGCACGTCGAGATCCACCACAATGCCCGCAACCACGCCAGCGGCGCCGTACCGCAGCGGCTCGGCTTCGCCGAGGTCTCGCGGGAGCCGGACCCGGCCACGGAGGGCCGGGTCAGCGTGGTCTGGCGGATCGACAGGGAGGCCGCCGAGAAGGCGCCCTGGTGGGACGTCAGCTGACGCCGGGAGCGGCGAAGCCGGAGCCGGGCCAGGGGCCGGGGGCCTCGCCCACGGGCTGCTCCGCCGTCTCGGCGCGGACCAGCTCGAAGCCGCTGGACTTGTAGGTGCGCAGCGCCGCCGGGCCGTCCTGCGAGCAGGTGTGCACGGTGACCAGCCGGGTCGAGGGCAGGGACGGGTGGCGGGTTGCCAGGTCCCAGGCGCGGCGCAGGCCGAGGTCGAGCAGGTGGCTGCCGAGGCCGCGTCCGATGAAGGCGGGGAGCAGGCCGAAGTAGATGACCTCCACCTCGCCCTCCGACACCTCCTCCGCACGACGTGGCTCCAGCTGGACGTAGCCGGCCGGAGTACCGGAGACCCAGGCAACCCAGGTCTCGGTGCCCTCGACGGCGAGCCACTTCGCCCACTGCTCGTAGCTCCAGGCCAGCCGGTCCCTCCAGTTCCAGACCCCGCCGACGGCGGTGTAGAGGAAGCGGGCGAACTCCGGGCCGATCGCCTCAGCGCGGACCACTGACAGGTCCAGCCCCTCCGGCGCGGGCACCGGCTCCGGCGGCAGCGCCGCCGCCGAGGTCTGCGCGAGATGCCAGGTCGTGATGGTGGTCAGGTTCGCGGTCATGCGTCCTCGTGCTCGGGCTCGTGCTCAGTACAGCCAGATGGTGATGGTGCTGCCCTGGGCAGCCTGACTGTTCCCGGCCGGGTTCTGGCTGTGGACCGTCGGCTTGCCGAAGAGCGTGAAGCCCAGCGTGCGGACCTTGAAGCCCGCCTGCTTGAGCGTCTTCGTCGCGTCCTTCTCGCTCATCCCGGTCACGTCGGGGACGTTCAGCTGCTGCTGGCCCTTCGAGATGGTCAGCGTGATCGTGATGCCCTGCTGGGACTGACCGGCCGGCGGGTTCTGCGAGGCGACCGTGCCGGCGTCCTGGCCGGAGAAGACCTGGTTCGGGTCGAGCTTCACCTGGAAGCCCTTGGCCTGAAGGTCCGCCGTGGCCTGGTCGACCGTCTCGCCGGTGACGTCCGGCAGGTCGACCGGCTGCGCACCGGTGCTGACGATCAGGTCGACCGTCGTGTTCGGATCCACCTGCGTGCCGGCCGCCGGGGTCGAGCCGATCACCGAACCCGCCGGGATCGTCGGATCGCCCTGCTGCTGCTCGTTGCCGACCACCAGTCCGGCCTGCTGGAGCGCCGCCTTCGCGTCGTCGACGGACTTGCCGGCCAGCGGCGGCACGGTCGGCCGCTGGGCGCCCTTGGAGACGTCGATCGTCACGTCCGCGTCCTTGCGGACACGGGAGCCGGGGCCGGGGTCGGTGCCGATCACCGAGCCCTTGGCGACGGAGGCCGAGAAGTCCTGCTTCACGTGCACCACGAAGCCGTCGTGCTCCAGCGTCTGCACGGCCGTCGCCTGCGGCTCGCCCAGCACACCCGGCACGGTCGTGTAGAGGCCGCCGTTGAGCGCCCAGGTCAGCCCGGCGAGGAGCAGGGCCAGGGCCAGCACCACGCCGACCGGCAGCACCCAACGCGGCCGCCGGTCACCACCCCGCTCGCGACGCCGCAGCGCGACGGGCGGCGGCTCGGGCTGCTCGCGGCGCGGCATCACCAGGTCCGGCGGCAGCTGCCGCAGCATCGCCGGGTCCATGATCGAGGTCCGCTCGACCGGTGGCGGCAGCATGGTGGTGGGCGAGGAGAGCGAGTCGGGTCCGCCCTGCTGGTGCGGCAACGGGTTCGGTTCGGCGTCGAGCTGCTGCGGTGTCAGCTCGCGGCGGACCCGCTGGAGCGCGGCCAGCAGTTCGACCGCGTCGGCCGGACGCCACGACGCGTCGCGCGCGGTCGCGGTGGCCGTTATGGCGTCCAACTGCGGCGCGAGGCCCGGCACCACCGAGGACGGCGGCGGCACGTCCACGCTCAGGTGCTGGTAGATGACGTGCATCGGGTTCTCGCCGGTGTGCGGCTTGGAGCCGGTCAGCATCTCGTAGAGCATCACGCCGCAGGCGTAGACGTCGGTGCGCGGGTCGGCCGCGCCGCGCTCGATCTGCTCGGGGGCGAGGTAGGAGACGGTGCCCATCACCTGCTGGGTGGTCGCAGCGGTCTGGCCGTTGACGGCGCGGACCAGTCCGAAGTCGGCCACCTTGACCCGGCCGTCCTCGGTCAGCAGGACGTTCTCGGGCTTCACGTCGCGGTGGACCAGTCCCGCCCGGTGCGCGGCTCCGAGCGCGGCGAGCACCGGCTCCAGGATGTCCAGCACCGTGCGGACGCTCAGCGCGCCCCGGTCCCGTAGCAGGTCGCGCAAGGTCCAGCCGGGCACGTACTCCATGGCCAGGAACACCGCAGGCGGGGCCGACCGGTGGTCGTCGCCCTGGTCGTAGACGCCCACGACGTTCGGGTGCGAGAGCCGGGCGACGGCCTTGGCCTCGCGGATGAACCGCTCGACGAACTCCGGATCGGAGGCGAAGCCCGGGTGCATGACCTTGAGCGCGACCACCCGGTCCAGTCGGGTGTCCACGCCCCGGTACACCGTGGCCATGCCGCCCACGGCGATCCGCTGCTCGACCCGGTACCGGTCATCGAGCAGGCGCCCGAGAAGGGGGTCGTGAAGCGTCGTGTCCATCCCACGGAGTGTACGGGGCGGCGAGCGGCCAGGGGCCCCGGTAGGCGTCAGAACGCCGGAGCCTCCGGGTCGAAGCTGGCCCGGCCCTCCATCGGTGAGGACGCCTCGGCGTGGAAGCGGCGCGGGATTCGGCCCGCCCGGTACGCCAGACGTCCCGCCTCGACCCCCTTGCGCATCGCCTCCGCCATCAGCGCGGGCTCCTGCGCGCGGGTCACCGCCGTGGCGAGCATCACCGCCGCGCAGCCCAGCTCCATGGCCAGCGCGGCATCGGACGCCGTGCCCGCGCCCGCGTCCAGGATGACCGGGACGTTCGCCCGCTCCACGATGAGCTGGAAGTTGTGGGGGTTGCGGATGCCCAGGCCCGAGCCGATCGGTGAGCCCAGCGGCATGACGGCGGCGCAGCCGACGTCCTCCAGCTTGCGGGCCAGGACCGGGTCGTCGTTGGTGTAGGGGAGGACCACGAAGCCGTCGTCGACCAGGGTCTCGGCGGCGTCCAGCAGCTCGATCGGGTCGGGGAGGAGGGTTCGCTCGTCGGCGATGACCTCCAGTTTGACCCAGTTCGTCCCCAGTGCCTCGCGGGAGAGACGGGCCGTCAGGACGGCGTCCCCGGCGGTGAAGCACCCGGCGGTGTTCGGCAGCACGGCGATGCCGCAGCGCTGCAGCACCTCCAGCACGGAGCCGCGCGCGGCCGGGTTGATCCGGCGCATGGCGACCGTGGTCAGCTCGGTGCCGGAGATGCGCAGCGCGTGCTCCAGCACCTCCAGGCTGGGGGCGCCTCCGGTGCCCATGATCAGCCGGGAGGTGAAGCTGCGGTCGGCGATGGTCAGGACGTCGTCAGCCATGGCGGTCAGCCTCCCTGGACGGCGGTGAGGATTTCGACGCGGTCGGCGTCGGCGAGGGTGGTCCCGGTCCAGGCGCTGCGCGGCACGACGGCCTCGTTGACGGCCGCCGCGACTCCGCTCGGTGCGGTGCTGAGCTGGGCGACTACCTCGGCGAGCGTCGTCCCGGTCGGGAAGGAGCGGGGCTCTCCGTTGACGGTGAGGCGGACAGGGGCACGGTCGGCGGTCATTGGGAGAGCTCCAGCGGGGCGGGGGTTTCGGCGTCGGCGAACCGGGCCGGGGTGAACGGGGCCGCCTCGGGCGGCAGGCTGCCGGTCGCCAGCAGCTCGGCGATCGCGTCGCCGGTGACGGGGGTGAGCAGCACGCCGTTGCGGTAGTGGCCGGTGGCCGCGACCAGACCGGGCAGTGCGGTCGGGCCGAGCAAAGGCGCGTTGTCCGGGGTGCCCGGACGCAGGCCCGCGCCGGTCTCGACCAGCGGCAGCTCGGTGATGCCCGGCAGCAGCTCGTGCGCGTCACGCAGCAGCTCGTAGACGCCACCGGCGGTGACCGTCGTGTCGAAGCCCTGCTCCTCCGAGGTCGCGCCGACGACCAGCTCGCCGTCCTCGCGCGGGACCACGTAGATGTGGCAGCCGCGCACGACCGCGCGGACGTTGCGGGAGAGGAACGGCATCGGCAGCGGGCCACCCTGCAGGTTCGTCATCCGCAGCCGCAGCACCTGGCCCTTGACCGGCCGCAGCGGCAGCTGGGCCTCCGGCGGCAGGCCGGGCAGCTCGCCGGACCAGGAACCGGCGGCGAGCACGGTCTGCGCGGAGGTGAGCCGGGTGCCGTCCTCGGCGAGGCCGCCGACGGCCTGGCCGTGCGCGGTGAGGACGGAGGCCGCGCGGGAGGGGTGCAGCGTGACGCCGGCCCGGCGGCAGGCGGCGAGCAGTGCGGTGCCGAGACGGCGGCCGTCGACCTGGTGGTCGTCCGCGACCAGCGTCCCGCCGCGCACGTCCGGCGCCAGCATCGGCTCCAGGCGGCGGCACTCACGCCCGTTCAGCCACTCCGTGGCCAGCCCGAGCCGCTGCTGGAAGGCGTGCACCTCCCGTAGTTCGGCCCGGTCGTCGGCGTCGAGCGCGACCGCGAGCGTGCCGCAGCGGCGGTAGCCGGTGTCGAGGCCGCCGCTCGCCTCGGTGAGCTCGGCGACGAAGTCGGCGTAGCGAGCGTTCGAGGCGATGCCGAGGCGGAGCAGCGGCTCCTCGCCGTACTGGAGCTCGGTGACCGGCGCGAGCATCCCGGCGGCGACCTGGTTCGCGCCGTGGCCGGGGTCCGGGTCGAGCACGGTCACGGACAGGCCGCGCTGGGCCGTCCGCCAGGCCACAGCGAGGCCGATGATCCCGCCGCCGATGACCAGGACGTCGCTGCTTGTGTGCATGGACGTGCGTGACAAGGCTGCTGCACTCCCTTCGCCGGCATGACCCGGATCAGGTTCGGACGGTCGGAGGCGCGTCAGCCTCCCTCTCAGCCCGGTGCTCCAGGCTCCCGTGTCTACTTCTCGACCCACTCTATACAGTGGCCGAATGGCTGTAGTGATCGTCGGGGCCGGGATGGCCGGGGTGCAGACGGCGGTGGCGCTGCGGGAGCAGGGCTACGACGGTTCGCTGGTACTGCTCGGCGCGGAGACCCACCCGCCGTACGACCGTCCGCCGCTCTCCAAGGACGTGCTGCTCGGCAAGGCTGAGCACTCGCGCTTCGAGATCGACTTCGCCGGTCTCGGCGTCGAGCTGGCGCTCGGTCGGCGGGCGCTGTCGGTGGACGTCGAGGCGCGGCTGCTGAAGACCGACGCGGGGGATCTCGGCTTCGAGCAGCTGGTGCTGGCGACGGGCGCGGCTCCGATCGCGCTGCCCGGCCAGCCGGCGTCGGCGTTCCTGCTGCGCACGCAGGACGACGCGGTCGCGCTGAAGGCCGCGCTGCGGCCGGGCACGCGGGTGGCCGTCGTCGGCGCGGGCTGGATCGGCGCGGAGGCGGCGACGGTCGCGCGACAGCTGGGCTGCGAGGTCACGGTCGTCGAGGCGGCGTCCTCGCCGTTGGCGGGCGCGTTGCCGGCGGAGCTGGGCGAGCGGACGCGGGGCTGGTACGCGGCGGCGGGCGCGCGGCTGATCACCGGCGCGGCGGTGAGCGGCGTCGAGCGGGACGCGGTGTGGCTGACGGACGGAACGGAGATCGCGGCGGACGTCGTGGTCGTCGGAATCGGCGCCCGCCCGGACAACGGCTGGCTCGCGGGCTCGGGCATCGCCCTCGACGACCGCGGCGCGGTCGCGGCGGACGCGTTCCTCCGGGCGGGCGGACTGCGTCATGTCTACGCGGTGGGGGACTGCGCGTCGTTCCCTTCACGGCGGTACGGCGAGCGGCTGGCGGTTCACCACTGGGACAACGCGCTCCAGGGCGCGCGGGTGGTGGCGGCGAACCTGCGGGGCGGCGAGGTCGCCTACGACCCGGTGCCGTACTTCTGGTCGGAGCAGTTCGGTCACATGGTGCAGGTCGTTGGTCACTGGGACGCGGGTGACGAGATGGTCGCCCGCGGCGAGGACACCGTGCTGTGGTTGCGGGGCGACGCGCTGATCGCGCTTCTTGCGGTGGACCGCCCCCGGGATCTGGCGCAGGGACGGAAGATCATCGAAGCGGGCGCCCGGCTGGATCTTACGAAGGCCGTCGACCCCGCGATTCCGTTGAAGGCTGCACTCGCCTGAACCATCAGGGGCGCGGGGAACTGCGCGACAAGCCACCCGCGTAGGCACTGAACCGAACGGACAGGGCCATCCGCACAGGGTGGTTTCTCGCGCAGTTCCTCGCGCCCCTAAGCGACCCGTCGGTTGCCGGGTGCCTCGTCCTCGTTCCCGAGGGGGCGGCCCGCGAGGATCGCGATGGGGGCCAGGGCCAGGGTCGGGAGGACGACCGCCAGCGCGGCCAGCGTCGTCGGGGAGGTGACCCACTCCAGGACGCAGGTTCCCGCCAGGACCACGGCGATCAGCGCGTAACGCATGCTCAGAACTCCTTCGTATGCATGTCTGTCTGCAGTATGCCTGATTCATCCCCCGGCGCCACCGTTCCCTTGTGTCAGTCCGAGCGCATATCGTGTTCGTGACGCCAGTCGCCATCACGGGAGGTCGCCGCATCATGAGCCCGTTCCGAGGATCCGTTCCCTTCACCGAGGACTGGCGGCACTTCCGCCTGACCCGCGACGACGCGGGCCTGCTGACGGTCACCCTGGACCGGCCGGACAAGCTGAACGCGTTGACCTTCGAGTCCTACGCCGACCTGCGCGATCTGCTCGCGGAACTGCCCCAGCGCGGGGACACCCGCGCGATCCTGCTGCGCGGCGAGGGCCGCGCCTTCTGCTCGGGCGGTGACGTCAACGAGATCATCGGGGCCACCCTCGCCATGCGTCCCGACGAGCTGCTCGACTTCACGCGGATGACCGGCCAGGTCGTCCGCGCGATGCGCGAGTGCCCGATCCCGGTCGTCGCGGCGATCCACGGGATCGCCGCGGGGGCGGGGTCCGTGCTGGCTCTGGCCGCCGATTTCCGCGTGGTCGCGCGCTCCGCGCGGTTCGCCTTCCTCTTCACCAAGGTGGGGCTGGCCGGTGCCGACATGGGCGCCGCGTACCTGCTGCCGCGGCTGGTCGGGCTCGGGCACGCGACAAAGCTGCTGATGCTCGGCGACACGATCGACGCCGCCACCGCCGACCGGTACGGGCTGGTCAGCGAGCTCGTCGACGACGACGAGCTCGACGCCGCCGCAGGCGCGCTCGCGCGCAGGCTCGCGGAGGGGCCGGCGTTCGCGCTCGCGCAGACCAAGGCGCTGCTCACGCAGGAGCTCGACATGAGCCTCGCGGCCTCCGTCGAACTGGAGGCGATGACGCAGGCGCTGCTGATGAAGAGCGCCGACTACGCCGAGTTTCACGCCGCCTTCACCGGCAAGCGACCGCCGAAGTGGCAGGGCCGGTGACAGCGCATAGCGCTGTCATTACGATGGTGACACAACCAGTATGAGCTGAGAGGGAGGCGACCGTGCGGATCGCGGTGATCGGCGGAGGTCCCGGCGGGCTCTACTTCGCCGCCCTCGCCAAGCGGCAGGACCCTGCGCACGAGGTGACCGTCTGGGAGCGCAACGCGGCCGGGGACACCTTCGGCTTCGGCGTCGTCCTGTCCGACGAGACGCTCGGCGGCATCGAGGAGGCCGACCCCGAGCTCTACGCCGAGCTCGCCGCAGGCTTCGCCCGCTGGGACGACATCGACGTCCACCTGCCCGACGGCCAGGTGTTCACCTCTGGCGGCCACGGCTTCGCCGCGACCAGCCGCAGGCGACTGCTCGACACCCTCCAGGCCCGCTGCCGCGCCCTCGGCGTCGACCTGCGCTTCCGCACCGAGGCGCCGCCCGCCTCCGAGCTGGCCAGGACCCACGACCTGGTCGTCGCCGCCGACGGGGTGCGCTCGCGGACGCGCGCGGCCGCCGCCGAGATCTACCGGCCCAGCCTCGACACGCGCCGCTGCCGCTACATCTGGCTCGGCACGGACCTGGTCTTCGACGCCTTCCAGTTCCACGTGCTGCACACCGAGCACGGCGTCATGCAACTGCACGGCTACCCCTACTCGGCGGAGGCGAGCACCGTCATCGTCGAGATGCGCGAGGATGTCTGGCAGCGGGCCGGACTGGACGTGCTGGACGAGCAGCAGTCGATCGCGGCCTGCGAGAAGCTTTTCGCCGACGCCCTCCAGGGCCACGCCCTGCGCGGCAACGACTCGCGTTGGATCGCCTTCACCACGGTGCGCAACGCCACCTGGCACGACGGCAACACCGTGCTGCTCGGGGACGCCGCGCACACGGCGCACTTCTCGATCGGCTCGGGCACCAAGCTCGCGATGGAGGACGCGCTCGCGCTGGCCGAGGCGCTGCGGAGCTGCTGCGGCAGCGGCTCGGTGCCGGAGGCGCTCGCCGCCTACCAGGCGGAGCGGCGGCCGGTCGTCGAGTCGACGCAGCGCGCCGCGCAGGCCAGCCTGGAGTGGTTCGAGAACCTGGATCAGTACCTGGGCCAGCCGGGCTGGCAGTTCGCCTTCAACCTGCTGACGCGCAGCCGCCGGATCACCTACGACAACCTGCGCCTGCGCGACCCCGGCTACGTCGCCGCGCTCGAGACGGAGTTCGCCGGTCCTGACGCCGCGCCGGGCACGCCGCCGATGTTCACGCCGTTCCGGCTGCGCGGGCTCACGCTGCGCAACCGCGTCGTGGTTTCGCCGATGGACATGTACTCGGCCGAGGAAGGCCTCCCGAACGACTTCCATCTCGTCCACCTTGGCTCGCGGGCGCTCGGCGGGGCGGGACTGGTGATGACGGAGATGGTCTGCGTCGCACCCGACGCGCGGATCACGCCCGGCTGCACGGGCCTCTGGTCCGAGGCGCAGCAGACTGCGTGGGCCCGGGTCGTGGACTTCGTCCACGGCAGCAGCGGTGCCGCGATCGGTCTCCAGCTCGGCCACGCGGGGCGCAAGGGCGCGACCAGGCTGATGTGGGAGGGCATGGACGACCCGCTCGAAGAGGATTCCGCGTGGCCCGTGGTGGCCCCCTCGCCGCTGGCCTACCGGCCGGGCGTCGGCCAGGTCCCTGGCGAGCTGACGCGGGCGCAGCTGGGGGAGCTGCGCGAGCAGTTCGTCGCCTCGGCGCGGCGGGGCGCGGCGGCCGGCTTCGACCTGCTGGAGCTGCACTGCGCGCACGGCTACCTGCTCTCCTCCTTCCTCTCCCCGCTGACGAACCGCAGGGAGGACGCATACGGCGGCTCGTTGGAGGCGCGGCTGCGCTGGCCGCTGGAGGTCTTCGATGCGATGCGTGAGGTCTGGCCCGAGGACCGCCCGATGACCGTCCGCATTTCCGCGACGGACTGGGCGGCGGGCGGCAACGATGTCGATGACGCCGTCACCATCGCCGCCGCGTTCACCGCGCACGGCGCGGACGCGATCGACGTCTCCACGGGCCAGGTCGTCGCTGACGAGCGGCCCGCCTACGGCCGCAGCTACCAGACGCCGTTCGCGGACGCGATCCGCAACCGCGTGCGCGTGCCGGTGGTGGCCGTGGGCGCGGTGTCGTCCTGGGACGACGTCAACTCCCTCATCCTGGCCGGCCGCGCGGATCTGGTCGCCCTGGGGCGCCCGCATCTTTATGACCCGGCGTGGACGTTGCATGCGGCGGCGGACCAGGAGTGGTCGGGTGCGGGCGTGGACTGGCCGATCCAGTACCGCGCCGGCAGTCGCCGACCGCAGACCGGGCGCCGAGGGTAGTTGCACTGCGTAGGGGCGCGAGGAACTGCGCGACAAGCCACCCACGCGCGTACTGATCCGAACGTTCAGGGCCATCCGCACAGGGGTGGTTGCTCGCGCCGTTCCCCGCGCCCCTTTAGGCGTTGCCAGAAACCGTGGTGCGAACGAAATCCGTGGAGGCCTGCCGGAGGCGTGTGTCCAGGTCCCGGAAGACGCGCGCAGCGCGCAAACCCGGCCATGCCGCAGGCAGCAGCTCAGGTGGCAGGCCAGGGTCGAGATACGGGAGGCGGCGCCAGCTGTCCAGCGCGCGGAGGTGGTCGGCGAAGGCTTCACTCTCCGGCCCCGGGCGTCCTCGGTTCCACCGCGTCAGTACCGGCTCGTGGACCTCCAGAAAGTCCTCATGGCAGCGCGCCAGCGCGGGGAGGTCCCACCAGCGGCGGACCGACTCCGTCGTCGCCTCGAAGGCGAGGTGCTCGGCCCGGAACAGGTCGGTGTACTGCGCCAGCTTCAGCCTCGTCAGATCGTGCCGCGTCTCCTCGTAGAGGTGCGCAGGCGCGATCCAGACGCCCGGCGCGGCCGTGCCGAAGCCGAGGCGGGCCAGCCGCGAGCGCAGCACGTGCCGCTGCTGCCGTTCGCTCTCCGGCACGGAGAACAGGGCCAGCACCCAGCCGTCGGCGAGCCGGGGCGCGCGGGTCGCGTAGATGCGGCGGTCGCCGTCGGCGAGCAGCTCGCGCGCCGACTCCGACAGCGCGTAGCCCGCGACCCCGCCCAGCGGCTCCGGCACCAGGAAGCCGCGCCGCTTCAGCCGGGAGACCGCCGAGCGCACCGGCTGCGCGTCCACGCCCAGCGCCGCCATCAGCCGGATCAGGTCGCCGACGGCGATCCAGCCGCCGAGGTCGCGGCCGTGCGCGCCGAAGAAGGTGACGAGCAGCGAGCCCGGCGTGTGCTCGCGCGCGTCCTGCTCAGTGGTCATACGGTCACTCTAAAGATCGGGAGAGCGGAGCCGGAACCGCTGGAGCTTTCCGGTGGGCGTGCGCGGCAGCGCCTCGCGGAACTCGATCCGGCGCGGGTACTTGTACGCGCTGATCGTGGACTTCACGAAGTCCTGCAACCCCTTTGCTGTTCCGTCGTCCGCGGGGACACCCTCCGCGAGGACCACGAAGGCCATGACCACCTGCCCACGCGTCTCGTCCGCGACGCCGATGACCGCGGCCTCGCGCACGTCCGGGTGGCGCAGCAGGGCCTCCTCGACCTCGGGTCCGGCGATGTTGTAGCCGGCGGAGATGATCATGTCGTCGGCGCGCGCCTGGTAGCGGAAGCGGCCGTCGGGGTCGCGGATGTAGGTGTCGCCCGTCAGGTTCCAGCCGTCGCGGACGTAGTCGCGCTGGCGCGGGTCGTCGAGGTAGCGGCAGCCGGTCGGGCCCTGGACGGCGAGCAGACCCGGCGTGCCGTCCGGGACCTCCGCGCCGGTCGTCGCGTCGATGACGCGGGCCCGGAAGCCGGGCACCGGCAGGCCGGTGACGCCGGGGCGGGCGTCCGCGTCGGCGGCGGAGATGAAGATGTGCAGCAGCTCCGTCGCGCCGATGCCGTTGATCAGCGGTAGCCCGGTGCGGTCGAACCAGGCATGCCAGGTCGCGGCGGGAAGGTTCTCCCCGGCGGAGACGCAGCGGCGCAGAGAGGAGAGGTCGGCCTCGTCGGCGTGGTCGAGCAGCACCCGGTACGCGGTCGGCGCGGTGAAGAGCACGCTGACGCGGTGGCGCGCGATCGCGGCGGGCAGCGCGGCGGGCGAGGGCTGTTCCAGCAGCAGCGCGGAGGCGCCGACGCGCAGCGGGAAGATCACCAGCCCGCCGAGCCCGAAGGTGAAGCCGAGCGGCGGCGTGCCGGCGAAGACGTCGTCGGGGGTGGGCCGTAGCACGTGGGCGGAGAAGGTGTCGGCGATGGCCAGCACGTCGCGGTGGAAGTGCAGGCAGCCCTTCGGACGGCCGGTGGTGCCGGAGGTGAAGGCGATCAGCGCCACGTCGTCGGCGGAGGTCGCGAGGGCGGGGAAGGGCGCGTCGGACGTCTTGGCGGCGAGGGTGAGCAGGTCGTCGGGGGTCTGGCCGCCGTAGGGGGTGATCGAGAGTCCGGGGGCGTCGACGGCGGCGAGCTCGTCGAGAGAGCGGGCGTCGCAGAGCGCGTGCCGCACGTCGGCGATCTCGATCACGGTGGCCAGTTCGGTACTGCGCTGCGCGGCGAGCACGGTGACGGCGACGGCCCCGGCCTTCATGACGGCGAGCCAGCAGGCCACGAGCCAGGGCGTGGTGACCCCGCGCAGCAGGACCCGGTTGCCGGGGACGACGCCCAGGTCCTCGGTGAGCACGCGGGCGATCCGGTCGGTGTGGGCGCGCAGATCGCCGTAGCTCCAAACCTGGCCGTCCTCCGTGCGGAGACAGGGACGGTCGGGGCCGAGAGCGGCGATGGTGGCGTCGAGTAGTTCGGCCCCACAGTTGAGCCGGTCGGGATACTGCAGCTTCGGCAGGTCGAAGCGCAGCTCCGGCCACGTGTCGGCGGGCGGGAGATGCTCGCGCGCGAACGTGTCGACGTGCGCGGAGGGGAGCAGGTGCATGGCGGGTGTTTCCCCCTCACCTTGACCTTGGCGAGGACCGGGTCGGTCCAAAGTCAGGCTAGCGCGTTGGTGACGGCAGTCAACCTTCCGCGATATGAATGGACGAGACGGATTCACGGCGGAGGAGGGAGCGCGCGATGGCGACGACGACGTTCGCGCTGGACGACGAGCAGCGGCGCTTTTGCGCGTGGGTCCGCGACGTGGCGACCCAGCGCCTGCTGCCCCTGGCCCACGGCGCGCCCGCCCCCGCGCAGGGCCTGCGGCCCGGCGGGGCGGAGTCGGGGGCACGGCATGATGCCGGCGGCTTCGGGGCGGCTGGCGAAGTCTCGTCAGCCTCGGGCCTGCAGCCTGGCGAGGCGGGGCAGGAGACAGGCAGGACCGCAGCGGCCGGTGCAGCCTCGTCCCCCTCGGGCCTGCCATCCGGCGGAGCCGGGCTGCTGGGGGCCGGGCGGGCGCCGCGGGTGAACCGGCCGATGTTGGAGGAGATGGGGCGGCTCGGGTTGATGGCGCGGCTGTTTCCCGGGGTGGGCGGCGAGTCAGCCGCCGGAGGCGGATTGCGGCAGGCGGCGGCCCTGGATCTGTGTCTGCTGCGGGAGAGCCTCGCGCAGGTCTGTACCGAGGCCGAGACCGCGCTCGCGCTGCAGGGGCTCGGGGCGTATCCCGTGCTGCAGAGCGGGAGCGAGGCGCAGATCACGCGGTGGCTGCCGGAGGTCGCCGCCGGGCGGGCCGTCGCGGCGTTCGCGTTGTCGGAGGCGGGGGCCGGGTCGGACGCCGCCGCGCTCGCGCTGGAGGCGAAGGCCGAGGCCGGCGACGGCGGCGGCTGGCGGCTCAGCGGGGAGAAGTGCTGGATCTCCAATGCTCCCGAAGCCGACTTCTACACCGTCTTCGCCCGCACCGGCCCGGACGCCGGTGCGCGCGGCGTCACCGCGTTCCTCGTCCCCGCCGACCGGCCAGGACTCGGCGGTGAGCAGCTCGACATGATCTCCCCTCACCCGATCGGCCGACTGACCTTCGACGGCGTCCTCGTCGGGCCCGAGGACGTCCTCGGCGAGGTCGGCCACGGCTTCCGCGTGGCCATGCGCACGCTGGACCTGTTCCGGCCCAGCGTCGGCGCCTTCGCCGTCGGGATGGCCCAGGCCGCGCTCGACGCCGCGCTCGCGCACGCCGCCACCCGCGAGGCCTTCGGCGGTCCGCTGCGCGAACTCCAGTCCGTCGGACACCGGCTCGCCGAGATGGCCACCCGCACCGAGGCCGCCCGGCTGCTCGTCTACGCCGCCGCGTCCGGCTACGACCGGCAGGGCGAACGGAGCGGGCGCGAGCCCGGCCTGTACGGACCGACCGGACGCGCCGCGATGGCCAAGCTGTTCGCGACCGAGACGGCGCAGTACGTCGTCGACGCCGCCGTCCAGATCCACGGCGCCCGCGCGCTTCAGCGCGGCCACCTGCTGGAACAGCTCTACCGGGAGGTCCGCGCGCCCCGGATCTACGAGGGCGCCTCCGAGGTGCAGCTCTCGATCATCGCGAGGGAGCTCTACAAATGACGAGCCGGATCTGCGTCGTCACCGGCGGCAGCCGCGGCATCGGCGCGGCGGTCGCGGCGGACCTCTCCGCAGCCGGTCACCGCGTCGTGCTCGCCGCCAGGGACGCCGACGCGCTGCGCCGCGCCGCGCGGACGCTGCCTGGACCGAGCCTGACCGTCCCGGTCGACCTCACCGCGCCCGGCGCGGCCGACGAGCTGTTCGGACGGGTCGAGGCGGAATGGGGCCCGGCCGAGATCCTCGTCGCCGCAGCCGGGGCTGGTGCGTCGGCGCGGCTGGCCGAGACCAGCGACGAGCTGTGGGACCAGCAGCTCGCGCTCAACCTCACCGCGCCGTTCCGCTGTCTGCGCCGCGCGCTGCCGCCGATGCGGGAGGCGGGCTGGGGCAGGATCGTCGTGGTGGCCTCGGTCGCGGCGAAGGTCGGCGCACCCTACGTCGCCGCCTACACGGCGTCCAAGCACGGCGTGCTGGGTCTCGTCCGGGCCGCTGCCGCCGAGCTCGCGGGCAGCGGGGTGACCGTCAACGCCGTCTGTCCCGGCTACGTCGACACCCCGATGACCGACGCGACCGTCGCCGCGATCGTCGCCCGCACCGGGCGCGACGAGGCGGAGGCCCGTGCCGCGCTCGCACGGATGCAGCCGATCGGGCGGTTGATCCGCCCGGAGGAGGTCGCCGCCGTGGTCCGGCTGTTGCTGGAGCAGGAGGCCCTGAACGGTCAGGGCATCACCGTCGACGGAGGAGGCGTGCAGTCATGACGTTGCGTCGGATCAACCCGCCCGAGCTGGCCCCGCCCACCGGCTTCAGCCACGCGGTCACGGCGACCGGCGGCACGCTCGTCTTCCTGGCCGGGCAGACCGCGCTGGACGAGGAGGGCGCGATCGTCGGCGCGGACGTGGTCGAGCAGTTCGACCGGGCCCTCGCCAACCTGCTCGCCGCGCTCGCGGCGGCGGGCGGTGAGCCGGACCGGCTGGCCCGGCTCACCGTCTACGCCACCGACCCGGAGGACTACCGCGCCCACGCCGCCGACATCGGCCGGGTCTGGCGGGCGCGCGCCGGGCGGGACTACCCGGCGATGGCGCTGATCGGCGTCGTCCGGCTCTGGGACGAGCCCGCGCTGGTGGAGCTGGAGGGCATCGCGGTGCTGGACTGAACGGGCGACGTAGAGCTGGCTGGTCCAGGTCTCCCGCCGCGAGGACAACCAGGCGGCGGCCGCCGCAGAGCGGGATCGGGAGGTCGAGCAGTTCCGGACGCTGCTCCACGAGGTGCATCGGCTGAACGAGGGGTTGGCCCGGCTGGAGGCCCGCTGGGAGGCGCGCGGCGGCGGGTCCTGAGGTCGTGAGTGTGCACGCGGAGGGTCCGGGATGGCAGTCTGTTGACGTGAGTGAGATTGATCCCAAGATCGACGCCCTGATTCCGGCCTGGCTCTACCTCCCCGATATCGCGGAGAAGTGGGGCGTGGAGGTCACCAAGGTCCGCAACATGGTCACCGACGGCACGCTGCCGGCGGTGCGCCGCGGAGAGAACAACGCGCTGCAGGTCCCTGCGGCATTCATCGGCGACGACAAGCCCGTCAAGGGCGTGGTCGGCCTGCTGACGGTGCTCAAGGACTGCGGGTTCAGCAAGGAGGAGTCCCTGGAGTGGCTCTTCACCGATGACCCGACCCTGCCCGGCACGCCCGCCCAGGCCCTGCTCGAGAACCGCGGCACCGAGGTCAAGCGCCGCGCGCAGGCGATGCTGCTGTGACGGCGGCGCGCGCTGCGCTCGCTGACGCCAGGCTCTACCTGTGCACGGACGCTCGGCGCGAGCAGGGTGACCTGGCCGAGTTCCTGGACGCGGTGCTGGCGGGCGGTGTCGACATCGTCCAGCTCCGTGACAAGGGCCTGGAGGCCAGGCAGGAGCTGGACGCCCTGGAGGTCTTCGCGGACGCGTGCCGCCGACACGGCCGCCTGCTGTCGGTCAACGACCGCGCGGACGTCGCCTTCGGCGCGCGCCCCGACGTGCTGCACCTCGGGCAGGACGACCTGCCCGTTCCTGTGGCGCGGGCGATCCTCGGCGAGGACGTGATCATCGGCCGCTCGTGCCACGCGGAGTCGGAGGTGGACGTCGCGCTGAAGGAGCCGGGCGTGGACTACTTCTGCACGGGCCCGGTCTGGCCCACCCCGACGAAGCCGGGCCGCTACGCTCCGGGCCTCGGCCTGGTCTCCTACGCGGCGAAGCAGGCCACGGAGCGCCCGTGCTTCGCGATCGGCGGGATCGACGAGTCCAACCTGGACGAGGTCCTCGACGCGGGCGCGCGTCGCGTCGTCGTCGTCCGCGCCCTCACTCAGGCAGCGGACCCCTTCGCCGCGGCGCAGTCGCTCTCCGAGCGGATCCGCCAACACGCCTAGGGAAGTCGCACCCCCGCGCCCTTTGGCGTCAGGGGACGGTCAGTGCCGCCGGGCCGTCGCCGCGTCGGTCAGGCGATGCAGGACGGCGCGGGCGCGGGGGTCGGCGATCGGGGCGGCGTCGAGCGCGGCCAGGGCCTCGGCGCGCAGCGCGGTGATCCGGGACTCGACGCGCGCGGGCGCGCCGCTGCGGGTGATCACGTCCCGCAGCCGGGCGAGGCCGGCCGCGTCGAGGTCGGGGGAGCCGAGGTGGTCGTCGAGGAGACGGGCGTCGGCCGGGCCGCAGGCGGCGAGGGCCTCGGCGACCAGCAGCGTCCGCTTGCCCTCGCGCAGGTCGTCCCCGGCCGGCTTGCCGGTGATCGCCGGGTCGCCGTAGACGCCGAGCAGGTCGTCGCGGAGCTGAAAGGCCTCGCCCAGCGGCAGGCCGAACGCCGCGTAGGCCTCGGTCAGCGCGGCCGGTGCGTCCGCCAGCAGGCCGCCGATCTGGAGCGGGCGCTGCACCGAGTACTTCGCGGACTTGTAGTGGATGACCGTCCGGGCCCGCTCGATCGGGGTCGGCTCGGACCAGGCCGCGGCGGGCTCCAGCATGTCGAGGTACTGGCCCGCCATCACCTCGGTGCGCATCAGATCGAAGAGCGGCTTCGCCCGCCGCACCGCGCCCCTGGGCAGGCCGCAGTCGCCGAACAGCGCGTCGCACCAGACCAGAAGCAGGTCGCCGACCAGCACCGCTGACGCGCCCCCGTACTGGGCCGCGTCCCCGCGCCAGCCCTGGGCCTCGTGCAGGGCCTCGAAGCGCCGGTGCACCGAGGGGAGGCCGCGTCGGGTGTCGCTGCGGTCCATCAGGTCGTCGTGGACCAGCGCGCTGGCCTGCAGCAGTTCCAGCGACGCCGCCGCGGCCACCGCTCCGGACTCGTCGAGCGAGCCGCCGGCGCCGCGCCAGCCCCAGTAGCAGAAGGCCGCGCGCAGCCGCTTGCCGCCGCTGAGCAGGAAGTCGCGCACGGTGCCGCAGACGGGGGAGAGCTGCGGCGAGATGGCCAGCAGGGTCCGTTCCTGGTCGCGGACGAAGGCCGCGAGCGCCCGGTCGACCCGCTCCCGCAGCCACTCCTCGTCCACGGGATTGCCGAAGAGAGAGGGGACGGGCTGGGCGAGGGACACCGGGACTCCGAGTGGTACGGGGACCAAAAGCGTAACCCGCGGGCGTGAGGCGCGAGTGAAGGGGCATGCCCGTCGGGGCGTCCCGCTGCGGCCTGCCGTCCCAAGGGCTGGACAGCTGTTTCGGAGTGTGTCCGGATGGCGGATAACCTTCCTTTATGGCTCTCGGAACCCCCAGCACCCGCCCTGACCGCGCGGTCTCCATTCGCGATCTTCTGGCGTCCGGGGCCAAGTCCTACTCGTTCGAGTTCATGCCGCCGCGCACGCCCGAGGCGGAGACCGGGCTGTGGAAGGCGATCCGCAAGCTCGAGGCGCTCTCGCCGACCTTCGTCTGCGTCACCTACGGCGCCGGCGGCTCGACGCGTGGCCGCACCATCAACATCACCGGCCGGATCGCCGCCGAGACCACGCTCACGCCCGTCGCGCACCTGACCGCGGTCGACCACACGATCGCGGAGCTGCGGAACATCCTCGGTCACTACGCCGACCAGGGCGTCCGCAACGTCCTCGCGCTGCGCGGCGACCCGCCGGGCGACCCGCTGGGCGAGTGGGTGCCGCACTCCCAGGGCGTCAACTACGCGTCCGAGCTGGTCGAGCTGATCAAGGAGTCGGGCGACTTCTGCGTCGGCGTCGCGGCCTTCCCCGAGCGGCATCCGCGCTCGGAGAACTGGGACGACGACATCCGCCACTTCGTGACGAAGGTCCGCGCGGGCGCGGACTACGCGATCACCCAGATGTTCTTCGACGTCGACTTCTACCTGCGCTTCCGCGACCGCGTCGCCTCGGCCGGCTGCGACGTGCCGATCATCCCGGAGATCATGCCGGTGACCAGCATCCGCTCGCTGCGCCGGATCCCCGAGCTGAGCACGGCCTGGTTCCCGCCCGCGCTCGCCGAGCGGATGCTCGCGCTGGAGGACGACCCGGCGGCGGTGCGCGCGGTCGGCATCGAGTACGCGACGGAGATGTGCCGCCGCCTGCTCGACGAGGGCACCCCGGGCCTGCACTTCATGACGATGAACTTCTCCCCGGTGACTTCGCAGATCTACCAGAACCTCGGTCTGACCCCGCAGGGCTGATCCGGCGCTCATCTCGAACCGGTACGGTGTGCTCCACCGTTCGACGGGTGCGAGAGGTGGTGCGCGAGAGGTGACCCTGTTGTATGCCGCGTTCGCGGTGGTCGCCCTGTGGCTGCTGGGCGAGTTGCTGCTGCAGCGACGCGCGCCGTTGCCGTGGCGCGCGCTCGCGCTGGTCGGCTTCCTGGCCCTGGTGGGCGGCGTGGCGATGGGCTCGCTGCCGCTGATCGGCGCCGGCGTGCTGGGCTTCGGCGCGGGCCAGGCGCTGGCCACACGTGCGCTCAAGGGCCACGGCGGACCGTACTGGTCGCTGGTCGCGCCCGAGCGGGTGCCTGTCGTGGGCCGCCTCTTCGGCGCGGACGCGGCGGGCGCGGCGGCTGCCGCCGAGCCCGAGCCGGTGGTCGTCGGCGAGGTGAGCGCGGTGGAGGCGGTCGAGGCGGTCGAGGCCACGGCGGTCTTCCAGGCCCAGGAGTACCTGGTCGAGGGCGACAGCGTCTACTACGGCTACGCCGAGCAGGAGCAGCAGCAGGCGGCGTACTACGGCTACGCGGCGGAGCAGCAGATCGACTACGCGGAGCCGCAGCAGGCCCAGGCGCCGAACCAGGGGCAGTCGCAGGAGTACGCGTACGCGGAGTACTACGGGCAGTACCAGGAGTACCAGCAGCATCAGGAGTACCAGCAGTACCCGCAGGCGGCTCCGTACCAGCAGCCCTACCCCGAGTACTCCGAGTACCCGCAGCAACAGCAGCCCCAGTACCAGTACCAGGATCAGGCGCAGTACCCCTACCAGCCCGAGTACCAGCACGAGCAGTACGCGCAGGCTCCGTACCCCTACCCGGAGCAGCAGCAGTAGGCGGTGAGCGGCCTACGGCGTGCCGATCAGCCCGGCCACGACCGTCGCCGACATGCCGACGCGGGCGAGCCCGCCGCCGGGGTGGGTCGCGCCGCCGACGTGGAAGACGCCCGGGAGGGTGTCGGTGTTCGGCGGCGCCAGGAAGGCGCCGCCCGCGCCCGCCAGCGAGGGCGGGGGCACCGAGCCGCCCGGCGCACCGGTCTCGGCGGCGGTGTCGGCGGGGGTGCGGGCCTGGCTCCAGAGCACGCGTTCGCGCAACTCCGGCGCGGCCTGCGCCGCGTGGGCCAGCAGGGCGTCGGCGTAGGCGGAGACGCGCGCGGCGTCGGTCCAGTCGACAGGGCCCTGCGGCGGGACGGTGGCCGTCAGCACCGCGGTCTCGTGACCCTCGGGGGCGAGCGTGGCGTCGTCGGGGCGCAGCAGTTGCAGCGTCGGACGGACGCAGAGGCGCGGGGCGCGGCCGAAGAGCGCGTCGAGCTCGTCCGCCCGGTCGGGCGCGTGCAGGACGGTGCGGTGGTGGGTCCCGTCGGGGCGGGCGCCCCGGAGCGCGAGCAGCAGCGTGAAGCGGCCCGGCGCGCCGGTGCCCTGCTGCGGCGCGCGGTCGTCGACGACGGCGTCCGCGTCGAGGACCGTGCCGTCGGCGAGTTGGACGCCGGTCACCCGCTCCTCGCCGAGGATCCGCTCCACCCGTGTCCCGAAGCGCAGTTCGACCCCGCGCGCCTCGCAGCGTCGCAGCGCCGCGTCGGCGATGGCACGCATGCCGCCCGTGACGTACCAGACGCCGAAGCTCTGCTCCATGTAGGGCATCGAGGTCAGCGAGGCGGGGGCCCGCTCCGGGTTCAGGCCGAAGCGCAGCGCGTACTCGTCGAGCAGCGCGGTCAGCCGCGGGTCGCGCAGTTCGCGCGCGGCGACCTCGCCGAGCGTGCGCGGTGTGCGGGCCAGCAGGCCGCGCCTGGCCGGGACGTAGGGGTCGCGGTGCAGAGCGGACGGGTCGTCCGGGAGCGGCTCCTCCAGCAGCGGGCGGCGGGTCGCCTCCCAGACGCCGCGGCCGCGCTCCAGCATGGATCCCCAGCGCTCGCCCGCGCCCGCGCCGAGCGCGGCGCTGAGCGCGCTCTCGACCTTGGCCAGTGAAGCGTTGGCGAGGGCGACCCTGGTCCCGTCCGGGAGCAGGTGGACGCTGCCGGGGTCGACCGGACGCAGCTCGACCTCGTCCTCGAGGCGGGTGCGGCCGGTCTTGAGCATCAGGTCGCGGTAGACGGCGGGGAGCGTCAGCAGTCCCGGGCCGGTGTCGAAGCGGAAGCCGTCGCGCTGGTACGCGCCGACCATCCCGCCGTGGGTCTCCGCTGCCTCGCAGAGGGTCACCTGGTGGCCGACCGTCGCCAGCCGTGCCGCGGCGGCGAGCCCGCCCATTCCTGCGCCGATGACGACGATCCGTGCCATGGGCATTGATCTTAGTTGGCTGGTGGGCCCTCTATGATCGGCGGCATGGCGGACTTCGAGCACCACGAGCAGCTGGCCTTCAGAGCGCTGGCGGAGTCGCGCGCGTCCAGCCTGAGCCACAGCCGCGAGTACCACGTCCAGGTCGCCCAGGTGGAGGCGACGCTCGCGCTGGCCGCGGCGGTCGCGGCGCTGTCACGCAAGGGCGAGTCGGCTGGACCCGAGGACGTTACCGGGTACTGATCCCGTCCATGATCAGACCGATCAGCCGCTCCGGTGAGCTGCCGGGCTTGTTCATCTGCTTGGCGCTGCCGCACGCGTAGGTCACGCCGCTGGTCAGCTGCATCACCTCGGTGACGGTGACGTCAGGCCGGATCTCGCCGCTCGCCTTGGCGCGCTCGATCAGCTCCTCCGAGGTGTGGTGCAGCACGCCCGCGGTCTCGTGCTTGCGGTCCCCGCTCAGCAGCAGCGCCGAGGCCAGGCCCTTGAACTCGCCGACGTGGTCCACGAGTTTGACCAGCCATTCGCGCAGCGCCGCGGCCGGTTCGGTCGCCTCCAGCAGCGGCCTGGCGTCGGCCGCGACGGTGTCGACCCAGCGCGCGCAGACGGCGTCGAGGAGGTCATCGCGGGTGGGGAAGTGGCGGTAGAGAGTGCCGGGGCCGACGCCGGCGCGCTTGGCGATCTCGTCGAGTGAGGCGTTCGGACCGTTGGCGAGGAAGGACTCGGTGGCGACCTCGACCAGGCGCTCGTAGTTGCGCCTGGCGTCCGCGCGCATGGGACGACGCGACGGTCGGTCGGGGGCGTCCTGCGCCGCGGTCTCCGCCGTCATGACCTCATCCCTTGCTAAACGGAGACAGTCTCCGTATTGTTGTCCCTGGAACCGGAGGATATCTCCGTTTGAGTTCCCTGCCAATTCTTGCACCCATTCTCCATGCACTCCAGGGCGGAGCCATGTCCGAGAACACCCTTGTCTCTCCTGCTTCCTCTTCCGCACCCGCCGACCTCGAACCAGCGGTACAACCGCCACCACCGACGCACCATCGCCTGGCGCTCGCGGTGATCCTCACCTGCCAGTTGATGGTGATCCTCGACGCCACCGTCGTCTCCATCGCACTGCCAGGCATCCAGCACGCGCTCGGCTTCTCCTCGGCCGGGCTGAGCTGGGTGATGAACATCTACTCGCTGACCTTCGGCGGCCTGCTGCTGCTCGGCGGCCGAGCCGGTGACATATTCGGCCGGCGCCGGCTGCTGGCCTCCGGCATCGCGCTGTTCACCCTCGCCTCGCTGGCCGGCGGCCTGGCCACCACACCGACCGAGCTGCTGCTCGCCCGCGTCGCCCAGGGCGTCGGCGCGGCGGTCGCCGCACCCAGCACGCTGGCGCTGATCGTCGCCACCTTCCAGGACGCCACCGAGCGGGCCCGCGCGATCGGCCTCTTCTCGGCGATGTCGGCCGGCGGCGCCACCGTCGGGCTGATCCTGGGCGGGCTGCTGACCTCCTGGCTCAACTGGCGCTGGGTCATGTTCATCAACGTGCCGTTCGGACTCGTCGTCACCGTGCTGGCGCCGCGCGTGATCCAGGAGCCCCCACGCCAGGGCGGACGCCTCGACCTGGCCGGAGCGCTGACCGCCACCGGCGGGATGGTCGCCCTCGTCTACGGCTTCATCCGCGCGGCGACGGTCGGCTGGACCACGCCGCTGACGCTGGGCTGCTTCGCGGCGGCGGTCCTGCTGCTGACCGCTTTCGTGCTGGTCGAGCGCCGGGTCGCGCAGCCGCTGCTGCCGCTCTCGCTGCTCACCGACCGGGTCCGCGCCGGTGGCTACGCCGCGATGCTGCTGGTCGCGGCGGCGATGTTCGGAATGTTCTTCTTCATCACCCAGTACCTGCAGAACGGTCTCGGCCTGTCACCGATGCAGGCGGGCTTCGCCTTCCTGCCGTTGGCCGTGCCGATCTTCGCCGGTGCCCGGCTGGCGCCGCGCCTGGTGCCCCGGTACGGCGCCCGGCCGTTCCTGCTCGGCGCGCCGCTGCTGCTGCTCACCGGCCTGCTGCTGCTGACCAGGGTCGACGCCCACACCACCTACGCGGCCGGGATCCTGCCGTCGATGCTGCTGTTCGGGCTGGGCGCCGGCTTCACCATGGTGCCGCTGAGCCTGACCATCCTGTCCAGCGTCCGCCCGCAGGAGTCCGGGGCGGCCTCGGGAACGCTGCAGACCATGCAGCAGGCGGGCGGCGCGCTCGGCACCGCCGTCGGGATCACCGCCTTCACCACGGCCACGCGCCACCCCTCCGGCACCGGTCAGGCCGGGCTGCACGCGACGCTGGCGCACGGCGTCTCGACGGCGATGGCCTGCTCGGCGGGGCTGGCGGTGGTGGCCTTCGTGGTGCTGGCCGTGCTGGTCAGGCCATCGAGGCCCGCGCGGCCCGGCGCTCCCGCCTCCGTCGCAGGAAGCGCCTGATCCGGGAGAGCGTGAAGAGCACCAGCAGGATGCCCGCCAGCAGCAGCGCTCCGGCGATGATCGCCGCGGGCACCGGATGGAACAGGGCGAGGGTGACCAGCCCGGCCACGCTCACGTCCTCGCCGAGGCTGACCGCGATGTTGCTGAACGGTTCGGGGGAGGTGTTGACCCCCATCCGCACCCCGGCCTTGACCAGATGGCTCGCCAGCGCGGTCCCGCCGCCGAGCGCGGCGGCGGCCAGCGTGGTCAGCGAGTCGTGGGAGTGGCCCGCGAGCAGCGCGGCGACCACGGCCCCGGCGACCGGTCGGATCACCGTGTGGACGACGTCCCAGGCGGAGTCGACGTAGGGGATCTTGTCGGCCACCGCCTCGACCAGGAAGAGCACCCCGGCGATGACCAGCACGTCCGTCCGCTCCAGGGCGGGCGGGACGGTGCTGAGCCCGTCGTAGCGGCCGAGCAGGCCCATGATCAGGACCACGGCGTAGGCATTGATGCCACTCGCCCAGCCGCTGGTGAAGATGAGTGGGAGCAGGCCCACGTGCGTCCCCCGAATGCAGGTGTGTCGGTCGCGCACCAGAGTAGGGCCTCCCGGCTGACGGTGGGCGAGGAGGGCTGTGGTCCGGTAGACATGCCCAAGATCTCTGAGTACTCGTACTCAGGTATTGCGCCGAACGGGTTGAGTACCCGCACGGATGGTTCCGGACCTGCGACGACGGCAAAGTAGTGGGCACCGGGAAGGGCCGGGCCGAAAGGCTCCGGTCCGCCGGGGGCCCGGCACTGCACCGCCGACACGGGGCGGCGGAGCAGCTGCCCGGCCACGGGGGAGCACGGGGAACACGGGGGCGAGGGAAACCGGGGGATCCGGGGGGAATCGGGGGAACGGGGAGGTGAACGGCGTTCACGCGTCGGCGGGCGAGAGCTCGTCGTCGCGTGAGCGCCGTTCCGCCGTTCCGGCTCCCGTCTTCCGGGCCTGGGGTCAGAGCAGGGTGACCTCGCTCGTCGGCGATGTCGGCGACGTCGGCCCAGTGGATTCGACGCCCAACGACGCCGCTGCTGCGGCCAGCCGCCGCACCGCCTCGCGGGAGACCTCGGCGGGCTGGGTGAAGGGCAACCGGACGAAGCGCTCCAGCACCCCGTCCACGCCGAAGCGCGGGCCGGAGCCGATCCAGACGCCGTGGCGCTCGGCCGTCGTCGCCAGCGCGCTGCCGGAGAGCCCGGACCCGGTCCTGACCCAGAGCGAGAGCCCGCCCTGCGGCAGCCGGAAGCTCCAGCCCGGCAGGTCGGCGTGGACCGCAGCCACCAGCGCGTCGCGCTGGGCGCGGACCCGGTCCCGCTGATGGCCCAGCACCACCGGCAGGACCGCCGGGTCCAGCAGGTGCCGCACGGCCAGCTGCTCGACCACCGGCGAGCTGACGTCCAGGCTGGCCCGGTCCCCGGCGAGGCGGCGGATCAGCTCCGGCGTGGCCCGGATCCAGCCGATCCGCAGTCCGCCCCAGAAGGTCTTGCCGGCCGAACCGAGCGTCACCACGCAGCCGCTGTGGTCGAACGCGGCCATCGGGCGCGGCATGGCGCGGGCGAGTTCATGGTCCAGGCAGAGCTCGGCCATCGTCTCGTCCGCGATCAGCAGCGTGCCGGTGCACCGGGCGGCGGCGACCAGCTCGCGGCGCTCCTGCTCGGACATGAGCAGGCCGCTCGGATTCTGGAAGTCGGGGATGACGTAGGCCAGTCGCGGCGCGGCGTCGCGCAGGGTGCGCGACCAGGCCTCCAGGTCCCAGCCGTCGCGCAGCAGCGGCACCGGCACGGCCCGGCCTCCGGCGAAGCGGAGCGCCTGCAGGGCGTTGGCGTAGCTCGGCGACTCGACGGCCACGCGCTCGGCCGGGCCGAGGAACTGACGCAGCAGCAGCGAGAGTCCGCCCGCCGCGCCGTGGGTGATCATGATCTGTTCGGGGGCGGTGGGCAGCCCGCGGGCGGCGTAACGGTCGGCGACGGCCTGGCGCAGCACCTGGAGCCCGGCCGGGAAGTCGCCGTGGGTGCGGGTGTAGCGGGGCAGCTCGGCGACCGCGTCCGCCATGGCCTGCGAGAGCCAGGGCTCGGGCGCGGACATCGCGGCGACGCCGAGGTCGATCACCCCGCCGCCGTCGGTCGGGAAGGGGGAGAGCCCGGCGACCGGCATCGGCCGTCCGGCCGGGAGCGCGGTCCAGCTGCCGGCTCCGCGCCTGCTGGCCAGAAAGCCCTCGTCGCGCAGCAGTTCGTAGGCGGCGGCGACGGTGGTCCGGCTGACCCCGAGCACGGTGGACAGCTCCCGCTCAGCGGGCAGCCGCGTCTCGACGGGCACCCGCCCGTCGAGGACCAGCGTGCGCAGCCCGCCGGCGAGCGCGCGGTAGGCGGGGCCCTGCCCGGACCTGTGCCAGGTGCCGAGGGCGCGGTCGAGTTGGGTCGCGCCGATCGCGGCGCGTGGGGCGGGAGCCATGGTTCCAGTCCACCTCTCGCGAATTGGCTATGGATTGGCAGACCAATCCCTTCCAGAGTGTTCCCAGAACCTGCCAAATTCAAGTACTTCTGTGGAGGGAGGGGCCGCTGTGGCCCTACAGCTCACCCGCCGCCTCGTTCAGCTCTATCTCGGCCTCGCGCTGTACGGCTTCAGCATGGCGATGCAGATCCGGGCCGCCCTGGGCCTGGACCCGTGGGACGTCTTCCACCAAGGGTTGGCGCGGCACGTGTCGCTCTCCTTCGGGACCATCACGATGATCGTCGGCGCGGCGGTGCTGCTGCTCTGGATCCCGCTGCGGCAGAAGCCGGGGCTGGGCACGGTGAGCAACGTCTTCGTCATCGGCCTCTCGGTCGACGCCGGCCTGAGGATCCTGCCGACCCTGCACGGTCTCCCGCTCCAGGCGCTGATGCTGGCGGGCGCCGTCGTCCTGAACGGCGTCGCCGGTGGCCTCTACATCGGCGCCCGCTTCGGCCCCGGCCCGCGCGACGGCCTGATGACCGGCTTCGTCCGCCGCAGCGGCCGTTCAGTACGGCTGGTCCGGACGACGATCGAGGTGACCGTGCTGGCGGTCGGCTGGCTGATGGGCGGTCAGCTGGGCGTGGGCACCGTTGTGTACGCGCTGGCGATCGGGCCTCTGGTGCAGCTGTTCCTGCCGTTGTTCACCGTCCCGGAGACGCCACGCGGCTCGCTCGTGGTGCGCGAGTCGGCGCAGGAGCTGCCGCCGGCTGCGCTGCTCAGCGACCCGCGGTGATCTCCTCGCCGATGACGAGGCCCTTGGCCGGACCCTCCGGGATGACCAGGTCGGTGCCGTAGGGGAGGCTCAACTCGGCCGCGTAGCGGGCGTGCTCGGGCTCGGGTCAGCACGGTGACCTTTCCGGCCTCGTCGTAGTCGTCGACGAGGGCGACGGCGGAGGCGGAGACGCCCAGCCCCTCGGGGTCGGGGGAGGCGTCGAGGTCGGCGAGAGTGACCAGCACGTCGGGGATGGTGACCTTGAGGCCGTCGATGACGTTCATTCCCTGATAGGCCGCGTAGGGCGTGCCGGACAGGTGGGCGTCCAGAGCGCGACAGATGCGGTTGGCGAGCACCATGTGGCGGCGACGTCCGGTGGGCGACACTTCAATGGCTTCGTCGATGATCTCGCCGCGGTAGCCCTCGGGGAGCTTCAGCGCTTTCCATGCCTGCCAGAGGACGTGGTCGAGTGCAGTCATCGAATATACCTCCGCCCTCGATGCTCAGAATCCTACGGCGCGAGGTGTTCGCTACGGAGAGAAAGCGATTCGGCTCAGTCGAACGAGTGAAGCTCACGGCTCTGAGCTGCCAAAAGAAGCGTTTCTGCCGGGCGGGCGATCACTGACAGTGATCGCCCGCCCTTCGTTGTCCCGGCGTTGTCAGTGGTGCGGTGGAGCATGGCGAGTGAAGGGGCAGCGTGGGCGATATGGCGTTGACGCGGCTCCGGTCCGGCGGGTTACTCTGAAGATGTTCGAACGAGAGTTCGAACGTGGTCGGCGAAGGAGGAGGACGCGATGAGCAGAAAGCGTGCGGACCTGGTCGAGGTGCGCGGCGGTACGGGGCTGCCCACGCACTTCCTCTGGCGCGACAAGGTGTACGCGGTGCGCGAGGTGCTGGGGCACTGGAAGGAGAGCGGCGCCTGGTGGGAGGAGGCCCGAGTGGTCACCGTCCCCGCCGTGCAGGCGGCCGGGCAGCCGCTCGACCGGACGGAGCGGGAGGTCTGGCGGGTCGAGGCCAGCCCCGGCCGCTGCTTCGCCCCCGGCGTCTACGACCTCAGCTTCGACCGCAGCACCGACCGCTGGACCCTCACCAGTACGACGGACTGATCGACGGCTGACCGGAGCATGGGAGGGCGTACGTCATGAGGGAGACCGAGGACGGCAGGAACACCCGTCGGGCGCAGGTGCTGCAGCTGCCGCTGCCGAGCCCGACCGGTGGGTCGGGCATGCCCTACCGCCCGGCGGAGGACATCCATCCGGTGCTGCGGCGGGCCGGAGCGCCGCCCGCCGCAGTGGATCTGCTCGCGCAGGCGCAGCGCGGCCTCGCGGACGCGCGGGAGCTGTCGGGGCCGCTGGAGCGGTACGCCACCGCGCACCTCGCCGCGCTGCGCGCCTCCGCCGCGGTGCTCGCGTTGCGCGGGCGGCCGGAGGAGAGCCCGCGCAAGCGCAAGCGGATCCGCACCGCGTGGGAGGTCCTCCCCGAGGTCGCGCCGGAGCTCGCGGAGTGGGCGGGCTACTACGCGGCCGGCGCGCCCAAGCGCGCCGCCGCCGAGGCCGGGATCGCCTCGGCGGCGAGCGCGCGCGACGCGGACGACCTGATCCGCAACACCGCGCTCTTCCTGCGGATGGTGCAGCGGCTGATCGCCCGCGGCGCGGGCGCGGTGCCGGCGGCCAGGAGCGAGGGAGAGGAGGGGATGCCCCGCACGGGGTGAGCGGATCGAACGAACAGAGCAGACGGCGGGATCGGGAGGGGCCCACAACGCCTTGAGGAGTCACACGACATGAGCCCCACGGACTCCTTCGTGCATCTGCACACGGCCTCCAGCTATTCGCTGCGCTACGGCACCGCCACGCCCGCGGCCCTGGTCGAACACGCCGCCGCCCTCGGCATGGGCGCGCTCGCGCTCACCGACCGTGACGGCCTTTACGGCGCCGTCCGCTTCGCCCAGGCCTGCGTGGCCGCGGGGATCCGCCCGATCCTGGGCGCGGATCTCGTCTGCGCGAGCGCGGCGCGGCCGAGCCGTCGGGGGAGCGGGGCGGGGAGGTCAGCAGGCGACGCCTCCGCCGACTCGCAGGCTGCCGGGGGATTCGGCCCGGCGGGCCTCGTTCCGGGCGGCCGCGCCGGCTCAGGCTCCCGCCCCCCGGCCGAGCTCACCACCGATGTCGACCTCCGCCTCGACCGCGCCGCCGCCGACGCGGCGCGGCCGCCGCGGGTCGTGGTGCTGGCGCGCGGTGGGCGGCGTGGGTGGGCGGCGCTCTGCCGGCTGGTCAGCGCGGCGCACGGGGACGACCCCGCGCGTCGGGGACGGGCGGTGGTCCGGCCGGAGCAGATCGCCGACGTCGCCGACCGGCTCTTCGTGCTGCTCGGGCCGGAGTCGACGGTCGGCCGCGCCGTGGCCGCCGGGCGGATGGCCGAGGCGAAGGCGGAGCTGCTGCGCTGGTGGGCGGTCTGCGGGGAGGCCGTCGTGGTCGAGGTGGTGCACCACCTCGCGCCGCCAGGCCACCCCACCTCCCGCGCCGTGGCCCAGCGGCTGCTGCGCCTGGCCCACGAGGTCGGCGTGCCCGCCGTGCTGAGCAACGCCGTGCGCTATCCGGTGCCGGGCGACGCCCCCGTCGCCGACGTACTGGACGCTGCCCGCCGCCTGGTCCCGTTGGAACTGCGCTCCCGCGACCGGGTCAACGCCGAGGGGTACCTCAAGTCCGGCCCGGAGATGGCCGCCCTCGCGCACGACCTCTGCGAGACCGCCGCCGAGGCGCGCGCCCTGCTGTCCCGGACCCGCCGCATCGCGGACCGGTGCGAACTCGATCCGCATCTGCACCTGGGCCTCGGCACCATGCACATGCCCGAGCCCAGCGTGCTCGGCACCACCCACGCGGGCGCGGTCCGCGAACTGCGCCGGCGCTGCGAGGCCGGGATCGCCGGCCGTTACAGCAGGCCCGGCCGACAGGTCACCGACCGGCTGGAGGCGGAGCTCGCGCTGATCAACGGCCTCGGCTACGAGACCTACTTCCTCACCGTCGCCGAGGTCGTCGACCTCACCCGCGCGGCCGGCATCCGCTGCGCGGCGCGCGGCTCGGGCGCGGGCAGCCTGGTCAACCACCTGCTCGGCATCTCGGGCGTCGACCCGCTGGAGCACGGCCTGCTGATGGAGCGTTTCCTCTCCGCCAAGCGCGTCTCGCTGCCCGACATCGACCTCGACGTCGAGTCCGCCCGCCGGACCGCGGTCTACGACCTGATCCTGGACCGCTTCGGCTCCGACCGGACCATGTGCGTGGCGATGCTGGAGACCTACCGGGTCCGCCACGCCGTCCGCGACGCGGGCGCCGCGCTCGGACTGCCGCCGCAGGAGATCGATGCCGTCGCCAAGGCATTCCCGCACATCCGCGCCCGTGACGCCCGCGCCGCCCTGCGCGATCTGCCGGAGCTGCGCCACTCCCGGCTGGAGGAGGGCGTCTTCGCCGTCCTGTTCGACCTCGTCGAGAAGCTGGACGGGCTGCCCCGCCATATCGCCCTGCATCCCAGCGGCGTGCTGCTCTCCGACAGCGTGCTGCGCGACCGCACGCCGGTCGAACAGAGCGCCCAGGGCTATCCGATGAGCCAGTTCGACAAGGACGACGTCGAGGCCATCGGCCTGCTCAAGCTGGACGTCCTCGGGGTCCGGATGCAGTCCGCGATGGCGCATGCCATCGCGGAGACGGAACGGGTGCGCGGTGAACGGATCGACCTCGACGCCGTCCCGCTGGACGACGAGGCGACCTTCGAGCTGATCCGTTCCACCCGCACGCTCGGCTGCTTCCAGATCGAGTCGCCCGGCCAGCGCGAGCTGATCGGCAAGTTCGCCCCGGAGACCTTCGGTGACCTGATCATCGACATCTCGCTGTTCCGCCCCGGACCGGTCAAGAGCGACATGGTCACCCCCTTCCTCAACGCCCGCCACGGCTGGGCCGATCCGGTCTTCGTCCACGACGACCTGCGCCCGATCCTCGCCGAGACCGAGGGCGTGGTCGTCTTCCACGAGCAGGTGATCCGCATCATCGCGCAGATGACCGGCTGCGGCTTCGACCGGGCCGACCAATCCCGGCGGCTGCTCGGCAGCATCCAGGGCCAGCAGGCGACCGGCGACTGGTTCTGCGTCGCCGCCGACCACCGCGGCTATCCGCGGCCGGTGGTCGAGCGGGTCTGGGAGATCCTCAAGGCCTTCGCCTCCTTCGGTTTCTGCAAGGCCCACGCGGGCGCCTTCGCGCTGCCCACCTACCAGTCCGCCTGGCTGAAGGCCCATCACCCGGCCGCCTTCTACGCCGGCCTGCTCACCCACGACCCCGGCATGTACCCGAAGCGGCTGATCCTGGACGACGCCCGCCAGTTCGGTATCCCCGTGCTGCCGCCCAGCGTCAACGACTCCGTCACCGACTACACGCTGGAGCGCACCGCCGACGGCGGCGACGCGCTGCGTCTCGGGCTCGCCGACGTCAAGGGCATCACCGACGCCGAGCTGGAGCGGATCGTCCGCGAACGCGAGGGCGCCCGGTACGCGAGCCTGCCCGACTTCCGCCGCCGCGCCGAGCCCTCGCAGCCGACGCTGGAGAACCTGGTCCTGGCCGGCGCGCTGGACACCCTGCACCCGGAACTGACCCGCCGTGACCTGCTGCTGCACGCCGCCACCGACCCCAAGCCCAAGGGCCCGCGCCGTCCGGGCCCGGCCCAGCTGGAGCTGGCCGACGCGGACCCGGAGGAGCAGGAGCGGCGGACCGGCCCCACGGCGCTGCCCGCACCCACCGAGACCGAGCGCATCCGCGGCGAGATCGAGGCGCTGGGCCTGGACCACAGCGCCCACCTGCTCAGCCCGTACCTGCCCTTCCTGGAGGAACTCGGCACGGTCCGCTCGCGCGAGCTGCTGGCGCAGCGCAACCGCAGCGAGATCCTGATCGCCGGGGTCAAGGTCGCCACGCAGACCCCGCCGGTGCGGACCGGCGTCCGGGTCGTCTTCGCCACCCTGGACGACGCGACCGGACCGCTGGACTTCGCCATGTTCGAGGACGCCCAGCAGCATTACGCCTCGACGGTCTTCCACTCCTGGCTGCTGGTGGTGCGCGGCGTGGTCCGCCGCACCGGCCCGCGCGGGGTCTCGCTGACGGCGACGGCCGCGTGGGAGCTGACGGCGCTGCACGAGCTGTGGCGCACGGAGGGCGTGGACGCGGTGCGGGCGGTCCTGGCGACCCGGCCGGAGGCGGAGCCCGCCCCGGCACGCAGGGTGATGCTGCACCCGAGCGGCTTCCGGATGTCCCCCTACGCCGACCTCAAGCCGCCGGGCGTCCCCGCGGCAGAGGCCCCGCGCAAGCTCTGGCACACCAGCCCGGGGAGCCCGGGATGAGGCTCGACCAGCAGCCGAAGGCAATAGGGTGGACCCGTTGGTCAAGTCAGTCGACCCGAGGAGCCGATCCGTGTATCCGACGCGTCCCCGTAGCGCCCTCCGGACCGCCGTGGTGTGGGAGGTCCTGCGCGCGGCGCTGGACCGGCAGGCCGCCGCGCTCGGCCGCCCGGTCCTGGACGTCCTGGACACCGGCGGCGGCACCGGCAACTTCGCCGTGCCCGTCGCGAGCCTCGGCCACCGGGTCACCGTCGTCGACCCCAGCCCCGACGCGCTGTTCGCCCTTGAACGGCGGGCGGCGGAGGCCGGCGTCACCGGCCAGATCCGCGCGATACAGGGCGACACCGACACCCTCGCGCAGCAGGTCGCCCCTGGCAGCGTGGACGCGGTGCTCTGCCACGGCGTGCTGGAGGTTGTCGACAACCCTGCGGAGTCGCTCCGCGACCTCACCGCGGTGCTGCGGCCGGGCGGTCTCGTCAGCCTGCTCGCTGCCAACCGCAACGGCGCGGTCCTGGCCCGCGCTCTCTCGGGCCACTTCGCCGAGGCGAAGGCTGCGCTGGCCGGCGTGGAGAAGAGCGACGCCCCGCGCCGCTTCACCGGAGCGGAGCTCCGGGCTCTGGCAGACGGGGCGGGTCTCTCGGTGCTCTCGGTGCACGGGGTCCGCATTTTCGCGGACCTGGTCCCCGGCGTCCTCGTCGACACCGAGCCGGGCGCGCTGGACGCGCTCCTCGCCTTGGAGCAGGCGGCCTCTGAGGACCCGTCCTTCCACGCGGTGGCCACGCAGTTGCACGTGCTCGCCGAACTCGCCCAGGGATAGTTGCAGCACGCCAGGGGCGCGAGGCTCTGCTGATGTGCGGCTCCGCCGCGCGGGCGCGACAGGTCCGCAGATGGGTGAGTTGCACCCTCCAGGGGCGCGAGGAACTGCGCGAGAAACCACCCTGTGCGGATGGCCCTGCGCGTTCGGTGCGCTACCTCCCAGGGTGGCTTGTCGCGCAGTTCCCCGCGCCCCTGGAGGGTGCAGCCACAGGCGGCAGCGAAAGCTACCGCTTGTCGCGCCCACGCGGCGGAGCCGCATATCGGTGGAGCCCCGCGTCCCTGATAGGGCAAGTGATCCGCTGTGATCGTGCATGCGGATTTGGACGCGTTCTACGCCGCCGTCGAGCAGCGGCGGAGGCCGGAGTTGGCCGGGAGGGCCGTTGCCGTCGGGGGCACTGGCCCCCGGGGCGTGGTGATGTCGGCGACGTACGAGGCGCGGGCGCGGGGCGTCGCGTCCGGGCAGCCGGTCGTGCGGGCCAGGCGGCTCTGTCCGGAGCTGGTCGTCGTCGCGCCCGACATGGACGAGTACGCCGTCGTCTCCGCCAATGTCATGGCGGTGCTGCACTCGTTCGCGCGCCGGGTCGAGCCGGTCTCGCTCGACGAGGCGTACCTCGACCTGGCCGGCGTGCCCATCCGGCCGCGCGCGCTCGCAGAGCTCCTGCGCAAGCGCGTCCGCGACGAGCAGCGCCTGGCGCTGTCCGTCGGCGTCGGGCCGAACAAGCTGATCGCCAAGCTCGCCTCCGTCGCGGCCAAGCCGGACGGCGTCAAGATCGTGGGTCCGGCCGAGGTGCAGGGCTTCCTGCTGCCGCTCGCGGCCACCGCGCTGCCCGGCGTCGGGCCGCGCACCGCGGAGGCGCTGACCCGGTTCGGGTTGGTCACCGTCGGTGACCTCGCCGCCACGCCGCACGAGACCCTGCGGCGGATCGTCGGGGCCGCCGCAGGCGACCAGTTCGCGCGGTACGCGCGCGGCGAGGACCCGCGTCCGGTCGTGCCGCAGCGCGCCGAGCGGAGTATGGGCGGGGAGCGGACCTTCCCCGCCGACGTCTCGGCGGAGCACGAGCTGATCCGGACCACGCTGCTCGGGCTGGCCCAGTCCACCGCGGCGCGGCTCCGCGCCGCTGGGCTGGCCGGACGTACCGTCACCCTCAAGGTGCGCTTCGCCGATCTTCGTACCGTCACTCGTTCGCGCAGTCTGCCGGAGCCGGTGGACCTGGCCAGGGACCTGTACGCGGCGGCGGTCCCGCTCTTCCGGGGGCTGGCGCCGGGGCGGGCCAGGATCCGGCTGGTCGGTCTGCGGGTGGAGGGCCTGGCCGAGGGCGCGCGACCGCAGCAACTCGCCTTGGGGGAGCGCGAGCACGGCTGGTCCGAGCTGGAGCGGACGGTGGACGCCGTGCAGGCCAGGTTCGGCCCCGGAGCAGTCCGTCCGGCGAGCCTGCTGGGCGGGTCCGAGCGGGGGTCCGAGCAGGGGTCCGAGCGTACTTCCGCGATCTTGGGAAACTTCTCCGCGACCTCGCCCGTTGACCGGGCACACCGAAGCGTTTCGGGCCGTCCTGGAGCAGGTCGGGAGAGAGGTACCGCACATCCGGCACCGCACTCCAAAAACCCAGGGTGAACCGTATGATTCGGGTAAAGCCAGCAAGCATGACGGCCGGTCGCCCGGGGCATACACGCTTCACTAGCGAGATCAAAAAACTCTGTACGAGAATCAAGCAGTGCGGCGGGGTGGGCGCCCCGGTGGCGGTCCCCGCCCCGGCGGCCAGAGGAGGAGGACGACGTGCCGCTCTCGGAGCACGAGCAGCGTCTGCTTGAGCAGATGGAGCGAGCGCTGTACGCCGAGGACCCGAAGTTCGCGACGGCGCTTGAAGGCAGCGGGCTGCGCACGCGGACCCGTCGGGCCGTCTACGCCTCGGCGGCGGGCTTCGTGGTGGGCGTCGGCCTGCTGATGGGAGGCCTCTTCCTGCATCAGCAGTGGGTGAGCGTCGGCGGATTCGTGCTGATGCTGGCGGGTGCGGTCTTCGGGATCACCGCCTGGCGGCGGATCCCGCGACTGGCCCTGGTGGACCCGCGGACCGGCGCGCCGATGCGACGCCGCAAGCGCAGCGGCAGCGTCGTGGACCGGATGGAGCAGCGCTGGCAGCGCCGGCAGGAGCAGCAGCGCGGCGGCTTCTAGGCAACTGAGCAGCTGAGCAGGACAGACCTCGTACAGCGGGCCCCGAAGGAGACTTCGGGGCCCGCTTCTTGTTGTGCTCGCTGCAAAAAACATGAGCATGACTCTTGTTATGTTACCTACGGGTACCTACTCTGAGGGGCGATCCGGGCACTCCCCGTCCACCCTCAGGAGCTCTGCGTGACCAGATCCGCCAGGTCAGCCCGCTCAACCCGCTCAGCCACGCTCAAGATCAGAGCGGCCCTCGCCGCCACCGCCGTAGCCGCCCTGGTCGGCGGGATGGGCACGGTCGCCGCGCAGCCCGCCGCTGCCACCGGTACGGACACCCGTCCCGTCGCGATCGTCTCCCTCGGTGACAGTGCGATATCCGGCGAGGGCGCCGGCACCGACACCAACGATGCCTACATGACAGGCACCGACGGCCCCAAGAACTTCTGTCACCGCCACAACCAGTCGCTCATCTTCGACACCGGCATCACCGGCGTCACCCCGGTCGATCTCGCCTGTTCCGGCGCGCAGACCGGGGACCTGACCTCCGACCCGACCCTGGCCAAGATCACCGGACCGGGCGGCGGCGACTACGGCGAGCCCAAGCAGGACGTCCAACTGGCCCAGACCGCCGCGAACTACAACGTGAAGATGGTCGTGGTGACCATCGGCGCCAACGACGACTTCGACTTCACCGGCATCGTCGTCTCCTGCCTGACCGCCTACTTCCCGATCCCGCAGTCCAAGGGCTGCCGCGACACCATCGGCAGCGCGACCATCAGCGCCCGCGCCAAGGCGGTGCTGCCGAAGATCGAGGCCGCGCTGACCGACATCCGGCAGACCATGCGCACCGCCGGCTACGCGGACAGCTCCTACCAGCTGGTGCTGAACTCGTACTTCACCCCGATCACCCCGGACATCCGCAGCAACACCTACGCGGACAAGGTCGCCCAGGGCTGTCCCGGCTTCCCCGAGGACGCGGCCTGGGCGCACAACTGGGTGGTGCCGCAGCTGGACGACACCGAGCGCGCGGCCTCCGAGGCCGTGCCGGGGGTGCGGTTCCTCGACCAGCGCCGGGTCTCCTACGGGCACGAGGTCTGCGCCGAGTGGACCAGCTCGCCGTACGAGTACATCAACGGCGACGTGATCGACCTCGGTGAGCTCACCCGCAACGGCTGTGACCAGTCGATCGGCGTCGCGGGCCTGTGCACCGACGAGGTGCGGCAGTCGTACCACCCGCGCGTGGCCGGCTACAAGGCCGAGGGCGCCTGCCTCTACGACTTCTACCACCAGCCCGCGCAGCAGGAGGCCTACTGCACGCTGGACCAACAGGACGGCACCACGATCATGCCGTTGACCACCGGCGTCGCCTCCTTCGGCGACATCCCCGAGGACGGCGCCTGGTACCAGCTGACCAACAAGGCCAACGGCCAGGTGCTCGACTTCTCCGGCGGCGGCAGTTACGGCGACAGCACCAACGGCCGGCCCGCGATCACCTATCCCGCCGCCGGAGGACTGAACGAGTCCTTCGTCTTCGAGATCAAGTCCGGTGGCAGCTACGAGCTGGACTTCAGCGGCAACCGCAACATGTGCCTGGACGCCACCGCCGCGAGCACCGCGGCCGGCACCAAGCTGGAGCAGTGGGGCTGCAACGGCGGCGGCAACCAGCACTGGGTCTTCAAGCCCGCCGGCAACGGCTCCTACGAGATCGCCGACTCGCAGAACGCCGGCATGGTGCTGACCCTCGGCACCAGCGCCGCCACTGACTCGTCCGGCAACTACGTCACCGTCCTTCAGCCCGACACCGGTGCCGCCGGCCAGCTCTGGCAGCTGACCAAGCTCGGCATCGTCTACCTGCACGGATGATCGGCACAGCGCGGTAACGCACTACCGGCGGGGTCGCAGCCTGCTCCACAGGGCTGCGGCCCCGCGTCGCGTCCGGTCCGCCACCCGGGCCCGGGTCCGTCGCCACGCGCCGCGGTAGAGGCGGGACGAGGAGGGCGGCAGCACGACCGCCCGCAGTCGGGTCCGCCGGTCGGAGGAGGCCGCGAGCCCGTCCCTGACCTCCCGCACGTCCTGACGCAGCGACAGCGGCACGGAGACCTCGGGGGCGTAGAGGACCTGCTCGGTGGCCAGGGCCAGCCGGCCCGCCGCCGCGCTCGGGCCGGGACCGAGCTCGCCCAGCTCGCTGATCCTGGCCGCGGTGTGCCGCGGGGTCTCGGCGTCGTCGGGCGGGATGCCCAGGTCCCAGGCGGTGTCGATCAACTCGCGCCAGGCAGCGAGCACCTGCTGGTCGGTCAGCCCGGTCGGGCCGCGACGCAGCCTGGCGCTGCGGGCCCGCAGCCGCCAGAGCATCGGCACCAGCAGCAGAAGCACCACCAGTCCGGCCAGCGACCAGCCGGCCAGCCCCAGCGGGGAGGTCGCCGACAGCGCGGAGGCCGGGTGGCCGGTTCCGGTGTCGGTCTGGGCACGGCCGCAATCGCCGAGCCGGCGCTGCTGCGCCGTGCAGGCCGGGTTGTGCGCGGTGCTGCTCGCCTGCGGGCCGGGCGCGGTCGTCGCGCCCGTGGTGGGGTTGGTGGTCGGCTGGCTGGCGGCGCTGCCGTAGCCCGGCGGGACGCCGATGCTCGGGGTCGGCTCGAAACGGAGCCAGCCCACACCGGTGAAGTACAGCTCGGGCCAGGCGTGCGCGTTCGTGGTGGTGACCAGCCAGCTCCCGTCGGCCTGTTGGTGGCCGGGGGCGAAGCCGACCGCGACCCGGGCCGGGATGTGGAGGCTGCGTGCCATCGCGGCCATCGTCGAGGCGAAGTGCACGCAGAAGCCCTGCTTGCGGGACAGGAAGTCGGCGAGCGCGTTCGGGCCGGTGCTCACCGGCACCTTGGTGTTGTAGGAGAAGCCGCCGTTCTGGGTGAACCAGTCCTGAAGGGCCAGGGCCTTGTCGATGTCGCTGGCGGCCCCTGCGGTCACCGCCCTCGCGGTGTCGCCGACCACGGGCGGCAGGTTCGCGGGCAGGGCCAGGTAGTTCTGCTTGATCGGGTCCGGCGCCGGTCCGACGCCGCGCAGCTGGTCCTGGGTCGGGTGCAGCGAGAGGCTGTCCACCACATAGTCGAGGTCGGAGGCAGTCTGCGCGTTGGAGCCGCCGATGACCGTGCGGCCTTCGGGCTCCCAGCGCCAGTCGCCCTGCACCTGCAGCCCGGTCGCCGGGTAGGGCATCGGCAGCCACTGCTGCACGTAGCCGTGCTGGGTGGTCACCTCGGTCTTGACCTGGGTGCGCCGCACCCAGCCGGCGAGGTCCTCGGGGGTGCCCAGGGTGGTCGGCAGGGTGAGCGCCCGCTGGGTGCCGGTGCTCCAGGAGACGCCGTTGAACTGTTCCAGGTCGACGATCCGCAGGTACTGGTCGCTGGGGTCGTTCGAGGTGGTCCGGTAGCTCAGCACCGGCGTCGAGCGGTTCTGCTGAAGACTGACGGCCAACGAGGCCAGCGGGTCTACGGCGGTGATGACGCCGTTGCCGTTGCCGGGACCGTTGCTGCCTCCGCCGAGGTCCGCGACGATGCCGGTGCCCACCGAGGGCAGCAGCAGCGGCAGCAGCAGCCCGCCGACCACCGCCAGCGCGGAGATCCGGAAGCCCGAGGCGGTGAGCGGGCTGGTGCTCTGGCCGGCCATGGTTCCGGCGCTGCCGTGGAAGACCCGGCCCCAGCGGGCGACCCGGTCCCGGCCCTCGGCCATGAGCAGGGTCAGGAAGCCGAAGGCGGAGAGCAGGAACCAGAGCCAGATCGGCCCGTGCGGGTGGATGCCGGTGCCCACCGCGTAGAGGGCGAGCAGCGGCAGGCCCGCGAGCGCGACGCGCTGGTAGGTGACGGCGAGCACGTCCACCAGCAGGCCGATGCCCAGCACGGCCAGAGTGAGCAGCAACCGCAGCCCGACGGTGGCCGGTGCGGGCGTGCTGAAGTGGGACATGTCGTCCACGCCCGAGGTGACGATCCCGGCGAGGCGGTGCAGCGCCGCCGGACCGGGCAGCAGGTGGTAGACCGCCGCGTCGTCGGCGAAGAACACCGTCAGCAGCACTACGGCGACGATGAGCTGGGCCAGCACGGTGAGCGGGCGCGGCAGTGAGACCCGCCGGGTCAGCACACCGGTTCCGGTGAGGAGCAGCAGCAGGAACGTGGCCTCCACGAGCCAGCTGGTCGGCTGCACCAGCGGCCACAGGGAGGTCGCGGTCAGTACCGTGGCCGCCGCGGCGGTCAGTGCGATCCGCGTGCGGGCGTTCATCTCACGATCCCCCGTTGGTCGTGCTGGTGCTCGTGCCGTTCGTGACTGCGGTGGTGGCAGCGGCAGCAGGGCCAGGGGCGGCCGGGGCCGGGGATCGGCCCGCGCCGCCTCCGGCGCGGCCGAGCAGTCGCCACAGCTCCGGCAGCGAGTCGCCGGAGCGGGAAGGCAGGACCCGCCAGCCGGCCTCGCGCAGCAGCCGCTGGTGCCGCTCGCGCGGGTCGATGAGCTCCTCGCCGAGCGCCGAACCGTTGCCGTTGCCGCCAGCGCTGCCGTTGGAGCCGCCGTTGCCGGAGCCGCCGTTGCCGGAGCCGCCGGGGGAGCCGTTGCCGGAACCGTTGCCCGAGCCGCCGAGGCCGCGCAGCAGCGTCCAGCTGTCGGTGTCCAGTAGCAGCGCCACGGCGGAGCCCGCCCGGCGGCGCAGCCGGGACAGCTCCGCGAGCTGCTCGTCCTCCAGGCTGCCCAGGATCGCGACCAGCAGCCCCTCGCCGCCCAGGCGCAGCACCTCCTCGGCGCGCGAGAGGCCCGCGCCCTCGGAGAACTCGACCACGGCCAGCCGGTCCAGCAGCAGGCCCGCCGCCTCGGTCGCGGTGCCGCCCGCGCTCAGCGCGCCGGCGGCGGTCGCCTGCTCGCCGGTGTCGGTCAGCAGTCGCACCTCGTAGCCGAGCTGGAGCAGGTGCAGTGCGACCGAGGCGGCGGCGCTGACCGCCCATTCGAAGGAGGAGGCCGGACCCGAGCCGCGGTGCCCGCGGTCACGGGTGTCCAGCAGCACGGTGGCGTGGTGACGCAGCGGCTGCTCCTCGCGCCGGACCATCAGTTCGCCGTACTTGGCCGTGGAACGCCAGTGCACCCGGCGCAGGTCGTCGCCGTGCCGGTACTCGCGCGGCACCACGTCGTCCTCGCCCGCCAGCGCGACCGCGCGCGCCTGGCTGTCGCCGAAGCCGGACCACTCGCCGGTCAGCTTCACCGGCGGCAGCGGCTGCACCTGCGGGACGACCGTCAGCAGGTCGGACGCGGTGAAGGAGCGGGTCAGCTCGCAGAGCCCGAACGGGTCGCCGAGACGCAGCTGGAGCGGCCCGAGCGGATAGCGTCCGCGCAGGTCGGAGCGGACCCGGTAGGAGACCTCGCGGTGCCCGCGCGGCTCGACCCTGTCCAGCACGAAGCGCGGGCGCGGTCCGAGCACGTAGGGGACCCGGTCCTCCAGCATCAGCAGTCCGGTGGGCACCCGGGAGACGTTGTCGACCCGTAGGTGGACCCGTGCCTCCTGGCCGGCCGGGGTGCGCGAGGGCGCCAGCCGCCGACCGCTGGCCACCCGGTACCGGGTACGGACCAGCATCGCGACGCTGAACAGCGGCAGCCCCGCCAGCAGCAGGCCGACCCGCATCAGCGCGGACTGGCCGAGCAGGTACGAGCAGAGCACGGCGGTCAGCCCGGCGGCCAGGAAGCAGCGGCCGCGCGTGGTCAGCCCGCTGAAGGCCTGCCGAAGGGTCCCCGCCTCGCGCTTCTCCGGTGGGCGCCGTTCGGTCGGCGGCACGGTCAGAGCCCCCGGTTGAGCTGCGGGATGGGGAGGGCGCGCACGATGTCGGCGATGACGTCCTCGGGGGAGCGGCGGCCCAGCTGGGTCTCCGCGGTCGGCAGCACGCGGTGCGCGAGCACCGGGACGGCCAGCTGCTGCAGGTCGTCGGGGATCACGTAGTTGCGCCCGTCCAGGGCGGCGGTGGCGCGGGCCGCGCGCAGCAGGTGCAGGGTGGCGCGGGGCGAGGCGCCGAGCCGCAGCTCCGGGCTGGTGCGGGTGGCGGAGACCAGGGCGACCGCGTAGCGGCGCAGCTCGTCGGCGACGTGGACCCGGCGGACCACGTCGATCAGCTTGAGCACGTCGTCGGTGTGCGCGACCGGTTGCAGCGACGAGACGGGGGAGGCCCCGCCGTGCACGTCGAGCATCTGCAGCTCGGCCTCGGCGCTCGGGTAGCCGATGGAGATGCGGGCCATGAAGCGGTCGCGCTGGGCCTCGGGCAGCGGGTAGGTGCCCTCCATCTCGATGGGGTTCTGCGTGGCCACCACCATGAACGGCGCGGGCAGCTGGTAGCTGACGCCGTCGACGGTGACCTGACGCTCCTCCATCGACTCCAGCAGCGCGGACTGGGTCTTCGGCGAGGCGCGGTTGATCTCGTCACCGACCACGATCTGCGCGAAGATCGCGCCGGGCTTGAACTCGAACTCGCGGCGGTTCTGGTCGAAGACGCTGGTCCCGGTGATGTCCGAGGGCAGCAGGTCGGGGGTGAACTGGATCCGGCGCACGGTGCAGTCGATCGACCGCGCGAGCGCCTTGGCCAGCATGGTCTTGCCGACGCCCGGCACGTCCTCGATCAGCAGGTGGCCCTCGGCCAGGAGCACCGTGAGGGCCAGGTGCACGGCCTCCGGCTTGCCCTCCAGCACGCTCTCCACGGAGGCGCGGATCCGGCTCACCACCGCGTCGAGCTCGGCGAGTGGGCCGTGGAGTCCATTGCTGCCCGGAGACGCCTGCGGGAGGGTCTCCATGCGCTGGTCGACACCGCTGCGATTGTCGAAGGTCGTCACCCGGCTGCTCCTCGGCCCGTCCACCCTCCTTCAGCCTACGGCTGGGAGGTACCCCGTCAGTGGGCCTTCGCCATGTCCCGTACGAGGCCCACTCGAGAGGCATTGTTCCCTGTGCGGGCGGTTTACGTCACTCGACTGGCTGACAAGGGGTGATTTGCCGTAAAGATCATGTCGCGGAGGCCGGTCCGGGCGCCGGATCAGGGCGATCTCCCCAGTCTCCACGGACCGGAGTCTCTACGGTTCGATCTCGCGCAGCAGGCCGGTGTGCACGTCGAAGACGAAGCCGCGGATGTCCTCGTGGTGCAGCAGGAACGGGGAGGTGCGCACCCTGGCCATCGACTGGCGGACGTCCTGCTCCAGGTCGGTGAAGGACTCCAGCGCCCAGGACGGCCGGATGCCGACCTCGCGCTCCAGCTCCACCCGGAAGTCCTCGGTCAGGTCGAGCAGGCCGCAGCCGGTGTGGTGGATCAGTGCGATCGAGCGGGTGCCGAGTGCGCGCTGGCTGACCGTCAGCGAGCGGATGGTGTCGTCGGTGACCACGCCTCCGGCGTTGCGGATGATGTGGCAGTCGCCCAGCTCCAGGCCCAGCGCGGCGTGCACGTCGAGGCGGGCGTCCATGCAGGCGACCACGGCGACGTGCTGGACCGGACGTGCGTCCATGCCGCCGTCGCGGTAGTGCGTGGCGTAGTCGCGGTTGCGGGCGACGAAGCTGTCGATGATGGACCCGTGGGGGCGGCGCTCGTCCGCGTCCGGGGTCTCTCCGAGATGCGGGGCGTCGGGCGTCGTGGTCATAGATACGACCGTAGTGGGAATTCCCTCAGGTGAGAGGGCGGGAAAGGGGCGAAAAGGGGCGCTGTGACGCAGGGCACGTGCCCAGAGGCTGCCACACCGGTCACGTGAGATTCCGCCGCCCGTGTGAACGCCGGCCGCGCGGGGGCGCGCCCGGACGTGGCGCGCGCCCCCAGGGGGTGAGGGGAACCGTGCTGACCAGGGGTTTCCTTGTTCACTCGGACGGGGTGTCGGCCGTGCCGTTCGATTGACCCGACTGAGCCGTGGAGTAGAGTGACGCGACGTCGAGGGAGTGTCAGAAGAGACGCTCCGCACGTTCTTGAGCACGTATTGAGGGCCCGCACCCACCGGCCTCCACCCGCTCGGCACCTCCACGCGGCTGCCCGCTGACGCCTCTTCCCCGGCGCCAGAGGGCCCCGCGCGAAAGGGCACAGCCCCACCGGGCGAGCGGGCGGGGACCCGTCGGTGCGGGCCGCAGCAGAGAGGCCCCCGATGAGTTCCGCCGCGGACAACGCGAAGCACGTCCCGGTGATGCTCCGGCGCACCCTCGAGGTGCTGGCCCCGGCGCTGGCCGCGCCCGGCGCGGTCGTGGTGGACGCGACGCTGGGCCTCGGCGGCCACAGTGAGGCGCTGCTGCGCGAGTTCCCTGAGGCCCGGCTGGTCGCGGTGGACCGTGACCCGGTGGCGCTGCGGCTCGCGGGCGAGCGGCTGGCGCCCTTCGGCGAGCGCGCGACGCTGGTGCACGCGGTCTATGACGAGATCCCCGAGGTGCTGGCGGGGCTCGGCATCGAGCGGATCCAGGGGGCGCTCTTCGATCTGGGCGTCTCCTCGATGCAGCTCGACGAGGCGGACCGTGGCTTCGCGTACGCGCAGGACGCGCCGCTGGACATGCGGATGGACCAGACGGTCGGCATCAGCGCGGCGGAGGTGCTCAACACCTACTCGCACGGCGAGCTGGCCCGGATCCTCAAGTTCTACGGCGAGGAGCGCTTCGCCGGCAAGATCGCCTCGGTGATCGTGCGGGAGCGCGAGAAGGAACCGTTCTCCCGCAGCGCGCGTCTCGTGGATTTGGTGCGCAATGCGATCCCCGCGGCGACGCGGCGGACCGGGGGCAACCCGGCCAAGCGCACCTTCCAGGCCCTGCGGATCGAGGTCAACGGGGAGCTCTCGGTGCTGGAACGTGCCATTCCGGGAGCGCTGGACGCCCTGGCGGTCGGCGGGCGGATGGTCGTGCTCTCGTACCACTCGCTGGAGGACCGGCTGGTCAAGGGCTTCCTGTCGGCGGGTGCGGCGTCGACCGCGCCGCCGGGCCTGCCGATCGTTCCCGAGGAGCACCAGCCGCGCCTGAAGCTGCTGACGCGCGGCGCGGAGCTGCCCACGGAGGAGGAGCTCGCCGAGAACCGCCGGGCAAAGCCGGTGCGGATGCGGGCGGTCGAGAGAATCAGGGAACGCGCCGGGCATTGATCGTTGTCGATGGGAGTGCTTGCAGGTGGCTGTCGGGAGGGGACGCGGTACTCGCTCCGCGAAGGCGGGGCGGGGACCGTTCGCGCTGCTGGTGATGGTGCTGCTGGCGAGCGGACTGATCGCGCTGCTGATGCTGAACACGGCGCTCAGCCAGGGCGGGTTCACGGTCTCGAAGCTGCAGCGGCAGACGACGTCACTGCAGAACGAGCGACAGGGGCTGCAGCAGCAGATCGACGGCTGGTCCGCGCCGGACGCGCTCGCCGCGCGGGCCCGTGGGCTGGGCATGGTCCCGAGCGGCAACCCGGCGTTCCTGGCGGACAACGGCAAGACGCTCGGCGACCCCTCCCGTCTCCCGGCTGCGCCGTCTCCCACGCCCACGTCGGTTACGGCGCCGGTGACCACCCCGACCCCAACGCCGACGCCACACGCGACAGCGCACTCGACCGCGCCTTCCGGGAAACCGTCCAAGCCCTCCACCCCGCCCTCCGGCCACTGACGGAGAGACCGAACCATGCCGCAGACCCCCCGCGACCCCGACCGCCCCACGCGCGACGGCGCCCAGCCCCCCTCCCCTCGCTCCGGCGCTTCGCGCTCCGCGCGGGACGGTGCTCCGCGCGGGGGGGACCGGGACGCTTTCGGCCCACAGGGCGGAGCCGCCGGTAGCCCGCGCTCCGGCGCTCAGCCGCGCGCGCCGCGCGGGGAGTCCCGGGGTTCCTCGGCCGACTCCGCCTGGCGGGGCACTTCGCGCTCCGCGCGGGACGGTGCTCCAGCGCCTCGCTCCGGCGGCCAGCCGCGCTCCGCGCGGGGGGAGGGCGCGGACGGCTACGGCGGCCCTGCGGGCGGATCGCGCTCCGGTGCGCAATCCCGCGCTCCGCGCGGGGAGGGTCGGGGTTCAGCCGATTCGGCTGGGCGTGGCGCTTCGCGGTCGGCGCGGGACGGTGCTCCAGCACCTCGTTCCGGCGGCCAGCCGCGCTCCGCGCGGGGGGAGGGCGCGGACGGCTACGGCGGCCCTGCGGGCGGATCGCGCTCCGGTGCGCAATCCCGCGCTCC